>JBAYJY010000166.1:0-10318 GCA_041664945.1 bacterium | reverse complement strand
GCTGCTGATCCTGCTCTCGCTGATCCACCTCGCGCGCAGACGCAAGAAATCTGACTTCTTCTCTTTGATGCTTTACTGCGGCGCGTTCATCGGACTCGGATTCTCATTCGGACTGACTTACATTGAACACTTCATACTAAAAATGTACTGCCCCTACTGCGTCGCCTCCGCCGGGCTGATGGTGTTTATTTTCATTTGCGCGCTTGTCGGCTTCGGCATCGAGCCGGCAATTGGTTTTCTTAAAAGCGAAATGTTTCCGACTTCGCTGTTGAAGAAGAAGTCTTAGAGGAAGATGTATGAAAAAAAGTAAAAACAAGATGAAATTGCCCGAAAATTTTGACAGCCCTGAAATGGCATCAGACTTCTGGGACAACCAGAGCGTTTCGGATCACTTGGCCGACACCCAAGAAGCCGAGTTCGAAGTTGAAATAAAAAAAGAACCTCGATATGTCGCAATTGAAAGCGGCCTTTCAATTCAGGTGACAAAAATATCCAGACAAAGGGGAATCTCTCCTGAAACGCTGGTAAATCTGTGGATAAAAGAAAAAATTTCCGCTAAGTAAAAGGAATGCCCTGATTTCCATACTCGAAACGTGGGACCAAGATCCAGCTTAAGAATACCATATATTAATCGCAGATAGATTCGCAGGGGACGCCGTTGCCGTCACGATCGAGTTTTTTCTGGCCGCAGACATTCAGAAAGAATTTTGCCTCGACGCAGGTGTTCATTTCAGAGCACTTGGTTTTTGTTCCGCACTTCGGGTTCAGACCAAATGACGGTTTCTTTTCTTCGGCTTTCTGGTTTTTCAGCTTGAGTTCGCTTTTTTTCGCCGCGCCGCCGCGCCTGTATTCCCACGGCGGTGTCGGGTCGGTATCCGCCCAAAGCCCGAGTCGCAATTTCTTCGCCGCTCTTTCAAGCGGCGGGAATTTCGGGTCGGTTGAATATTGCGTGTAAACCCACGCCATTCCTTTTTTAAGCATCTCGGCGTTCACGTCAAGTTTTCCGATATAGACACGCCCGACAGTGCGTCCGTATCTGTCGATATTTATTTTGACCACCCGCGCGTTTTTGTCGTATACGAGGCCGGACATGGCTTTTTTAGACTGGTTTCCGAACGCCTGCGACTTTTCAGGAGCGTCAATTTCCGCCAGCCTTACTTTTATCTGCCTGCCCCCCGGAATTAGAATTTTTATCGTGTCGCCATCACTGACACCGATGACCCGCCCGCTGTATTCCTCAGCATGCGCGAACGCCGCAATCGGTAAAATCAGCAACATCGCAAAAAATATTTTTCGCAAGCGCAACATGTTCATTATGATAATAATATCCGGCGGATGTGACAGAAATATCGCTTTTTTGTTAAGCTCCATGAAACAGCATTCCGGCCCTATGGTTGATTTTTCCGGCTTCCGCCCCCAAAATTAACTTCTGTGCGGGAAATGCCTTTGCGACGGGTAATTGAAGTTGAGGTCGCCATTGCTTCGGCGCCCTCTTCTCGCAATGACGCAAAAGCGAAATTGCTTTGGCAATGACGCATCGCGATGACGGAAATAACTGAGGTAAGAAATTGGCGAACTTTCACGGAAGTTTTATTTTAGTTCTACACACGCACCTTCCCTGGGTGATGTATCACGACGGGTTCGAGGAGGAATGGCTGTTCGAGGCGACCGCGGAGACATACATTCCGCTGCTCGACGTTCTCTACAAGCTCGTCGACGAGGGAATCTCGCCTAAGATCACAATGACGATCTCGCCCGTTCTGGCCGAGCAGCTAAAGCTCGAACACTTCAAGGAACGGTTCGAAGCCTACTGCAAAAAAACCATCGGTTACGCGATTCGCGACAAGCATGACTTTGAACACAACGACGCCCATCTCTCATATCTCGCATCCCGTTGGGAAGACCACTACTCATCGATGCTCGAACGGTTCAACACGGTTTACGACAGGGACGTGCTCGACTCGCTGAAAAAACTTCAGGACGCCGGCCACATCGAACTGATGACCTGCGGCGCGACGCACGCCTATTTCCCGGCGACGGGCGAGGACACCTCGATTCAGGCGCAGGTTCAGACCGCTGTCGAGTCGCACACGAAAACTTTCGGAGTCGCGCCGAAAGGGCTTTGGCTGCCGGAGTGCGGCTACCGCCCGTCGTGCAAGTGGGCGCCGCCATACGGAACGAAAGTCGGCGAAATTCCTTACTCCAGAAAAGGTGTCGAGGAATTTCTCAGCGAAGCAGACTTGAACTTTTTCGTCGTCGACAACCATCAGCTTATGAAGGCGTTCCCGTACGATCTGGTCAAGGACCCGTTCTTCGCCTACTGGGCGCGCGGCGCGCAGACACCTAAAGACTCGGTCGCGGTTTTCGCCCGCGACATTCCGCTCTCTCTGCAAGTCTGGCGTCACGAAGTCGGCTATCCCGGCGACGGAACCTATCTCGATTTCCACAAGAAACATTTCCCCGGCCGCCTTCGCTACTGGAAGATCACGCACACGAAAGCCGACATGGCTTATAAGGATTACTATTACCCGGACGACGCGGTCGACCAGAAAGTGCTCGAACACGCCGGGCATTACAAGTTCATGATCGCGGGCAGCCTGAAAACTCATTACGAACAGACCGGCGCCGCATCGATGGCGCTGACTGCGTTCGACACCGAGCTGTTCGGCCACTGGTGGTTCGAAGGTCCGCTCTTCATCTATCATGTCATCAAGTGGGTGAATTCGGATCCGGAGATCAGAACGGAAACCTGCTCGGAATACATGAAGCGGGTGCCTCCGGCGGCGGACGTGTTCCTGCCGGAATCCTCTTGGGGCTCAGGTTACAACTCGTCGACATGGATCAACGAGGAAATCGGCTGGCTGATGGACAAGGAAATCGACGCGGAGCTCGACATGAAAGACCTCGCGCGCGAGTTCTTCTATACAGTAGACCCGGAACTAATCAAAATATTGAAGCAATGCTCGAGAGAGTTGATGCTGCTGCAGTCGTCCGACTGGAAGTTCATGATAACGAACTGGAGTACGCGGGACCACGCGGAGCGGCGGGCTGTTGAGCACTTCAACGACTTCAAGCGGCTGGCGAAAATGGCGCGCGACTACGGGCGCGGCAACTGGGTGGAACAGGAAGACTGGGTGTTCCTCGGCGACTGCATGGCGCGTGACCGGCTGTTCCCTGACATTGATTTCAAATGGTTTGCAAACCCGGCTGTGCCGCCCGTGGAGTGTTAGCGGCCGGCCGTCGAAACAGCCCGGTTGCGGAAAAATATGCCTGAATGTTATATTCGCAGTTTAAAAAAGACGCTAATTTAAGGATATTACTTTATATATCGTCCATTTAGCGCGGGCTTATGCCGTCTGCCCATGCGCGGCGAATGTTGATTTCCCGCTAAAGCGGGGCTAATGTAAAGATCCGGCCTCATCAAACCGGGAGCCGGGCCGGCGGCTATTCCGCCGGAAGGAACTGTCAAACAATAATGGCGCCTGTCAGAGTAATACATACGTCAGACATCCACTTGGGACGCCGTTTCCCGAGCCTCGACAGCGAGGCGGAGAAGCTGCGCACAGAAGATGTTCTGCGCGTTTTCAACGATCTGGTCGACTACGCGATCAAGAACAAAACGCATCTTATCCTTATATCCGGCAGCCTGTTCGACAAGATTCATCCGAATCGCGAAACAGTGTCGGCGGCGCTGCGCTCATTCGGGCGCATACACGACGCGCTTCCAGGAACAAGGATCGTGCTAACGCCCGGTCAGGAAGAAATGATCGTTAAAAAAGGCGGCGAGGCGGACTGCAGCCTGACGATTTTCGACCATCTGAACTATGTCAGCGTAATCGGGGCCGGGAACAATCCGGAATCGATCAATCTAGAATTCGATGGTCAGAAAATAATTGTGTCGTCATGTCAGGCGGCGCTGTTTTTCGATGAAGAATTCAAAAAGCGTGACATTCCGGCGCCGAAAGACCGAGCGGGAATATTCATTCTTTGCACATATTCGCGGCGGCAGGATCTCATAAACATTACGAACGACCTGTTGCGAGAGCGGATACTCGCGCCGTTGCGCGAGCGCGGCTATCAGTATGTGGCGCTCGGCCACCGGCACAAGTTAGACCTGATCGAGGCGGGCGATTTCACCGCGATTTATCCGGGCAGCCTCGAACGCTTCAACTTCGACGACGACCGGGAGCGGAAATGCTTCATCACGTTTACGATCGAGGACGGCCGCGCGCAGTCGCCGCAGACCGTGCGCACTTCCGCCCGGCCGCTCGAATACATCAACCTCACCTGCTCGGTCGACGACAAAGACATCGAAGGCGCGTTCTCCGACCTCGTCAAACGGGGCGGCAAGGATAAAATTCTTTATGCCGTTCTGAACGGGCAGTCGACGTTCGAGGCGTTCAACAAGTTCCAGAAGAGTGGGCTGCTCGCGAAACTGCGCGAGAAATTCGCGTTCGTGCACATCGAAAACAGACTCGCGCTTGTGGACGAGAGCGCGGACTTCAAGTTTGAGGCGTTGAGGGTCGGCTCGCCGGCCGAGGAATTCAAGCGCTTCGTGGGCCGCGAAATTCTGGGCGCTAAAGAGCGCGGCGACGAGGTCAAGCTGCTCGAGGAACTTTACGAAATGGGCTTGCGGGAGATAGAGGAAAACAAGTGATAATCAGCGGCCTTAAAGCAAACCACTTCATGAGGTTTGACCAATTCGAGTTGAAGTCGCTGCCCGAGCGCGGGCTGACAGGCATCTTCGGCGACAACGAATGCGGAAAGTCGACAATCGGCGAACTGATCTGCTTCAGCATATTCGGCCGCACGACAAAAGCCGTCGACGGCGAACCTTCGAAAATAATTCGCTGGGGGCAAGACACCTGCACCTCCGAAATAACTTTTTCCACCGGCAGCCAGTCTTTCAGGATCATGCGCCGCCTCTCAGCCGACGGCACGCGGGACGGCCGGATGGTCAACCTCACGACAAATGAGGTTCTCGCTTCAAACCCGGACCAGATCGAGGCGCGGGTGGCGGAACTGCTCGGTTATTCATTTAAGGAATTCAGATATTCGATGTTCATAGCGCAGAAGGAACTGGACATCATCCTTCACGACGCGAACGACAGGCGGCTTGTTTTAAACAATATGCTCGGCGTTGGCTTTATGGAGAAGACCGCGAAGCGGATCGCCTCGAAGCGAATCAACGACGAAACCGAACTGAAAGAAATCCGGCGCCGGCTGGACGACAAGCAGGAGGTGCTCGCCGTTTACAAAGCGCGCGAGCGCGACATGGACCGGATCGACCGCCGGATGGACGAATCGAACCGCAAACTGCTCGAAATTCTGCGCGAGCGCGACCGTGTGAAGTCCACGATCTCGATGCTCGACGACATACGCAGAAAAGCGGAACAGGTGGACGTTCTGGACATGCGGATCAAGGGCCGCCGCGAGCAGTTGAAGCAGGTCGAAGTCGACTGCAGCAGGCTGATGCGTGACGCGGACAAACTGCCATCGCTGCGCCGCGACAAGGTTGAGAAGGAAGCGCTCGCTCGCGAACTCCGCGAAAAGAACCTCGCCGCGATCGACGAGAAATACAAGCTTCTCGAAGAATGGCGCGCGTTCGCGGAAAAACGCGATTCGGCCGCCGGCCAGCTCGAACTCAAAGAAGCCGCGCTCTCCGACCTGTCTCGAAAATTAGACGCAATCGCCGCGCTCGACAAGGAACTGCGAGAGCGCGAAATGGAACATTCGTCGATAGATTATTTCATCCAGTCTTTCTCGGGCCCGGACAGATTCAACACGATCTGCTCGCACATGATGAAGGACGTGGACTTGCTGAACAGCGAAATAGACCGCGCGCGGACAGCGACGCGCCGCGACCTCGACATGGAACTCGAACGCGAGCAGGCCTTCCAGCGGCAGCTCGACCGCGTCCGCAAGCAGATCGATTCCACAACCATGGATCAGACCGATCCGGACCAGCTCATCAAGCTTCAGATCGCCGAACGCTCCAACTCGCGAGTCCGCGATATATCGCTCGGCCTCGCGGCGCTGTGCTTTATCGCCGGTGTCGTTCTAACTCTCGTGTTCAACAATACCACGCTGCTCGCCGTCCTCTCGTTAATGATTCCGACGCTCGGCGCCGCCTTCGTTTTCCAATCCCGGCTGCGCGACGTCCGGCACAATCTTCAGGACCTGCAGCGCCAATCATACGCTTTCAACATCGCGCAGCGCAGCATCTTTGAATTCAAGGAAACCGTCGAGGAACTCGAAGAGCGCCTCGAAAGCATCAAAACTGAATACAAAGGCTCAGAGGAAACGCTCAAGATAGTCGAATCGATAAAAACCGCCGGCTTCAAAGACCTCGAACAGCAACTGGAAATGCTGAACAAGAACAGCGTGCGCGAGCTCGAGCGCGCCCGCGGACTGATGAAAGACATACTGACAGAGTACGAAATTCTGCGAAATCTCGTGGACGACTCGCTGCCTTTCGTCGAAATCATCAACATCGATTCCGCGGCGATGCTCACCGAAAAGGAACAGCGCCGCAACTGGCTCGAAGACAGAATCCGCGAGATCCGGGCGCAGATGTCCGGCCGCAATCAGGTTATCGAACAATCCGAAGGGCTGCTCAATACGATAAGCTCGATCAGAACGCAGATCGCAAAAATCGAGGCGGGCATGGCGTCGCTCGGCGTCACGGATCAGGACGAAGCGGCGATCAAAGCCGAGGAGCAGGAAATATACGCCGGAATCGAGCAGTTGAACGATGAGATCGCGCAATGCGAGATGGAGACAAAGCGGATCGAGTCGCAGACCGAGGAAGCCGCGAAACTCGAAGAACGGCGCCGGGAAATCATCAGCGATATTGACGGAGACCTTATAAAATATTACGAACTCCGCGAATCGACGCACGATATCGACTGCTCTGACCAGAAGTTCGCGGCGCTGACATCACAGCAAACCGACCTTGAAGAACGCATCCTCGAATCACGAGGCTCGATCCGGGAATATGAAGCCGAAAAAAGAATTATCGCCAAAGATCTCGACCGCATCGGGCCGGTTCAGGATGAGATAGCCATCATAGAATCGACAACGCGCGACAAGGAAGCCGCGATCCTGAAATACCGCGAACTCGAAAACCTTTTCCAGCAGACCGGACTCGACATAAAGAAGCGCCTCGTTCCACAGATCGAGTCCTACTTCGGGTGGATCCTTCCCAAGATGACGCGCGGCCGCTACCACAAAGTCAGACTTAACGACAACTTCGATATTCAGGTTTATTCCGACGAATTCGGCGGCTATGTGGACATCGAATCGCTCAGCGGCGGAACCGTGGACCAACTTCTGATTTCGCTTCGCCTCGCGTTCGCCCGCGCGGCGACCGCCCACTCCGGCTCTGCCATGCAGTTCCTTTTCCTCGACGAGCCGTTCAGTTCATTCGACGAATCGCGGCAGGAACTTTTCTTCAACCTTCTCGAAACGCTGAAATCGAATTTTCAGCAGATTTTCCTTATCTCCCACCTGCCCTATCTTGAAGATTTCGTGGACCATTTCCTGCGCGTCGACCTCTCGGCAGACCAGCCTACGGTCACAAGCTGGACGTGATCTTTATAAACGCATTCACACTGGTTTCGAGCATGAATTTTTCCGGAGGCCTCAATGTCTGAAATCAACGATGCCGTCAAAGCAAAATTTTTCAAACGCTCTTACGAAGCGATCGACGGCTTGTGGTTCATGAAAACCGAGCAGGAATCCGGTTTCGAACATGCGCTCGAAATCGACAGGCGCGTATGGGAAGTCGTTCCGAAGATACAGGCGCGCGCGCTTCGCGAGCTGCTCGGCATTAAAGGAACCGGGGTGAAGGCGCTTGCGAATGCGCTTCGGGCGAAAGCGGAACTGGACGGCGCCGACGTCGAACTGGAGTTGGACGGCGAGGAGTCGCTGCGGCTTTCAATTCGCGATTGCCCGTGGTTCCGGCTGATGCTGAAATCGAAACGCGAACACCTTGCGGGCCGCGTCGGCGAAACAATTTGCGGAATCGAGTATCCTGTCTGGAGCCGCGAGTTCGGAGTCAACGGCCCTTTTCAACTGAAGTCCAGGATTTGCGCCGGCGACGAATGTTGTTTCATGCAGTTTCGCTCTGAATAGTCTTTTGTGGTAAAATAAACCCGTTAATCGAATTCCGGCAAGCTATTTTACGAAGG
Source organism: bacterium (assembly GCA_041664945.1). Lineage (GTDB taxonomy): Bacteria > UBP15 > UBA6099 > UBA6099 > UBA6099 > JBAYJY01. The sequence continues at coordinate 2,126 of JBAYJY010000166.1, read as the reverse complement.
GCGGATGCGAAATGGATTTTAAAATCACAATCCCGGATGCGCTTCTCAATCAGCCGATATCGAACAGGAAAGAGATTCAATCCGCGTTGACGCGCCTGCTGATTATCGAACTGGGCAAACAGGGCTGCATCACAAACGAGACGGCCGCGCAGGCCGCGGACATGGCGCAGGATGAATACGAGGCATTCGCGAAATCACACAATCCGCCGACCGCGGCATACCGGCCATCAACAAAAGAAGATTTTTATCCGGACGAATCGCCGGCTCCGAAATCCGGTTCCGGAGGATTCCGCATTTTTATCGCAATATTGCTGATCGGCATCGCGGCGGCTGCGGTCTTTTACCGCGGCAGCCTGCTATCCGGTTATTACACGCGCCAAGGCTTGAATCTTTTGATAGAGAAGCGCGAAAACGAGGCGTCCCGGATGTTTATTGAAGCTGTGAAGAACAATCCGAAGAACGCGGCGGCAAGCGCGGAACTCGCAAAGTATTACATTGCGCAGGCTGAAAGCGCCTCGAAAGCCGGTCGCAATGAAGACAGCGCTAAAGAATACAGGAACGCGCTCGCCTATCTCGCAAAGGCTATCGAAGCGGACCCCTACAATCCGCACACCCTGTTCGACGCGGGTTACGCAAACGAGATGCTCGGCGACACCGCCCTTGCGAAGGAATATTACCGGAAGGCGATGGAGGCTGAACCCGGCTATCCGAGCGCTGCATTGCGACTCGACAACCTTGAGAGCATGAAAAAACTTCCCGCCGCTGAAACCGGGAAGCCCATCCGCAAATCTAATTGACGCAACATTTGCGCTATGATAGACTGAATCTGAAAATATAACTAAATGATACATATTACTGGAGGCGCGATATGCCGGCACAAAGAATCGAAGCCCTGCTCACCGGCGCCGGAGTTAAATTCGAACGCGTAAACGAACGGACCTGGGAATTGACTCCCGGCCCCACGCGGTCCATCGAGGGAACTCTCGTTTGGATCACGGGTTCTTTCCGCAAAACCGGCGACCTGTTGAAAATCCACTCCCACGTCGGCTCGCTGCCCGAAGACGCGGACGTAAAATTTTTTCAGGATATATTCCGAAAAAACAGAGACATGGGGCACGGCGGGTTCGCGCTGATCGACAACACGGCATGCTGTTATGTAGATACGCTCGAGCTCGAGGGGTGCGAACAGAACGACATGGACGCCACGCTCGACTGGCTCACGCGCGCCGGTGATGTTTTCAGACAGAAACTCGACCGCGCGAAACTTCCTTACATAGAAACCTGAACTCCGGGAGGACGGCAATGACATCGACTCAGATTGAAAATCTGCTCACAAATATGGGCGTGAAATGGGACAAAATCATCAAGAATATGTGGTCCGTCGTCGATCCTGAAGGCAAAATCCCCAAAGTTATTATTTCAATAGAACCCGGCGGACGGACTGGCGGCCATATAATAAAATTCGTCGTCTTCGTCTGTGACGTGCCGGTGGATACCGGGATTGATTTTTATAAAGAGTTTTTAAAAATGAATTTTAAGATCGAACACGGCGCTTTCGCCATGGAAACCCGCACGGAGATGTGCTTTATCGACAATCTGGAATTTGAAACGACGGACGAGGTTGAATTCGAGGCTTCGCTGCGCGCATTGATGGACGCGCCGCGAAGATTTCAGGAACGTTACGATATTGATTTTTATACGATCGGGAATCCGCAGTTCTGATTTCACGCGCCGCCGCGGCGCAGTTCCTCATTTAATATCTCAATCATCTTTTCGCCTATGCGCAATCCGCGTGTGATGAAATCCGGCCCGTATTCGCGTCCGGTTTTCGTTCGGAACGTCTCCATCACCGCCTCCACCCCTTTTATCTTTTCCGGATAGGAAGCGACCATCATTTCGACAGGCGCGCCCGCGGCTTCGAGCATGAACCAGACTGTCTCGGTAAAGTTGTCAGGTCCCCAGCGAAACTTATCGGCGTCATAAAGAGCGTCGCTGATAAGCTGCGTGTCTTCCGTTTCCGCGACAGCCGCCGGCCTGAACGCCTCGTGATTCGAGATGGCGAAGGACACCGCCGCGCGATCGCCGGCGCTGAATTCCAGTTCCCTCAGAATTTCATCGGCCGCAGC
>JBAYJY010000165.1:0-10331 GCA_041664945.1 bacterium | reverse complement strand
CATTCGCCTCCCCGAAAAGAAATAAACGGCCTTTTCACAACTTTTGCCTCATATGGTTTGTTTCTAATGCTTACAGTTATCGTGTCTCCGACAGCGGCCGCGCCTTTCGTAACGAGCGCCATTCCGATGCCCTTCTTAAGCGTCGGCGAATAGGTGCCGCTCGTCACTTCGCCGATCACCGCGCCGTCCTTCGATACCTCGTAATGCTCGCGCGGTATGCCGCGCTCCACAAGCTCGAACACTATCAGCTTCCGGGGCGCGCCTTCCTTCTGTTGCGCTTTAACTACATCGCCGCCTATGTAATCCTTCTCCTTGGCGACGACGAATGCCAAACCCGCCTCAACCGGCGAGATTGTATCCGTCAATTCATGCCCGTAAAGGCTGTAGCAGCACTCGAGGCGCAGCGAATCGCGCGCGCCGAGCCCGCAGGGAACAACTCCCTCCGGCTTGCCTTCCTCGAGAATCGCGTTCCAGAGCTTCGGCGCGACCGAATTGTCGCAGTATAGCTCGAATCCGTCCTCGCCGGTGTAACCGGTTCGCGATATGAGCGTCTTAACGCCCGCCACTTCGCCTTCTTTGAAATGGAACCGCTCCGGCAAATCAGCTCCGGCCGTCAACCGCTCCATAATTTTCTTCGACATCGGCCCCTGAAGGTCTATCTTCGATGTCATGCCGCTCTTGTCCTCGAACTTCACATCGTAACCGGCGGCGTGGCTTTTCATCCACTCAAAATCTTTCTCAGTGTTGGCCGCATTCACCACTATCATGAAACAGTCGGCGGCTTTGCAGTAAACAAACAGATCGTCCACCGTGCCGCCGGTCGGATGCAGCATTGTGGAGTACATAGCAAATCCCGGAACGATCGACTTCAATTCGCGGGAAAGAACATGCTGAAGAAAATCCAGAACGCCGGCGCCGGTAAGCTCAAACTCGCCCATGTGGCCGATGTCGTACAGACCGGCCCGCTCGCGCGTCGCCTCGTGCTCCTCGATCACTCGCGTATAGTAAACCGGAAGCTCCCACCCGGCAAAATCAACAATCGTCCCGCCGAGTTTCACGTGCTCGTCATACAGAGCTGTCTTTTGCGTCATTGCCCTTCACCCTTTCATCTTCTCAGATTTCGCCCCAATGCGCCCAGACGGTATTTTAGGACTAAAATCGCCGCTGTTCAATTAGTTGGAACACGAAAGGCGGCATCGGGCATTGGGCAAAAGAAATATAACGGCTTTATGCGTTGGACGATAGTATTGATAATATACATGTTGCATTGGGTATTTAGACTTGTCCATACACTAATTCATCTTTTTTACTATATTTATCGCTCCACTTCCTACTTGTGTCGTTTATTTCCTAATTTGCGTCGTTTCGCGCCCTACTTTTGTTATTTCGAGGAAACGAGAAATATTTTTAAAACTTTCCATATCGATGCTAATTGATGATTCCTCACTTCGTTCGGAATTACAGACGCAGAGAGCGTAATGATTTTGAGTATATCAATGAATGACAGGCACGTGTAGAGTAATTTTTTTAAGATAATTGGGAATGACAGGCACGACTCTCAAGAAGAAATAAGGTAACCAGCAATTCGACAATACGTGGCGTAACGCCAAACTACAAAGCCATATATCTCAAAATATTCGCACACCATATTTAAAGATATATATAGTAAACAGCGGCGTAGGTTAAAACGATGATAAACAAGCGCACGCTAAACAGCATTAAGGCGCAAGGCATAACGCCTTAACTATATTAATTTCGCCTTTGATTATATTAAACTATGCGCCATTTATAAACATTAGCGTTATAAAAAACAGCGTTACAACAACGTTATTTATCGAGCGCTTAATAATATTAATATTATTTTCCTAATGTATTGACATTATTCATTTTACGTTTATAATAGTTAGTGTCCCGAGCAAAACATCGCCGGGGAATAAACGAAAAGGAAAGAGAGGAAGAAAAAATGGCAGCGTTAGAAATGGACAAATTCGGCTACGCAGGGATAGGCATACTCGCGAAGATGCAGGACCTCATTCAGGATTTCGTTGAAGGACGCGAGATCGAAGCGGAAGAGGAAAAAGAAGAAACAAAGAAAACGATTCAGGAACGCTTCGACGAGCTGGTAGAGATGGGCGAAGAGCGCTATGACGAATGGCTCGACAAGTCCAAAGAGGAACGCGAGAAGTTCTCAGAAAAAATCAAAGAGCGCACAAGCAAGGTCTTCTCCGAGATCGGCCTCGTAACAAAAGAGGACATTGAGGAGCTCGAAGGCCAGATTTCAAAGCTGCAGCGCGCGCTGAAAAAGGCTCAGACAACAAAGAAATAAGCTGTTTTCTCCAAGGATTATGGAGCAAAGCGAACGGTTTGCTTTTCATTCATGTAAAACCCCCGCAACGGGGGTTTTTTGTATTTGGGGATTTTCGCCTGCCGGGCTATTCAGGCTTGCGGTGAATTAATGTCACATCGAGAACTTCGAGGTCTTCCCTGCCGAGACATTTAAAGTCCGGATGAAAAGAATCAAGAAGCTCATCAGACAAGGGCGGCCATTTCTCAATATTATTGATAACATGAATTTCCTCTAAACCCACTTCCTTGAAAGCGTTGCGCCAGCGGCTTGCCCGCCAGCGGTTTGCCCTCTGGTTATGGTCGCAATCAAAAGTTTTCCATTCATGATCCGACAATTGAAGGAAATCGTACGGTTTTTTTTCAATGTCCCTATGGTCCGACAAGCCGATATTATGAGCTGACCAGCCTCCCGGACGCAGCAACCGCGCGATCTCGCGCACCGTGTCCATCGGATCGCCATCCGGGTCGCCGACGTGTTCGAGCGTCACTAACGAGGTTATCAGGTCAAATGAACAATCCTCAAAAGGAGCGCTTGCCGAGTCAACCTCGTAAAAGAAATTCAGATCAGGCGCGACCAACTTGATCTTATCATCCTGTTTCTCGACCACCTGTTCGGGCAGCAACCTTCGCAACTCGCATGGCATTTCTCCGCATATCTCCGGATTGTGCATGTTCTCGAGTATGTAGCGATAGCATAATAGTTGCATTTCCGGCCCTACGATGTTTATGTTGTCCGGCGAACGGAATTTATCTATGGCGGTCGCTCTCGCTCCCGCGCAAAGATACAGGAGGCATTGCATCGGAATAATGCTCCCGCCGATTTCGAGAACGTCCTTTCCTTCGAGCGAGAACCCGTGTCCCTTCAACAATCCAACATGCGACCTGAACCAGACAGCCGCGGCATTCAATACTGTTTTCGCATGCTCTTCCGCCTTCTTCTCATATGCCAAGGCGCTGTTGCGCAAATATTCCTTCACTTCGTCTTCGTTTACCGGCATCGTCAGCGCGTCCCTGTATTCGCTGTAGGCCATGTCAGGAAAAATATTTTCGAGTTGTTTTCCAGCCAGGACTCTGTATTCGAAAGCATGAAAATCAGCGAAATTCCGGGCGAGCATATAATCCGTGGCCGCCTTCGCGGCGTCATTGGTTTTCTCGTAAATACGTGCGCGATAGCGGTAGATCAGGTCGAGCGGCGCCTGGAGATTGTCAGCGCGATTCAAACATACCATCGCTTCAGCGTAGTTTCCTTCTTCAAAAAGCCCTACCGCTTTTGCGAGCAGTTCGAGCGCTTTCTTCAAGTGATTAGCGTTCATTCAAGATGCCCTTTTCTTTTGAGCTATTCGATGTTCATTATAACACAACAATACGGAGCAATTCACTATGTTTAAGACGCGAGTAAATTTTATTTTATTTTTTCTCGATTAAAAAATCTTCGATCGCGAGGAAGTCCAAACCGGTCCTCAGAAATAGTTCTATCGCATCCGCTGGCGTTTCCACAATCGGCTCGCCCGCGTCGTTGAACGATGTGTTCAGAATCATCGGAACTCCGGTGATCCGCTCGAACGCCGCGATAAGTTCGTAAAACGCCGGGTCAGCGTTTCTGTTCACCGTCTGTAAACGGGCCGTCCCGTCTACGTGCAGGACCGCCGGAATTTGTTTCCGGACTTCATCCCGCGCCTTCGCGACAAACGTCATAAACGGGCTGGGGCGATCCATCTCAAAATACTCAGAAGCTTTTTCCTCAAGAACCGAAGGCGCATACGGCCTGTACGATTCGCGATGTTTGATCTCGCTGTTCAGCCGGGCCTTCATGTCAGGATTTCGCGGATCCGCGACTATCGATCTGTGCCCGAGCGCTCGCGGCCCGAGCTCGGAGCCGCCGCGAAACCAGCCGATCGCCTTGCCGTCCGCGAGAAGTTCCGCGCATCGGCCGGCGAAGTTGCCGGGACGCGACACCTTCACGCCTTTCGCGCGCTTCAACGCCGACTCGATCTCCGTTTCCGTATAGGGAATGCCGAAAAAAAAGTTTTCGGTTTTCTTAAAACGCGGCTCACCGAGCAGCATGTGAAGTCCGTAGAGAGCGCAACCGAGCGGAATGCCGGCGTCGGACGCGGCGGGCATGACGAACACATTTTCGAAAAGCCCGGCATCGAGAATCAGTTTGTTCGCGACAGAGTTAAGAGCGACTCCGCCCGAAAGACACAAATTCGGAGACTCCGTCACGTCTCCAAGATGGCTCGCGAGTTCGAGCATAACTTTTTGTGTTTCCCTCTGAGCATATGCGGCGATCTCAGCGTGTCTGTTCGTTATCCTGTCCTGCGGCGCCCTTGTCCGCGCTTTGAACATCCACTTTGCGTACGCCTCAAAATTCTCCGCCAGCAGCGGCGCCTTTTCCGGCAGACCGCGCGCGATTATGTTGCCGTTCATATTTTGAAATATCGAATTCGGAAAGACATTTTTTTTGCCGCCGAACGGCGCAAGCCCCATCGTCTTGCCGCCGCCCAACTCGCCGAACCCGAGAATCGCCGATGTCAGCGCGTACAATATTCCTATGCCGATTTGATACTCCGGCGTCGAATACGTCCTACGGATCAGCGTGATGCCGGTCTCTCCGGCGCGGTAGAAACTCTGCAACTCAAACAGATCTGGATGCATAACTGAAATTGAATTTCTGGATTTGCCGGTCTCAATATCTTCAGCTCGCGACCCGAAAGCGTCGACGACAAGAACCGCTGCGTCATCGAACGGAGACGCGTAAAAAGCGCCTGCGGCGTGCGCGTCATGATGTTTTATTGCATGAACGTCGCCACTGTAGCGCCACTTCTTTTTCAGCCATTCGCGAACCTGCTTCTCGTTGCGTTCGATATGGTCAAAAACAATGAGATCGACATCCTGAATACTTTTTCCGGCGGTGGCAAGAACATATTTCATTGATCGGCCGGGAAGCCCTCCTGCATATTTAACTCTCGACAGACGCTCCTCGGCAATCGCGAACACGCGCCCGTTGGACGCCAGAGCCGCCCCGGCGTCGTGACTTACCGCATGAATACCGAGAACTGTTTTCAACTATTCTTCATTCTCTTTCCGCAGGAGCGAATCATATTTACGCCTGCCGCGCTCCTAAATTATACGGGTTTTCACGCGCAATTGTAAAAGCGCCTGATTTCATTCGTTTCCCTCTCCACTTGCTATTAATGGATTAGAGGTGGCAAAATATCAATTGATCAGCTCTTGAGGCAAAGTGAATCCGGGTAAGAAGCTGAAGTATTTTTCGGAGGAATTTTCAATGCTTATCGTAATGCGGAACGACGCGTCAAACGAACAGATCGAAAATATTGAGAAAATCATAAAAGATATGGGATTCACTCCCCACCCTATGCCGGGTTCGCAGCGGACAGCTATCTGCGTGCTGGGAAACGAGAAGCGAGTCGACTCCACGCCGATAGAAGGCCAACCCGGAGTTATCGAAATCATACACGTATCGCAGCCTTACAAGTTAGTCGGCCGCGAATTCAGACAGAATGACTCGGTAGTCGAGATCGGACCGGTAAAATTCGGAGGCGGGAACGACATAGCGATAATCGCCGGCCCATGCGCTGTCGAGAACCGCGAACAGATTGTAAGCACGGCGGTTTTCCTCGCGGGCAACGGAACGGGCATGCTTCGCGGCGGCGCATTCAAACCCCGCACATCGCCGTATGCGTTTCAGGGACTCGGCAAGGAAGGCCTCGAACTTCTGGCGGCCGCGCGTGAGGCATCGGGGCTGCCCTTCGTCACCGAGGTCATAGATGAGATGTCTCTTGAGTTATGCGTCGAGTATGCCGATATGCTGCAAATCGGCGCGCGTAACATGCAGAACTTCTCATTGCTTAAAATGGCAGGACAGACAAACAAGCCGGTGATGCTTAAGCGCGGAATGTCGGCAACCGTTAAAGACCTTCTGATGTCGGCCGAATACATAATGAGCGAAGGAAACGAAAAAGTCGTGCTGTGCGAACGCGGTATCCGCACGTTCTCCGACGCGTCGCGAAACACGCTCGACCTCTGCGCAATCCCGTTCATCAAATCGCAGAGCCACCTGCCGGTGATAGTCGACCCAAGCCACGCTATGGGCGTGTGGGATATGATCATTCCGATAGCGCGCGCGGCCGTCGCCGCCGGCGCAGACGGACTCATGGTCGAAGTGCATCCCAACCCGCGCGAAGCGCGCAGCGACGGCCCGCAGTCGCTCACTTTCGATGTCTATGCGAAGCTTGTCGCCGAAATCAAAGCGATAGCCGCGGCCATGGGCAAGAATATTTTCGAGTTAAAAAAATAAGCCTTTCCGGCTTCCCGGAAAACAGCGCTACTTAATATCAATCCAATGTGATCTGTTTTATATATCAGTTTTTTGAAGGTGCAAAAGAAATGCGCCTGAAAAAAATTCGCGTTTCACGGCGGCAGGCAAAACCGCGAATATAATCTTTTTAATGAATCCGCGCGATCCGCTTGTTATATTCGAAACGCCGATTCCTTGAATCGTCTTGAAACCGTGTTCGCGCGCGATGCAGACAACATCTTTCGATGTAAAATAGTGAAGGTGGCCGCAGTCCCAGTCGGTTTGTTCCTGACTCGTTCGCGGGAAGCGGCCTTTGAACAGTAACTTCAAAATATATTTCATCGCGCGCGAATTGTCTGTCGAGATGAGCGCATGGCCCCCGGGTTTGCAGACCCTCGATATCTCGGACATGAAAAACAGCGGGTCTATCACGTGTTCGATGACATTAAGCGACACCACGATATCGAAATAGCCGTCTTCGAACGGGAGTCCGGTTTCGTTCAGGTCAGCCAACTGAACGTCGAATCCTTTTTCCTTCAGGTTGCCGACAAGATGCTTCGAGACATCCACGCCGCGCGGCTCGACGCCCTTATGCCTGAACCAATGCATCATCGCGCCAGTCCCAAAACCAACATCAAGCGCGCGCGCGCCGACGTCGGCAGTCGCTTCATCAATTAACTTTTTTAGTATCGGAACAGCGAAGTAATAGGCCGAACCCGGAACTTTGAGATAAAAATCCTCATCGTAATCGAGTCCGCGCACCTCATTAAGCTTCGCGCCGTAATATTTGTTGTAATAATCAACAAGTCGAGATGACATCTACCGCTCCCAATCGTAAAACGGTTTATGCAACAATTATACGGGTATTTCGCCTGTTGGCAAAACAACCTGATGATGAAGCTGTTCTTTACATCAACTGAAATAATAGTTATTGTAATTCGAAGGGAATATTTGCATGGCTGATATCAAAAATAATCAAATTGGCGGAACCGATGACTCTGAACGCGAATCATCGCGCGAGCAGACACCGGCGAATAAAATTTCTAATCCGGAGAAACCCGCAAGCAGCGAAGAATCCGATACGCCACAGACTTCACTCGCTTACTCCGAAGAAGAAGAGGAATTGATAAGGAAACGGCTCGAAGACCTCGGATACTTATAAGTCACGCTCTTTTACTGACATCATTTCAGATCTCAAATAATTTTAGATCGCTGAGAAAAATAGTCAGCGAGACCGCCGGTTATGTTGACAACGGTTAAAATAATGCTCAATATAGCTGAGGGAGCCAAACGACTGTATATTATATAATGATCAATGGCCGATTCCCGACATACTTTTTGTTTCGGCAAAAACGACAACGACTGAACGCGACAATAAAATCAATGATTCGGAACCAGTGAAAAATGACTACTGATACGACACACGACAGTTCATTTCGTGACCCGAGCGGGTTTCTCTTTTACAGGAACGGCATCATTTACAGGCAGATAAACAACACTTACAAAATTCATTATGACTTATTGATGAGTTCCGGGCTTTACGGCGATCTTACGGGCAAAGGCCTGCTTATCCCGCATGAGGAAGCCGATATCGCGCCCGAAGTCCCATCGGCGGCATACAAGATTATCAAACCGGATTTTGTTCCATTCATATCCTACCCTTACGAATGGTCTTTTTCGCAGTTGAAAGACGCGGCGCTGCTGACTCTCGGAATTCAAAAAGCAGCGATCGAGTTCGACATGACCCTGAAGGATTGCAGCGCGTACAACGTGCAATACATGAATGGAAAACCGGTTTTCATTGACACGCTATCGTTCGAGAAGCTTGAGGAAGGTGAGCCGTGGGTCGCATACAAACAGTTCTGCCAGCATTTTCTTGCGCCGCTCGCTCTGATGAGTTACAAAGATATTCGCCTTAATCAACTGCTTCGCATTTTTATCGACGGTGTTCCTCTCGACCTTGCGAGCGGCCTGCTTCCGTTTTCAACGCGCTTCAAATTTTCGCTGCTGACGAACATACACCTTCATGCTAAAAGCCAGGGCCATTACGCGGATAAGGGAATCGGGACATCAACTCGGAAAGTCAGCCGAATGGGACTGCTCGGCCTTATAGACAGCCTTGAATCCGCGGTAAAGAAACTGTCATGGTCGCCACAGGGCACCGAATGGGCCGATTATTACAACGATACAAACTATTCGAAGGAAGCTTTTGAACGTAAGAAACAGATTGTGTCGGATTTCATAGACGAGCTCGGGCCGAAATCGCTTTGGGACCTCGGCGCCAACAACGGAACATTCAGCCGGATCGCAAGCGAAAAAGGGATTCAAACTATTTCGGGCGACATAGACCCGGCGGCGGTCGAGTTAAATTATCTTCAATGCAAAAAAAACGGCGGCGACAATCTCCTGCCTCTTTTGCTCGACCTTACCAACCCCAGCCCGGGCATCGGCTGGCGCAACAGCGAAAGGTCCTCGCTGATTGAACGCGGGCCCGCCGATGCGGCGCTCGCGCTCGCTCTGATACACCATCTTGCCATATCGAACAATGTTCCCCTGCCTCGAATCGCTGCTTTTTTCAGCGCTATCTGCCGCAACCTCATTATTGAATTCGTTCCAAAAAACGACTCGCAGGTCCAACGGCTTCTCTCTTCAAGAAAAGATATCTTTGATGATTACACGCAGGAAGCTTTTGAAAAGTCATTCAGCGACTTTTTCGCCATAGCGAAAACCGAGCGATTAAGCGACTCGGGAAGAACATTGTACCTGATGCGCAGAAAAGGGAATCCAGTATAAACGCCAAATATTATTTTCATCAAACGAAAAGAATTTTTACGAATATTTTAAATTCAGCTAACGATTGATTTGATCGTTGCGCCGCAACGGAGCATCAGATCGGCGAAATTTGGAAACGTTATAGCGACCGATTCCGCCTCCGAAATTTCAGTCTCGCCGTCCGCGATGAGGCCGGCGACAGCCAGCGCCATGACAACGCGGTGATCCTTATGCCCTTCAACCTTCGCGCCTTTCAGCGGCCCGCCCCTGATTATCAGGCCGTCCGGCAATTCAGATATATCGGCTCCCATTTTTGAAAGTTCGCGGCGCATAACCGCTATTCGGTCTGTCTCTTTGAGCCGCGCCTGCGGGACATTCACGAGCCGCGTTTCGCCGTCAGCAGCGCACGCCGCCACCGCGAGCGCCGGCAGCGCGTCAGGCGTTGCGTTCAGGTCAAACTCTCCGCCCGTCAGCGGGCCGCCGCCGCATACAGCTATTCCAGCGTCAGAGACTTCCACTTTCGCCCCCATGGCTTTCAGAACCTCGAACACCGCTTTGTCGCCTTGAGTGTCGGACATGTCGAGGCCTTGCAGCAACAGCCTGGAGCCGGTGACTGCGGCTGCCGCCGCGAAAAATGTCGCCGACGAAAAATCCCCGGGAATCCGCTGTTGAAACGACGGAATGCGCTGGCCGCCGGGAATGAAAAATCTGTCATAACCTTCATGTTCGCAGCGGACGCCGAGTTTAGCGAGCCACCAAAGCGTCATATCGACATAAGGTTTTTCATTCAGTTCAAGAGTTTCGATCTCGGTGTCGTCTTCCGCAAGCGGCGAGCTCATGAGCAAGCTCGTGAGGAACTGAGATGTCGGAGCGTGAAGCGTCGTTTTCCCGCCCT
>JBAYJY010000164.1:0-10452 GCA_041664945.1 bacterium | reverse complement strand
TGGGCGAAGACGCCCTTACGGGGATACGGGAAAGAATCGCGCGCGAATTTCCCGGAAAGCCTGTGATAGAATCGCGGCACGAGCCTTCGGGGATAGTCGCTTATAAGCAATGTTGCGAGGCGCCGGGCGCCGGCGATATGATAGGCCGCAAACTCGTCTGCGTCAGCGGCATCGGAAACCCCGCCGCGTTTGAGAACGTTGTCGCCCGGATCACAGGGCAAGAAAATCCGGCGTTCCGGTTCGACGACCACCACCCGTTCGGAGTCGGCGACCTCAGCCGGGTCGAGGACGAAGCGATCCGCTGCGGCGCTGATTATATTGTGACGACGGAAAAGGACGCTGCCCGGCTGCCCGGAAATTTCAATCCGCGCTGCCGCTGGCTGATACTACGGGTGGATATAGCGATCATCGCCGGCGGCGGGCACGCCGAGGAAATTCTGACTTTATCGGGAAATCTGTTCCGGAAGGCTGCGGCGCCCTATAATATCCAATAGCGCAATATAAATGGAGACATACAGTCAGATGGCGGGTTTCGACATAAGCGGCATCCCAATAGGCGGCGGAAATCCTTTCGTTCTCATAGCCGGCCCGTGCGTAATCGAGGAAGAAGACCGATGCTTCTCGATTGCTGTCGAGCTTAAGCGCATCTGCCGCGATCTGAGCATTCCTCTCATTTTCAAAGCGTCGTACGACAAGGCGAACCGTTCGTCGATACACTCATTCCGCGGACTCGGCATAGAGGCCGGAAAGCGGTTGTTGAGCAGGGTGAGAGGTGAGCTTGGCCTGCCGGTCACGACTGACGTTCACTCGCCGGAGGAGATCGACCGGATCGGCGGCGTTCTCGATGTTCTGCAAATTCCAGCGTTCTTATGCCGGCAAACAGACCTCATCGTCGCGGCCGCGAAATCCGGCAAGCCGGTGAATATAAAAAAAGGGCAATTTCTCGCGCCTTGGGACGTGCGCAACATTATTGAGAAATGCGTTATCTCAGGGAATAAAAAAGTGATCATCACCGAGCGAGGCTCGGTTTTCGGATACAACAATCTCGTGGTTGATTTCAAGTCGCTGCCGATCATCCGGCAGTACGGATACCCGGTGTGTTTTGACGCGACACACAGCGTTCAGTTGCCGGGCGGAGCGGGAACGTCGAGCGGAGGCCAGCGCGAATTCGTGGAGCCGCTGATCAGAGCGGCGATCGCGGTCGGAACCGACGCGATTTTCCTCGAAACGCATGACGAACCCGACGAAGCTCTCTCGGACGGCCCGAACATGATCCCGCTCCATTGCCTGAGCGCCATTCTTGAGAAGGCGAAAAATCTCGACCGGCTGGTCAAGAAACAGGAAAATTTATGACAGGAAAAAAACGCGGCCGCTTTTGCATTGCTGTTTTAACAGTTTTAGCGGCTTCCTTCCTTATGGCTGGATGCGGTGGAGGAGGAGGCGGCGGCGCGGCGCTGCCGACAGGATGCGCCTCGTACACAACGCAGTTAGCTTGCGTGGCAAATTCAAGCTGCGCGTGGAACGGAACCGCCTGCGTGAGCGCGTCTCCCACGAGCGGGTTCTTCCTCACTGTCAGTTCTCCGATATTCGAAGGTCAGATTTACTCCTCAAACACTCTGACGGTCACCGGGCGAACAAGCGCCGACGCAACTGTCACGGTGAACGGCGCTTCGGTCGCTGTCGACGCCATTGGCAACTTCAGCAAGTCTGCCGTGGCAATCGCGTCAAACCCGACTGTTATAACTGTTGACGCCTATCACGGATCAACTCATTATCAGGTCGTAAGAAATGTTTATTACGACAATAAATCATACTGTTCAATCGTTTATATAGCGGTTGACCCGCAGAACGGTTACAGCCGCGCGTTCACCGCCGACCCTGCGATTCCCGGCTCAGCAAGAGTTATCTACAACGATCTGCCCGGAATCGTTCAGAGTTCTGTTTCATTAACTCCGAACCGGACAACAGTGGCTTTCGTGCGCGAAGACGCGTCGGGCAACCAGAATATCTACCGCGCTCCCTGCTCCGGCGCCGGACCTCAAACAGCGATGACTGCAACGACCGGCGTCCATTACCGCTCGCTTTCATGGTCTCATACAGGCGTGAATCTCGCATACGCATCCGATGCGCCCGGCCAATATGACATTTATACAATGCCGGCCGCCGGCGGCGCTTCGACGCGGATCACAACACACGCGGCGCGCGACGATTCGCCCTCGTGGATGTCCGGAGACAGCGGACTGGTTTTCGCTTCTTATCGTGACACATCAGGCGGCGCGGGAGTTGGAACTTATTCAAATCTGTGGAAATTAACGCTGCCCGCAGGAGCGCAATCGCTTGTTTACAACCCGACAGGAGTCGGCGCGCCTTCCTGTCCCGCAGGCGCCGGCAATTGCTCAGCCAAGAATCCCGACTCCAGTTCAACCGGAAATATCATTTTCCAATTCGACTCTGCATGCCAAGCTGGCGATGGCGGCCAACAACCGCCTCAAGCCATTTGCAATAATCTTTATATTTTCTCCTCAGGCAATCCGGTCGCAGTCTCTACCGGCGTGAAATATTACACTGCGCCAAAATGGAATGAAAGCGGCAACTCAGTTGTCTTTACCGACTCCTTAACGAACACGCCAAAAATCATGCGCATTCCCTTCACCGGCATTGCTCCCGGAACCGTGACCGACACTAATCTGTTAGGCAGTCAGGCGGACCAATAGTCGCCCATCTGAACCGCTGTAAAGCATCCTATGCATATCAAAGGCGCGGCATATAAGTCGCGCCTTTTTGCGTCAGCGCGTTTTACCCCAAATCAGCCATTAGGACTTGGGCGCAATGGCTCAGAGTGTATTAAATGCGAGGATGAAGGCATATTTTTGAAGTGAATAGCACTTGGGTTCATGAACAAAATAATGCGCCGATAACGAACCTGATCGCCGCTATGAACATTGCTCCGGATTCGGCGTCCTATTTACGAATCCGGGTTTGCAAAAGTAAAGACTGCAATCATGCATCGCTAACTCGATTATTTCATTAGATATGGATAATCCGCAAAAGCGTCATTGCGAGCGAAGGGCGCTCGGACACGTAGATAATAATTGAGATCGGGATTGCCGCGTCAGCCTTCGGCTTCATCGCAATGACGCAATCCACGCTCATAAAAAAAAGCCCCGCGCTTTTGGGCGCGGGGCTTTTGCATTTCATATTTTGTCCGGCGTCGCCGGTACCGAATTATTCTTCAGAAAGCTGGTAAGCTCCCTCGCCGATAGTCGAGGGTTTAAGTCTAACGGTCGGCGTGGCCGGTTCCGGCTCCGGAGCGGCAGCGGCGCCGAGCAAGTCTTCCAGCGTTGGCAGATCAGTTTTCCTGCCGCTCGCTACCGCGCCCGCGCCTTCAGCGGACATACCGGTTGCCGGCTCCACTTTTGCGGCGGCCTGTTTTCTCGCGGCAGCGGCTTTGCTTTCAGGTTGAGTCGTTTCCGAAATCGAGCGTGAGGCGCTGACGGTTTCGTCTTTCTTTTCCACAGCAGGTTTCTCCGCAGGAGCTTCCTTCGCCGCCGGCTCCGCCTTTGCCTCGGCTCTTTTTGCCCTGCCGGCCGGCTTTTCTTCCGCCGGCGTTTCAGCCTTGGTTTCAGCCTTAGCTGGTTCGGCAGGTTCGACCTTGGTCGGCCGTTTGCCTCTCTCCGGCAATTTTTCCGTCTTTGGCTCCTCGGGCTTTTTCTCTTCAACCTTCACCTTGGGTTTAGGTTGTTTTTGTGCTACATAATATCCGAGAGTCAGCCGCGACTGGTCGCCCAGAGTCTCGTTTCTATTGAACGCATAGTCGAGTTGCAGGTTTTCGAACCTTACGCCGAGCCCTGCGGTGAAATTGCCGCCTGCGCTTCCGATCCGCGCCAGCAGATTTTCGGACAGCGCGTACTCCGCGCCGATGTTGAACGTGGATTCGTTCTGAAACGCGGACTCATAGGAAAATGCGAGCAGCAGATTCTTGTAACGCGGAGCTTTGTATGAAGCGCCGAGCCGCACGTTCATAGGCACATTGTCGACGCCGAGGCTAAGGTTGCCGACGTTCTGGAGAACGAGGCCGGCGCGAATATTTTCGCTGACATCCATCAGCGCGCCTATATCAATCCCCATGCCTGACAAAGAGCCGGCAGGCGTGATCTTCTGAGTGACGCTTTTCACCGACGCGCCGAGCAGAAGGTTCTTGCTCCACTTACGGCCATAAGAGAAAGAGAACGCGGTGTCATCCTCGCCGACAAGAATAGGGTTACAGTCCGTGCGCGGATCACCGCTGCAGGCCACGCCCTCGCCATAAGACGAATAGACAACATGGAAGCCGGCCGCGCCGCGCCATGCGGGCATGGCGTAACTGAGCGTCTGAGTCGTCAACTCGAACAGGTCCTGAGTCGTCCGCGTGGTGGCGAATGTGTTGCCTTGAAGCAACGCAAGCCCTGCGGGGTTCCAGTACAGAGAGCTGATGTCGTCGGCGACGCCGATGAAGGCGTTGCCCATGCCCGAGGAGCGGGCCGAAATGCCCTCGCTGAAAAAGTCGGTCCTGAGCGATGATGTGAAAGCCGCCGCCGGCAGGAACGCCAACAAGGCGGCTGCTATCAGCGCCGCCTTCGTGCAGTGTAAGAGTTTTCTCTTCAATTTCTTTAGCCCCTATAAGTAGTAGTTATCTTTTAAATATTGCGAATTTACCTTTTTGAGAAACCGACTGCCCGCCGATTGAGGCGGTGATTCTGAAAACATAGATTCCGTTGCCGGGAATGTCGCCGGAACTTTCGCGCCCGTTCCAGTCGAATGCGTTGTATCCAGCCTGCGCCGTCATTATCTGCGTGTTGATAATTTGGCCGGAGCGGTCAAATATCTCAAGCCTCACTATCGCGCCGTCCTGCGGGGACTGGAATCCGATCTGCATCGATCCGCCGTTTCGCGGATCGAAAACTCCCGGCCCTGCCATGACGTTCCTCAATACCGTGCCGCCTTCGACCGCCACGCTCCATTTCTTCGTCTGGATGTTCGCGTTCCGGTCCGACACGGACAGCGAAACTTCATACGGTCCGGCCGGCAATGATGTCGGCGGGTTCCACTCGATCAAACAGTTTGACTCAACGACGCAACCAGTCAGGGAAGGCGTTGTTCCGCTGTAAGTTTGATTCGTGGCGGTGTTCTTAACGCTTACCTGAATCGAACTGAGGTCGACGCCCGACGGATTCAAACCCGGATCTGTTATCGACACGTGAATGCGTATCGGACCGGCGGCGGCGATGTAGTCGCCGTCGAGTATCGCCGTTTTATCGCTCGAATAGCGGGTGATCTCAGGCGGCGTACGGTCATCCGGCTTGAACCGCACAGTGAACATTTCGCCGTATGTAATGACGCTTCCGTCAGTTATCCTTACTGTTACTATTACATCTCCTATTTCCGTTGACGTGATCTCGAAGCGCGCTTTCCCGTCGGTATCCGTCATGTCGGCGGCAGGATTAATGAGTCCTGATTTTGTCACGCCGCCCATGGTTGTGATGAACGACACCTGTTTGCCGGATATTGCGTTGCCGTATTTGTCCTTCGCTTCGATTCTTATAATGCCGCGAGTGAATCCATCGGCGACAATCCGGTCAATCTGCGATGCGGCGCTTGTATATGGATAATCGACAAGAACGAGCGTCCGGAGTCCGTCGGAATCGTTGATTGAAACAGTCTGCCGGTTTTTGACTCCGGTGGGCTGTTCCGGTTCCGTGGACGAAGCGGTAACTACTGTGTAGCCTGTGACCGGAGTCGCCGGATTGACATTAATGTCGATGCCGTCAGAAAAGACTCCTGTTCCGGATGTTGTGAGGTGTGTCTGCCCGGTCAATGAAGTCGTCGCCTTTGTATCTCTGTAATAAAAATAATTGCTGTTGGCCCCGGTCGCGACTGTTATTGAAGTCACCGGTGTAGTTCCCGCTGAAGTTGCGTAGAACTTGCCCGTGGTTGTCTGTGATGTCGTGAGGTTAACAGTGAGGTCGGCTGCTAATGTTATCGGGTTTCCTTGCGCGTCCTGCACTTGAACGATATATCCCGTTGGCGCGCCGCCTGCAATGAGCGTCAAGTCCGCCGGATTGTATTTTATAACGAGCTTATTGACGGCGCCGGAAGTGAAGCTGACGCTCGTCTGCGACGATGCATTGAGCGTCGTTCCTTCGATCGAAAGAATCACGGTCTCGGCGGTGTTGTCTGTTAGCGAAAGGCTTACGACGCCGTTCGCGGCGCGCACGGCCACGGTGTTGGTGTTCACGCCTGAAACAATAGTCGCCGGCGCAGTTATCGATGTGAACATGGCGGTCGAAAGAGATGGAGTCGGCGATCCGAGGGCCTTAACGGTGAACGCCTCGGAGCTTGTTGTTACGACATTGCCGCCCGCATCGCGGATCTGAACCCCGACTGTTATCGCCTGAGTCACCGTCTGCGTCGTTGGCGCTGGCGTGACAAACACAACTGAAACCGGGGCGCCCGGGGAGAAGACCACGTTCTGCGTGGAGTCATCGTTCAAGCCGTAGAACATAACATCATCGAACACATTTATGTCCACTGTTTCGGCGACTGAATCTTTTACGCTGAGAGTGACAATGCCGTTAGCGGCCATAACTCTCACATCATTAACCGCTGACTGGAGAATGATTTGGCCGGCAGGCGTGGAACCTGTTATTCTCGCGGAGCCTGAAACGGTGACTCGAAATATCGTGTCTGTCGCGACAACGTTTCCGCGTGCGTCCTGAACCTGCAGGACAACAGTGGCTGTCGCGTCGGTTGAGAGGTCCGAAGGATTGATGACAATAATTTTCGATGGCGCGGCTGTAACTACTTTGATAGGCAGGTCGACAGTGTTTGAAGCGGCTTTCTGCGGCCAGATCCCGCTTGTGCCGGCCACCGATAAAAGCAGTTTGTTCGTGTCGCCGGTGATGACATTGTCAGTCACGGTTACAGTCGCCGAACCGGCTGTGAGCCCGCCTTTAATAAACTTTGAGCCGCCTGAAGTTCTGAAAGAATTCGCGGTCAACGAAGCGCCTGAATAATCTTTTTGGGTAGGCGGAGTTACCGAACCGCCGGCGAGTTCGACTTCCACTTCCGTGTTTGCGTGGATGCCGGTTGTCATCGTCGCGCCGTCGTTATTGAACAGAGTGATCGTAACTACATCATTTGCGCCGGCGGCGAATTGGCTGTTTGCCGACAGAGCGATATGATCGACCGCGAAATTAAGCGTCGAAGTTCCGTAATCAGTCAGAGTCGTATCAGTCAGACCGACCAGATTGACAGGCGCGGACTCATCGAAATCCACGTATGGGTCGCTGTCGAAATCGACATCCTTGATCTTCAGGACAGCCGCCGTTGTCGGCACTTTGAATTGATAGGCGCCGGGCTGATTCGACGGATCGACTTCAATGAACATGGTAGGCGTCACGCGAGAGCCGACAGCGTCCTCGAAGAAGAAATTCGTCAGGTTGCCGAGTCCCGTGAGGCCGGTGGGATCGCCTTCGTGAGCCACCTTGACCAAAACATTTGTCGCGAACTTAATGCCGTTCGCGATTTTGGTCTGGCCGCCTAAGACAGTGCCGATATCGCCGCTCGTTCTGCCTGTAAGTTCGATGACGGTTTGCGCGACCGCGCCGCCGCCCGGCGTCACGAGATTAGTTGTCGGAATAATGCCGATTGTCTGAAAACCGGCTTTGATTATTTTAAGATTCGCGGCGCCAACCGTGTCGAAATAATAGATATTATTGTTCGGGCCCTGATCCGCGAATTTCGGCGGCAGATTGTTGTGCGTCGCAGTGCAGTACGAAGCCGGCCTTCCGGTTTCGTCATAAACGGTGACCTTTAGCCCGTATTTCAGAGCTAGAGCGCCGGTGTATGCTATGGCTTGCTGAGCCGTATTTACATATTGATATGTGCCGGCGGTTGTTGTGCTGTTTACAAAACCGGTTCGGCTCAATGTAAAATCGCCGACCCCTGTTGTCGTGCCGGCGACATATAATAATCCTGACATGCTTTTCGTGGAAATAACCGTTAGGTTCGCGCCCGTCAAAGCGGAATTCAAATCAGTCAAAGTTACAGCGCTGCCCAATTCGTCATCCGCTGAAATTTTGAAAGCGTACTTTATTCCGCCCGTCGTAGCCGCAACCTGAGAATCTGTCTGAGCTGCCCGGTCCGAAGTAAAAACCAATGACGTTTGATCTGATATGTATCCATTATTGGCAACATATACCCCAAGGTTTGCGCTTGCGACCGGCACGGGACAATACCATGCGTTAACGTTGAATACGCAGACTGTCGCGTGCGCGTCGCCAGCGCTAACGGTTTCGCCGGTGTTGATCAGTTCCGTCGCAGGAGTAAGTTCATCCGGTATAGACGTGATTTTATATGCTGTCTTCACAGCTCCGGTCTTCGCGCTTTGCTGGCCGTCCGTCACCGCAGTCCGGTCAGTGTTGAATGCCAGCGATGTCACATCCTGCACATACCCGTCAAGAGTCACCTGTATGGCGAGCGTTGTGTCGGCAAGCGGCGCCGGGCAGTACCACGCTCCGGCGTTTGAAACGCAGACCGTGCCCTGCGCGTTTCCGGTCTTCACGCCCGTAGCAGTCGCCGTAATGTCCACATTGCCGTCTGTCATTATAGATGCAATCATGTATGCTGTTTTCACAGCGCCGGCCGTCGCAGTTTCCTGCGCGCTGGTCTGCGCCGCGCGGTCGCCTGTGAATGCCAGCGATGTTATGTCCTGCACGTACCCGTCTTTAGTGACCTGTATCGCGAGGGTCGTATCGGCCACCGGCACGGGACAATACCATGCGCCGGAATACAATAAGCAGGTCGTCCCCTGCGCATCCCCGGTCTTCACTCCTGTCGCCGTCGTTGTGATATCAACGTTTCCATCAGATACTATTGATGATATTTTGTATGCCGTTTTCACGGTTCCTGTCGTTGCGCTCACCTGCGCATCCGTGTTTGCGACGCGGTCAGTGTTGAAGCTCAATGATGTAATATCCTGAACATATCCGTCCAGCGTAACCTGTATCGCGAGCGTCGTATTCGCCACCGGCATCGGACAATACCAGGCGCCGGCGTTCAGCGCGCACGTTGTTCCCTGCGCGTCGCCGGTCACTACTCCCGTCGCCGTAAGCGTGATATTAACATTGCCGTCGGACATAATAGAAGTGATTTTGAACGCTGTCTTGACCGCCCCTGTCGTCGCTGATATCTGGCCGTCGGTCGCCGCCGTGCGGTCCGAGCTAAAGAGGAACGATGTCGCATCCGCCACATAACCGTCTTTCGTCACCTGTATGCCGAGCGTCGTATCCGCAACCGGCACCGGGCAATACCACTCGCCGCCGTTCAGCACGCAGACAGTAGCCTGCGCATTGCCGGCGCTCACCGTCTCGCCTGTGTTGATTATCGCAACATTTCCATCAGTTGTTATCGCAGTGATTTTAAACGCCGTCTTCACACTCCCGGTTGTCAGGCTCTGCTGGCCGTCCGTCGCCGCAGTTCGGTCAGTGTTGAACACCAGCGATGTCGCATCCTGTACATAGCCGTCAAGCGTTGCCTGTATTCCAAGCGTTGTGTCGGCAACCGGCACAGGACAGTACCACGCGCCGGCGTTCGAAACGCATGTCGTGCCCTGCGCGTCGCCCGCCTTGACTCCCGTCGCAGTCGCTACAATATCCACTCCGGAATCAGTCGGGATCGATGTGATTCTATATGCTGTTTTGACGGTTCCGCCGTTTGTCGCGGTTTCCTGCGCGCTGGTCTGCGCCGCGCGGTCGCCTGTGAAAGCCAACGAAACAATGTCCTGCACATAGCCGTCTTTTGTAACCTGTATTGCGAGCGTCGTATCCGCCACCGGCACGGGACAATACCATGCGCCGGAATAAAGCGCGCATGTCGTTCCCTGCGCATCCCCGGTTTTCACTTCGGTCGCCGTTAGAGTGATGTCAACATTTCCGTCCGTCATTATTGATGTTATCTTGTATGCTGTTTTCACGGTTCCTGTCGTTGCGCTCACCTGCGCATCAGCGTTCGCGACGCGATCCGTGTTGAAGCTCAAAGAGGTAATATCCTGCACATATCCATCTTTCGTAACCTGTATCGCGAGAGTCGTATTCGCCACCGGCATCGGACAATACCAGGCGCCGGCGTTCAGCGTGCATGTTGTTCCCTGCGCGTCGCCTGTCACTACTCCCGTCGCCGTTAGCGTGATATCAACATTGCCGTCGGACATAATAGAAGTGATTTTGAACGCCGTCTTAACAGCCCCTGTCGTCGCTGATATCTGGCCGTCGGTCGCCGCCGTTCGGTCCGAGCTAAAGAGGAACGATGTCGCATCCGCTACATATCCGTCTTTCGTCACCTGTATGCCGAGCGTCGTATCCGCCACCGGCACCGGGCAATACCACACTCCGCCATTCGACACACAGACCGTCG
>JBAYJY010000163.1:0-10503 GCA_041664945.1 bacterium | reverse complement strand
TGATGTGAAAATCCGTTTGCCTTCAAAACGCGATCCAATCTGTTTTTCGTCAAAAAGCGCCGTGTAAATCGGCGCATCGGTATAAATCTCTCCGAATTTCTGAACAACAAGATCCGAGCCGCCCCACGTTATCAGAAATTCATGAACCAATGCTGTTCTCATTAACACTCCGGATTTCTATTAAACGCTTGTTTGTTAATCAATATTGTCCGGTCAGCCTTTCTGCGCCATAAATCAGCCGTTTCCCGCGCATGTAGGGTTTTCTCTTTACGTTATTTTAATTTAGTCCTTATTTAAATTCAATTACATTCCTCATTCAGGCAATATTACGATAGAATAATTAATAATATTTCTCCGCTGCAGCATGCATGCTGCGCCAAATATCGGTTTCGATAGAATTTAAAAATTCCTAATAGCGACATTAATCAGTCGCCGCGAGGCTGAAAAACGAAGTGACATAGCAATTAAACGTATCTAATTTCAGTTCCCGCGCAAACAAAATACGTTGTATTAAGACGGTTTCGTTCACATAGCGGCCTGTAAATATTTTTTGCGGGTTGTGTAAGCTTTTTAAAAATATTCGCTTTACTTTTTGAGGCGTTAAAATATAATGGTTATGAAAATTATCGAAAGGGGAACGAAGAAAATGCGTAAGATTATGTTGATTGCGGCGACAGTGTTGTTAGGAGTGTTTTTTGCCGCGCAGTCCGCGAAAGCAGTTGATCTCAGCATGCTGCCGTCGGACCTGCAGGATTTGATCACCAATTTGCTCGACACGAGATTTCCGCCGGAACTTAAGAGCGTAAAACTTGAACCGGCGGAACCCGTAGCCGGCAGCCCGACGAAAGTAACAGCAGAGATTTATAATGACTCTGCGGTCACTTCCGACACAACCACCGGAGTCGCCTTGTATTATATGGTCAACTTCGACGGCGTCTGGATTCCGGTCGAAATGTCGTCGGATGACAGCAAAGTGTGGACAGGCGAGCTTCCCGCATTCGCCAAGGATGATGAAATCATTTATTCTTTGCGAGCTACTGACTCGTCAACAAATGTCTTGACGACAGTTCCCTGTAAAGTCGGCGAAATGGAAGGCGATGCGATTGCCGGCCCAGCCCATTTGAAAGACTGCGTAAAATCAGGCGACCTCACAACCTGCGAAAGCGACACCAAGCCGCGCATGTGCCTTTCGAAGGGAAGCGCGGATGAGGATCCGCTGAATGATGAAGACAGCAAAATGCCGGCGGACTCCGATTTCATGGATGTCAGAGTCGGGTACGACGACACATATTATTACTATGACTTATCAGTTGAAGGAAAAATCTACCAAGGCACTGCGAATCCGCTCGACATTCGCGCTTATGTTGGTCTCGTCATCAATCCCGACAAAGTCGGCAAAGTCAGAGACCTCGACGCCATTCTTTCTTCATCAGGAGCAGCGGCGCTCGTATACGCTCCGTTGGCCGATCTCGCCGGCGGCGTAGCGAAATCGTGTTCCATGACTTACATGAAAGGCAACGGAGCGGAACAAGACGGCAACGCCGTCGTATGCAAAGCCTCCGCCAATCATCTGATTTTTAAAATCAAGAGGAAAAACGCTGAACAGATCATCGGCAAAAATCCCAGCGGCGTTCTTGATTTCCTCGCTGTCACAGCGACTATCACCAACTTAAGCCCTGTGAATGGCACGAAATATGACTTCACTCACTTCACTTCCGCTCAATTCACGGATGAGCCTTACTTTCAGGTTAAATAGTTAAATCTTTTTTAAGTCATCTATCAAGGGGCCGCATCAGCGGCCCCTTTTTCATTTTCGCGAAATGGCTCAACGGCATATACCAAATGCGCCAATTGCAAGAAATGAAAGACATCGTCTTTCGATTCTTATATAATTGTTAACTGCTGTTATTGAGCGTTTATAAATGAGTGTTTTATGGAAAATGACGCCAATCGACCAACGTTGCTGCTCCATGCCTGCTGCGCTCCTTGCGCGCCGCACATTTTCAATACGCTAAGCGACAAGTACAGCGTTGCCGTTTATTTCTACAATCCGAATATACAGCCTGAAACCGAATATATAGCGCGGAAAAATGAGATAATAAAATTCTCCGAGCAAGCCGGCTTTAAACTGATAGTCGGCGAACCGGACTCGACAGGCTGGAACGAAGCGATTAAAGGCTATGAGCCTGACCCTGAAGGAGGCGAGCGGTGCAGATTGTGCTTCCGCCACAGACTCGAACACACGGCGCGCGAAGCGGCACAACTCAATTTTGATTTTTTCGCAACTACCCTGTCGATCAGCCCTCATAAAAATGCAAAGATAATAAACGAAGAAGGCTCCCTTGCCGCTTCGAAATACGGCTTGCGGTTCCTCGAAGCGGATTTCAAAAAGAGAAACGGATTCAAAATAAGCTGCGAACTTAGCCGCGAGCACGGCTTTTTCAGGCAGGATTACTGCGGTTGCCTGTTCAGCCGCCGCGATTAATATTAAGTTAACAGTGAAAATATTTAGACCGGACAGATTGAACTATATCGTTTTCCCCAAATGTGAATCAAGCCACAACTCAAGAACAGCGAGCGAATAAGCATACCGCAAAGCCGAGGAGCTTCCCTTGGCCGCAGCCTTTGTTATTTCCGCTACAGATTCGTGATTGAACCATCCCCTCGCATTTACTCGCTGAGGCGATAAATACTCTGCAAATATTCTGTTGAACTCCGGAAGATAATTTGAATCGGTAAGGCGCCCTCCGACTCTCCGCCGGCGTGTCGGCCCTCGTCCGATTTCCTCACTATCAACCAGACTATGAAGAACATCAGCCGAGTCTGCTGCATGGTCGCAGAACGACTCAGGCAATCCCAATGCGCGCTCAACCACATGGTGATCCATGAACGGAGTTTTTACGGCCAACCCTCGCATCGCCGCTATTGATTCATTTACTGAAAGCGGTACACAGGGAAGCCGGTGTTGCAAATCGCGTATCGCGAGTTTTTTGCGCGCTCTGAGATTTTGTCTGCGCGGTCGCGCGAATACATCCCAGCGCTCTGCTTTATACTCACACAGGAATTCCTTAATATCCGGTGAATACAATGCCGCTCGCTGTTCGTCGGAAAATAGCCCCAGAATTGTTTCATATCTTGCCGGAGCGCGTTTCGGGCTAAGAATCAACCGTGCGATTTTCAGCCTCCCGCCGTAACCTTCCAGCCCGACATCTCCCGGCTCAGCGCCGGTTATGAATCGCGGCGCCACAAGCGCGGCGGCGGCGAAAACCCATTTCGCATACTTTTGTTTCCTGCGCTCTATCTTGTGCAGGTTCAGAGCCACGGAGTTCAAAGCTCCGGCTCCGAACAAGTTCTCAAGACCCCACCCTCCCATTAACGAACCTACTTCGCCTCCCGCTTCGCCGCAAATACAGTCAAAAATGAGCGCCGCCACATCCGCCGCCGGTTCTTCCATCGCGCCGCAAACCGCCGGAAGCCGTTTCAAAATATCAGGAGTAATCCGGACTTGCCTGCAATTCGGACCGCGCGACGTCTCGATCCCGGAAACGACATCTCGCCTCGATCCGTCTATGATAGGAGAATATATCTTTAATTGCTGAACATCGATTTTGTTCAGTATGGATCTCAGAACGGAAGAGTTGTCGCCGGCGTCCAGAATCACTCCTGCCGGCCCTTCGTCGCTCATTCTCGCCGCCACCGCATCTTTCGCAGTGTCTATAAACCGGTCGGTCCATTCATTCAAACTAATTCGACGGTCTTCCGCTGCGCTCAGCTCCCAATATCTGCTGATACGCGCCGTACCGCGCTGGCAGATAAGCATATAGCCGGGATGCAGGCGCCGCGCATCGCTGAAAAAAGTCTTTTCCCCGGGAATATATCCAAACGCAAGATAATCGTCCAATGCCCTGAAGTCGACGTTTTCACAGGCGCCGGGCTTCTGCCGCAACGCAGCCTGCGTTGAAGCAAACATCAAGCTGTCCTGCGTCAGAATATAATAGAGCGATTTGGCGCCGATTCTGTCTCGCGCGATAATCATCCGGAACTCGGATTCATCCCATAGCGCAAATGAAAACTCTCCCGCAAAAAGCTCAACGCAGCCAATCCCGTGTTCTTCATACGCATGAACAATAATATCGGCGTCACTTACATTTGAAAATTTATGTCTTGCTGTTTCCAACCTCGCGCGCAATGCGTTCCGGTTGCATATCCTACCGTCACAAACCGCGAAGACTGATTTGTCTTCGTTATGCGCCGGCTGCAGCGCTTCTGATCCGCCGGCTCCGCGCCAACCCAGCGCGTATTCGCCCCCGGAGTACAGAAACCCTTCCGATTCACCCTCGCGTGGCGCGAGCGCCGACGTCATACTTTTCAATAGCGGTTCGTCCCGCATCCCTACATAGCCGCATATGCCGCTCATCGTCCCGGATTTCCTCCAACGTTATATTACGCTTTATCAGCCGGTTGGAAAAGCATATTCCGAAAATGACAGGAGCAATTAATTCTTATTGGCAAATAACGCTGTTTTTTTATACTTCGTTCTATTTATGTCTTCTTTTTGATTTCGAGGAGAAATATTTTCTGGGGAAGATAACGATAATCGATTTTACGAGTCGGCAGGAACCATGAAACCGGAATCTTGCCGCCGATGCCGACCGGCGTTTTATACAGAAGTTCCATGCCTGAGTCGTCCAGCAGCATTTTTAGATTCGGTATCGAAAAAAAACACATCATCGGCAAGCCGCGGCTGTTCATTAACATTCGCATCGGGAAAAACAAGGTTCTGTTTACAACCTCAAGGAAAGGCGAAACGAACGGTTCGAGAATATACAGCCTTGAATCGCGCCTCATCAATCGCGACATCTCGAAAAACATGTTGTGCAAAACCTTGTCGGTCTCAACTGTGTTGTCTTCGGTGAGATGATGGAGAATTCCAAGCATGAAAATCGTGTCGAAAACATAACTCTCAAAAGGAAGCGATTCGACAGTCGCGCAGATAACATCAGTGTTCGGGCGTTTAGGAACGCATTTCAAGACACGAGGCGCGAAATCCGCCACCACGAGATGCGATGAAGTCGGTGGAGTGAATTTCAGAGTCGGCGACCAGCCGGCTAAAAGCGTCCTCCCTTTCGCCCGCTTCGCCAGCAAAGGCAAAATGCTCGTTCTCAATAATTCGTTGTCGGACGCGAAACGCTCTCCGGATTCATATCCGAGCACATCGAAATATGCCCTCGCGGTTTCGTGATTGTCGCGTTTCATATGAAGTCCATCGCAGCCTGTTATTTCTCCTGTATTGTTTCGTCGATTTTCATTCCGAAGTGTCGCGCCGCGCCCTCGTAGAATACGAGGATGGAAACGCCGGGCTTTAATTCAACCACCGAAACAGGCGCGCCGCCGGGCCGCACGAGACGAATCGTCTCGGCATTCTGCAAAACAAGAGAAACTTTTTCAACTCCACCTCCGGTTTCTACAGCCGCCTCAACAAGCATCAGAGGTCGCCGCTCAACCTTGGCGCGCCCTACAACAGCCGTCTCGCCCGACCCGTCCTGATTGACTATCAGCACTTCATCTCCGGCTTTGATTTCCGACAGGTATCTCGTCTTGCCGCCCGGCGATCGCGTGTAGGCATGCACAGCTCCGGCATTCACTCTAAAAGGCCTCGCCGCGACATATGGATTGTCAATACTCTCAGAATGCACGAGAAACATCGCTCCGCCTGTGTTGCCGACAAGCATCCCCTGCCCCGGTTTCATGTTCGTGCATGTGTCTATGCACACCCGGTCGCCCATGCCGAGCGCGCGCACAGCCGTAACTTCCGCCTCCGCCAATTCCAGTTTTTCAGTTTCCTGCTTAAGAGCCCGCGCCGTCTTTTTTATCTCGTTCATATCGTCTGTCTTCAAAAGAACGCCCTTGACGCCCTTTTCGAGAATCTGAACCGCAGTTTTCGCTTCCTCTGCGGAGGTGACAACCGCTATTATCCTGTCGGCCTGCGCTACGAGGTTTTCGAGCGGGATCACCGTCCAGTCCGACGTGCTGACAATCACGATCTTGTCCGCCGCGAGCCGCGCCGCGCGTTCCTCGTCGGCCTTGTTTTCAATTGTTATCTCTACCACATCCTCGCCGAGTATCATATCGCCGTCGCCGGAGATTACTGTTATCAGGCCAAGTTCTTTAACCTTAGCCGCGTAACCGTCCGGCGCAACAACTGCGTCGGCTCCGCTTTCGAGCGCTGTCGTCACTTTATTTTTGTCCCAAGGTCGAACATCCATCCAGAATAGTTTCATGTCAAAGCCATCCTTGCTTATATTGTATCATAACCTGACAACAGAGAGACGCATAGCGCTTAACTCCAGAGCAATCCGGAAAATCGGTTACAGGCATTCGCAAAATGCGCTTTGCCAGTACCCATATTCCGCGCTATGCCAACCTGCTAATCGGCTTCAGCGCGATATCTTCTTCACGCCGCCCGCGTTTATTTTCAACGCTTCTTTAACAGACGCGTTGTGGTGAACGATGGCGCTTATCGCCGCCACCATGGCGCCGACATTTTTCGCCTGGAAAACGTTGCGTCCGATCGATACGCCAGCGCCTCCGGCGTCGACAGAGCCCTTCACCATCTGCAAGACCTCTTCGACCGTCTCCATCTTCTCGCCGCCGGCGATTACGACTGGAATCGAACAGCCTTTTGTAACCTGTTCGAAAGTTTCCGGGCTGCCGGTGTAATTGACTTTGACGATGTCCGCGCCGAGTTCGGAAGCTACCCGCGCCGCGTGCTTGACGAATTTTACGTCGTATTCATTCTTGATCTTCAAACCTCTGCAATACATCATCGCGAGCAGCGGCATTCCCCACTCCATGCACGAGAGAGACACACGGCCGAAATCCTCAAGCATCCGGCCTTCAGTCTCCGCTCCGAGATTGCAATGGATGGAAACAGCGTCCGCGCCCATTTTGATCGAGCGCTCGACCGTGCTGACGAGCACCTTTTCGTTCGGGTCTGCGTTTAGAGATGTGCTTGCCGACAGGTGCAGGATAAGTCCGATGTCCTTGCCGTAGCCACGGTGGCCGTGCAGAGGCAATCCAAGGTGCCCGATAACTGCGTTTGCGTTTCCAAGCGCGACGGCGTCCACCGTCTTGCCCATCTCGATCAGGCCGGGTATCGGCCCCACGGAGACTCCGTGATCCATCGGCACCAGAACCGTGCGACCTGTCGCCCGGTCTATGATGCGCTCCATTCTTACTTTCTTGCCTATCATATCAAACCTCCTCAATGTAGAATTCGAATTAGAATCGTCGAAAATGAAATAGTAAGAGGATTCAGTTGTAGGTTAGCGGCTAAAGATGAAGGCCTTCATGAATTTAGAATAACCCGTTTTGAGAATTCTGTAAATACCAGTTCTCATTTATTGCGCGCCTGCTCCATCCGTCTCGCCATCCTGTTTACCGTCATCGCAACCGGTGAGATATTAAAAGCAATGTCCGCGGTCGGCATTTGTTCAATCATAAATTTCACGAATACGCTTGAGGCGCCCACATCTTTCGCGACATCGGCATGCGCAAGAATCACTTGGTTAGTATCAGGCGTCTCCAGAATCGCCCAATATCCAGTCAAATCGCCTGTCGAAGCGTCATAAACATCAACATATGGCTTGTTGATTATTAATCTATACGTATATTTCACCGTTCCGCCTATTCCCATAATTTTAACGCCGGCCACAAATCGCACGACGATCGTATTCTCGCATCTGGATAATACTTTCGAGGTCTGAATGCCCGGCAAATACTTGCAGTACGCTTCATAGTTTAAAAGAATTTCCCACGCTTCGTTATCTGTAGCGTTTACAAGAATCGCGCTCATGACGCCGGTGATTTTTCGTCCCGATTCTGACATGAGGGATATTTGCCCCGTTTTAGCCATTTCAAAAATTCGGTCGACTTCGATCTTTTTGAACTCGGCGAGCACATTCTCGTTATCCAACATAACAACCTCCAGAAAAAGGTCGAATTTCGTTGCGAAGCAATGTTGTGATATGTTAATCAGCTTATGGGGATTATATCATTAACACTGAATATATTACTATTTGTTCGATAATGAAAGTGGGAATGTTACTGCTCTTTTTCCAGGGCCTTTTTTCTTCGGTCGCTTCCGGCTTTCGTTTCCTTTGGCTGACTGTCAGGCGCAACTTTTTTCGATTCCTGAGTTTCAGCATCATCTTTCTTCGTTTCTGAAATGATCAATTTACCCTGTTTTTCAACCTTTTCATCGCCGGCCCCAATCCCGCCTTTGCGGGCGCGTTCGAATAAAAGATTCTGCACATCAGTCGCTGACTTTGCAGCTTCATCTCCGGTTTCCACCACTTCGGGTTTGTCTTCCGTTTTGAGCTCTCCCTGCTTCTCAGCAGTTCCTTCAATGCCTGCCGACGCGGCTTCTTCTTCGGTTTTAGGCTTTATCTGCGCCCTTAAAGTCTTCATCTTGATTCTTTCTTTTGGAAGCGGTTTGCGCACGTAATCGCCGGTCTCAAGAAAATAATCCGGATTTAGTGTCTCTACCTTGACTATCATGTAGGTCGTGTTCACCTGTTCGACATATCCTGTCGCAAAAGGTTTGTTGAAACGCGAAACCTCAATAAGATCGCCTGATTCGAATATTTTAGAGAAATCGCCGTCTACGATGCAAATTCCTTTCTCGCCTATGAGATTTATCGCTCCGTCCTGATCCGCGAGAGCCACGGATCCGGCCAATAAAAAAATGATGGCGGTCAATGACATAAACAGATAAGCGCCGCGCCGTTGTAAATATAAGTTTGCTACTGTCTTAATCAAGTTCATCAATATAGTATTCTACTTCAAATTTGCCCAAAAACCAAACCCTAATATCGGGAACTTGTCACGCCTTATGCTTTTTTATGATTTTCGTCATTAGTTCGGTGTCCTTGCGGCCTTCGGCAATGGATGTCAGCGGAGTTTTTTTCTTTCGCACGCAGTCTGCGAAATGTTTCAACTCGTTCCTGAATGATTCGGCGTATGAAGGAATAATGACCTGCTCGGCTGTGGCGTCTCCGTCCATTCCCGTCAGCTTGACTATTGTAGGCGCATTCCGATGGAAAGGGATCGGGAACACAACTGAAGCTGTGCGGGTCATTCCATACGCAGTGATGTGTTCATCGCCCCAATTGCGGGCTGTGCGGGCGATATCAAACAGGCATCTCACGTTTCCGCCGTAATCGAGCGTGGAGGAAAACCAGTTCCCTTCCGGCCAAATCTCAGTGTGCAGGATCTTCTCCGGGTCGCCGAACGCGCCTCTCAGCACGGTTATGTCATGCGACCCTGTTTCAAGCAGCATCCTGTATGCCTGCTTGACGAATTTCGGAGCGCTTCCGAGAGCTTCCGTCAAACGCTTCTGGATCATGTTTTCAGTTTCAACCATGAGTTTCTTCGAAATATCGTCGAATGTGCGAATCTGATACATCGTCTTCAAGGCGAGATCGTTTCTGAAACATGCGTCGTGCACATGGATCATGCGAACATCGCCGCTCTTTTTCATGGCTTTGAAATGTTCAAGCCCGGACAAATAACCATCGTCAAAGCGTTTCATATACCCGACCATGAAAACTATGCCGGAGCGGTCCACGGCTCGAATCATCTCGTCGCATTCCTTCACGCTGAACGCGACAGGTTTCTCGCAGAAAATGTGCATTCCGGCTTGGGCGGCCTCTTTCGTAATATCAGAGTGAAGGAAAGTGAGAATGAAAACGGCGTCGAGCTTCTCGCGCCTTATCATCTCCGCGGCGTCTGTGTATCGGGCGCTCACGCCGAAGCAACAGCCTACATAGTCGAGAGTCTTCCGGGAAACATCACAAATCGCGGCGATTTCGAAATCGTCTAAATCCTGTAGATAATGGAGATGCATAATCTGAGCCACCATGCCAAGCCCTATGACGCCTACTCTGATCGGTTTCATCAGAAATCCTCCCGTTTCGTGCGGCTTCGCCGCCTCTTTTATCTTGAAAAACCCGCCGGTTACAATAATATCTTATCGACCGGCGCCTTGTCAAAACCATAAAATAACACTCAATACGACAAAAACGCCATTCGCGCCCCGCGTGGCAAAATCAAAATTAACGGTTGACGAGAACGGCAACCGCGTTACAATTGTATGACCTATGATGAAACTCGACGGCAAACAATTTTCTCAACCCACGTTCTATGTGGACTCGCGCGGGGACCTACTCAGCGCTGTTGACGATCTTATACGCTGCCGCCGACTCGGCGTTGATACCGAAAGCAACAGTTTGTATGCCTTCAAAGAACAAGTATGCGCTATTCAGATATCCAATCCGCGCGCCAATTATATATTCGATCCTCTTCGACTCGATGACCTAAGCCCTCTCTCGGATCTGTTCGCCGATTCAAAAATCGAAAAAATCTTTCAGGGCGCGGACTATGACGTAGGGCTGCTCAAACGAGATTTCGGCTACGAATGCAACCACCTTTTCGATACAATGG
>JBAYJY010000162.1:0-10545 GCA_041664945.1 bacterium | reverse complement strand
CTGCGCCGTGAGGAAGCGCTGGAATGTTCAGTTCGACCGCATCTGATTCCTGTTCGGACAACGCTACGCCTTTCAACCTCACGTTTCCGTCGGAAATCACTTTCGCGCTCCACGTAACGGCCTTATCCTGCTTCATGGGCACCCGTATAGACTTTTCGCCAGGATTCTCTATCTTGAGACCGTACGCTTCAAGCGACACTTTCACATCGGCGTCTTTATCCAGATAATTATGTATGATAGATGTGAGATTTATTCGGTCCCTTCCCCTAAAGAAACGCGGGGTCACGAGACGAAGAATCAAGTCCTTCCTTACAAGAAAACGGGATACGGACTGCCCGACCCGCGTTTCGGCGTCCACCGCACGCGCGGTTACGCGCCACGTCGTGAGATTATCAGGACATTCCGCTTCGATGGAAGCATGGCCTTCAGCGTCTGTATTTACAACGGCTGTCCATTGCATCGTATCCTTAAACTTCCTGCGCACACGCACATCTTCTTTTGTTTTTAGAGCGGCTCGCGTCAGCGTATCGCGATGTTTGCGCGCCAGCGTGAGCGGTTTCATCTGTGAATATCCGTAGAAATAAAATTCGTACGAGTAAATCGTTTCGACGCGATTGTAGCGTTTGCCGTAGAAAAAGCGTTCGATACCCGGAGTGGTTTCGGACGCGAGCGCATATATCGCCTCGTCCACTATGCCGACAGACACTTCGCCCTGAACCGGCTTGCCCTTCGAATCGCGGAGCGTGATATTGAGCTTTGCCATATCTCCGGGATGGTATTTTTTCTTTTCGGCATCGACGCTGACTTTGAGGAATTTGTCCACAGGCGGGATCACGATTTCTGATTCGCCTTTGTAAAACTTGCCGTTGAAAACGGCGTTCGCCTCCAAAAATATGTTCGGCGCATATTTGTTTTCAATAGGGAGCTCAATGACCGCAATTTTTCCCTTGATATGCCTGATCTCATACTTGAACAGATCGGCTCCCTCGACTGAGAAAAGAAGAGTCGCATCGGGAACCGGCAAAGAGATCACCAGTTTCGCTTTGTCTCCCTGCATATATACTTTCTTGTCCAGAGTTATTTCGATATCGTCCGATCCGCCGCCTCCATACCACCAATAGGGCTTTTCGTCGTAAATATAAAATACTCTTTTCTCAGTAATGGAGTTGCCCTTGCTGTCTTTCGAGCTTACTGTCACATAATAATAACCGGTGTTTTTCAATTTCAGATTGAAATCAAATCGGCCTTTCTTCCCGGTATTCACAATTCTGTTGTAGACATTTACATCCATGCATGCATTACCTTGTCTGCCGAAAGCGCTATTTCCGCTATAAGTGGGCGAACATATATGGTTCGTCACCTTAATATCCAACTTCGCGTTAACCGGTTTCTTGATGATACTTTCCGTTCGGATTTTTATATTGGCGTTATCGCCTATTTCGTAAACATAGCTCGAAGTCTCAATTGAAACGTCGAAGAGCGCGCGCGCAACTTTAACCGTCGCATAGCCCCCTACAGCATGATGCGATTCGTCCTCCACTTCTCCCACGATTTTGAATATGCTGTTATCGGAAAGTTCTCCCGTTGCGCTTATCTTAAGCTCGCCTCTCCCCTTTGCGTCGAGAGTCAGTTCTCCATCTTCAATTTGTTCGTAGTCGTATGTATAAACGCCTTCTTCAGCGGCGATGTACCATCCGTAATCGTAGTCGTCCCACCACGGCTCGTAGTACCTTGCTTTGTACACCTTATATTTCAGATTCGCGTTTGCGACCGGTTCGCCGAAATAGTAATCCGCCGCGAATGTTGCAACAATTTCGTCGCCGGCCACGTAAGACGCCTTATCCGTTGTCACTGTGACCTTGTATTCTGGTTTCTTATATTCCTCCACCCTGAAACTGCCGTAATACTCGTTGCCGTTGTATGAGGCTTCGATGTTGTATTCACCGAGTGGAGGTTCCTCGCCGAGCGTGAAGGAACCATTGATCGTTCCGTTTTCATTCGTTTTCGATGTTATTTCAGTTACTTTGTTCCAATCCGGGTCGTGAATGGTTAGCGTTATATCTTCTCCGGATTTGAAGATATATTTACTTCCGGCCATGGCGCGCGCTATTCCCTTGAAATGGACTGTATGCCCCGGCCTGTATATCGGTCGGTCCGTATACATATATACCTTGGTGTTTTCGCCTTCCCAATATCCGCCGTACTGCTCGCCGAGAATAAAATCGGCCCCTCTCGTGATCATCATTCTGTAACTGGAATCTTTTTGTATCTTGAAAGAGGCGATTCCACGCTTGTCCGTACGTCGCGATAATTCCTTTTTCCGCGACGAGTTTTCAATCAGAAGCGTCTTGGCGCCTTTTATGGGTTTGCCGGTTTTCCCGTCGCATACGAATATAACCTTCTTGGAACCGATCGATTTGTCTATGAACCGAAGGTTGGTTATCAATACGACGGTGTATGCGACGGAATCCCTATACGCCACTTCAATAAGATACGCGCCTGTTTTGTAAACAGGCATATATATTCTTTCGTTTGTGTACCAGCCATTGTGGTCGGGGTTTGGCTTCACATTATGCTTCCATCTCTTTACGAGCTTGTACCCCTTCAGAGTCGGGAATTCGGCGCTCTTCCATGCTTGTTTTTTGTACCCCTTAAAGCCGAGGTTATCCACCATGTTTCTTCTTGTCTCTGAATTTGTAAGCTGGCGGAATAGAATGCGGTATTTCGAACTCATCAGCCTAACGAGTTCCGCAAAACGATCGAATATGG
Organism: bacterium; assembly: GCA_041664945.1. Taxonomy (GTDB): domain Bacteria; phylum UBP15; class UBA6099; order UBA6099; family UBA6099; genus JBAYJY01. Next base: position 7,776 of record JBAYJY010000162.1, on the reverse strand, counting down.
ACATCCCTTTCCTGTTTTTCAGCGATGGACTATTAGGCGATTGAGGACTGTGCCAGTCTTTCTGCGCGATAAAAAAAGCGGCCGGGTTTCCGATTTTATATACCCTGATATCGACAGCGCCGTCGAGCTTCGAATATAAATCGAAACTCGCCTCTTTATCACCGGGCGCGAATATCTGGCCGCTTTCGAGATGGAAATACGCTTCTTGAGCCTTAACCGGCCGCGCGTGGAATGAAACCGCGAGAAAGGCGGCGCACAACAATAAAAAAAGTTTTTTCGGCACCTTCATTCACCTCTCAACTTGTATCGGCGTTTGTAATACGCAAAATGACGGCATGGCAATTATGTAAAACCTTTCAATTTATGATCTTGAAACGGTACACGCCCATAAAATACGGGTTAGATTCGACCGGATGCCACCTCTCGTCCTGCCATTCAATCAGGTCATTCACGGAAATCCTCTTTATCCTTCCGCGCGTTCCATGCGTCGGGCCGGTGTGGTACAAAAGCAAAAAAGGGCCGCCCTTCTCGCCGCGCATAACGATCATCGTATGGTCCGGCATCGGAGAACTCCCGAACTGCAGAAAAAACAACAGATCGCCCGGAAGCGCGTCGTTTATGTCCTTGCTCACACGCGCCGTATTGAACTCGCGCAGCGCTTTTGCGTCGGCAAACGCGGAAAAACTTTTCTTCTCGTCGCCGCGCTCGAACGGCCCCGCTTTAATACGGAATATTGATTCCCCGAGAATCGGCACGCCGGGATAGTTGAACTTCCTCACGTCGCCGCCAGCCATCTCCCCTGAAGCGCCGAACTTCCTCAGATTTCGCGTTGTATGCGCCTTAAGCGCCTCCCGGTATGCAAATCTGACAAGTCCCGCGCAATCTCTTTGCTCATCGAGCCATGCCGTTGAAGGCTTCTCGTATTGCGAATCAGCGATCGCCTCGAACCATTCTCTAAAGCTGTGCCTGTCTTCCTCTGTATTTAATTCTGCGACATCCGGAAATCCATCGGAATCGGCATCCGTATAGTCCGGTTCAATTGTAATGCCGCACGAACACCGCGCGCTTCCAAGTTTTGCCGCGAGAAGCGCTTTGCCGGTTTTCAACCTGCTCTGAATAATGAACCCGCGCCTGCCGGTTCTGACAATGTCTACAAGCCCGACGCCTTTCTCCAATTTGAGTTCAGCGCGGCCGAAGTCTCTAACCCCTCCCGCAACATACACAGTTTGAGCGTCGGCGCCGTCGGCCTTCAAGGATTGCGTTCCGATCCTGACCTCGCATCTTTTGGCGCAGGACGCGCAGGAGATTGCCAATAACACGGCTGCGGCAACAGTCATTATTTTAAAAAATGCTTTTTCCATTTTATCTTCATTTCCGTGATTACAAATTCGCCGTCGATTCTTGTGGCTCCTGTAAATTCCTCAGCGGATGCAAGGTTCTCAGCGCCAGGCAGAAAGACTTTCTGAATTTCCTCAGTAAAGAACCCTTGAGACACTTTAACGACTCCTACGAGATAATCACGCGCCAACGGCGACAGCTTTACCCCCGGAGCATATATGTTCAACAGCGTGTTTTTCGGGACTGTCCCGACATATCGTTTGAATTCAGCGACATCAAACAGGGATGCCACGAACCCGTTTTTCACATTGAGTATTTTCTTTATGTCTTCTCTTCGCAATGAAAAATAAATCACATCGTCAAACATTGTGTATGCCGGAGAAAGCGCCGCCTTCTCATTTTTGTTTTTGAACCAGATCACTTTCGTTCCGTATATGTCAGAGGTCTGCTTCTCGAATTGGCCGCTTATGCTTCCCGTGATCATCGAGTCGAACGCCGCTAAAGCCTTTGCGCCATCTGTGGCGCCTATCGCGATGGTTGTGTTTGGAACAGGCGTTCCATCGGTGACTATTGAAACATTTTTAACGAATGCCGAAATGTCGCCGCGAAAATATTTTGAGAAATCTTTTGAATAGTCTATTCCAAAGTTATTTTTGAAAAACGTTGTGAGCCTGTCCTCTGTAGTTTGAGCTTCGAGAAATAGGTTGTTCCACGCTTCGCCGAAATTTCCTGTTTCCCAGACCAAATCAGCGTCTGCCGGAAAGAAATGAGCAGCGCTGAACGGAGCCCTCGATTTCTCCACCGCATCATGAATCTTATTGCCGGCCATCGCCACTTCAACTGTTTTCTTTTTAATCCTCAAAGATAAACCATAAGCATTGACGCTTTTGCCAAGCGCGAAGTTTTCCTTGTCCGATACATACGCAAAAAACAGAGCGCCGTTCCCTTTCGAAGCGTTTTTGATTTTCTTGTAGAATTTCAATTCGGAAAGAGATTCTGTTCCTATGCTTTCACCGTCCGCAAAAGACAATGTCGCCTTGAAATGGTCAATATTGCTCGATGCGATGAAGCATTTCTTTTTAACCGCAAAATATACTTTGCGCGCGCCGCCAGCGCGAAAATATCTGTACTTCCGCCCGCCTTCCTCAAGCGTTGCGATGTGTCTGCCTACGGGCGGCAAAAACGTCGTTATTTTGAATGCAGCCCTCCGAGTCAGGCTCGCGGGCGACACGATTACGAAATCCTGAAATTCTTGGTTATCCGTGAATATCGCCGCGGAAAATCCGTCCCCGAGGACCATTTTTGAGAGAAACCGCCTTTTGCAGCCCGACATCTTTTCAGGCTCGGAAACACCCATCGCCTGAAAAAAATACAAACCGGTTTCCCGCGCAGCTTTACCTTTCAGGATCTTCCTGTATGGCTCATGCAGCGCCATTGTCAGCTTATTGCGCTTAATTTGAGAGACGCTTACATAGAGCGCCGGATTGCACTCGATCAGAGAATCGGGCGCCGCCGGTTTGCCTCTGAAGTAATCAGCCGCCGTTATTACGGCTAAAATCGCGACAACGCCAATACATGCTAAAATGACGCCCTTTAACACCTTTTTTCTGGCCATTTTTTTATCACCAATATTAATTTGTGAACGACTTTAGGATTATATGATGTTTTTTCAGCGAAAGTCAATGAGGGATATTGTCTATATTAGAAAAATAACTCAATAATACTAAGTAACATTGCTTAATCCATAATGGGATTAAGCAAAACAATATATTTGCGTCATTCGCGCTTTATCAGTCACAAAAAACCATCCTTAGAATGGCATTATAATATCCATTGTGCTTTAGCGCATTTATTTCTCCTGATTCACTGTTAAAATGCTGAAATATTCCAGATTTGATTTTCTCATTTCGTTCAGATAAAGAAGTGCGGATTCAGCCGTTGATTTTGTGATTATATTCTGCTTCAGAGCTGATACGGCGTCTTCCATATTCGTATCGCTAATTGAAGATTCCGAATCCGAAAGGGAGATATTCTGAAGATTCAGATCGGAAATAACGTTCTGAATGACTTTCGCCTGCGACCCCAGAGTTGCCCTGACATCGTTGACAGTAGCGAGATCCTGGTCCATTTCGTCGATTTGAATGAGCGCAAAGTCTTTGAAATCGGAGGCGGTGAAAGTGCCGGGGAATGGAATCGCCGGTGTCGGTATACTGTCGGCTATGCCCGCCAAGGATGGTATGACAACAGAAATTGAATTTGAAGGGTCGGCATTAGCGCCAACTTGCGCCGCCTGACCTGGGTCAAATGCCGCAAAAAAGAGGTCTTTTCCATTATATTTGACAGCGCTTTCAATGATTATAAACGGCGGAGTTGGCAGCATAAGCCCCCCCACCTGTCTTTTAATCTCTTCGGCGAGCGAGCCCATTTCCTTGAACATTTGACGCTGGTCTGAATCAATGATGACGGCTGGATTGCCGCTGCTGACTGTGCTCGACGTCGCTTCATTCGCCATTCTAACGGCCAGATCGCGTATCCTCATTATCATGCTTGATACGCCATCAAGAGCGCTGTCTGCCAGATCGATAAGGTTCAGAGTGTCTTCGCAGTTTTGCGTTGCGGTTTGAATTCCTCGTATCTGACCTTTCATTCCGACGGAGATGGCAAGCCCGGAAGGATCGATGAAACTCCTTACAATTCGCCTCCCTGTCGAAATCTGACTCGTTAACTTCTCCTGCGTATTATTCACACGCCGGTAGTTGTTGAATAAATCTACTGACAAGCTATTATAATCCATGGTTTTTGTGGATGTTAAGAACTCTGAAGTCGCCAAGAAACACCCACGTCTCCTTTCAAATTTTTAATACAAATATCTAAACCTAAACCGCTTTTATATCGCGGAACGGATTCAAATATAAGCGCCGCATTAAAGCGAATCGTTTCTCATGCAAATAAGCAAAAGCATAACCGGCGCCATTCAAACGCATGACGCTAATCATAGGAAACACGGCTGGTATGCCAAGCCGAAAATCACTCGCTTTGCAATCGGCTAATTATTTTTAGTAGTAGTAATGAAATTGTAGTGGCTAAGCCCTATATCACCTCCCTTTCAATATGTATATAAACAAACCTGCCACGCTCCGCCGGCCATGTGTAAAATACAAGAAAATAAAAGCCTTTTTCCTGTTTTCCACATGCCGCAGCCTGACACGCGCAGTATGCTATTCAGTTATTTGAGCCGAACAACTCAATCGGCCCTCAAAAATGCAGCCGTAACATAACGCAAACATTATGGCAAACCCATAAACGGCGCAAAGCTGCATTCATGCATTATCTTTATCGGAATATTTCAGTATATCTTTACAATTTTATAAAACAAAATAAATTCGCCCTGTTTGCCTGACCGTCTATGTCTGACATCACGCGAACATCAGCAGACGCATTAGCGCACAATTTGTCTGTTTTTATTGATTTATAATTGCGCTGCCGGAAACGCTACATCCCACATCTTCCTTTGATATCAGGGTAATACTTATCGTAATTGGCGCGCGCCGCATCGATCGGATTCCCCTGCGGCGTGGACGGGAAGCTATCCTTCGACCGGGTCCATTCGTTCTCTACCTTATACCAGTTGATGCCGGTCGGGTCGACTCCAAGCAACCTGTCTGCTCCGCTTCCGAGTTCGTGCCTCAGATCGGCGACCGCCTGATTCTGGGCTCTGATCTTCTTCGCGTTTACATCGAAGTTTTCGAGAATCTTATCGAAGAACATTTTCCAGCGCTGATAGTACAACGAGCCGAGGCTTCCTGACCATTCCTTTTGCGCGTATTCGTGCAGGCCGGCAGCGGATCTCTCGGTGCCCCATACTGTGAGCTGTGTCCGCGCGTTCCATTCAAAGAGGTCTTTTTCTGCCTCGGTTGTTCCAATCGACCGCGCATCGGCAATCCATTTGCCGAGCATGTAATCCTGTTCGGTTTGCAGCATTTTATCCTGATCCAATATGAGCTGGAGGTAGGCATTCGTTGCCGCTATATATTGATCCTTCTTGCCCGGCTTTAATACTTTGAAAAAGCTCTGCCCATATGAAAGTCCGAGATTCGAGAGGTTCTGACGCGCCAGATTCACGAGGTCGTGTTCGAAAGTCGGAATGCCCCGGTATTGATCGGCGTCCGCCATGAAAAGCTCCCACGCTTTGGAAAGCGCGCACCAGTTGTACTCTCGCGTCATTTCTCCGTAAGCCTTTTCCGGATTGATCGACGGGCGCATGCACATAGGCGATTCCGCCTCGAAGTGTTTGCCGCTTACAGCGTAAACCGTTTGCTGCATGATTTTCCACGCTTCGAGAATATTCGGTGTTGTCTTGCCGTACCGGCGCGTAACGAACTGGGGAATCCATTGGTCAAGGTCGACAGGCTCAGTGCGCCATCCCATTTCGTAAAGCAGGTCCCAGAGAGGCGCGTCCTGCATGCTTCCCTCCATCATCGCGCCGATTCCGACAAGATTGCCTTTGATTGGGGATTTAAGAGCTTCCACCGGGTCTTTGGCGACGACTTTCATCGCGCCGTGCAGGCCGGTATTGCCTCCGAAGTTTGATATGATGTTCCACACCCACGGATGCCCGTAAAAACCTTCGCGCCAGTTCCACTGCGGCGAGTTCTCGTCGAACAGGTCAACTATGAGCGTGTTCTCCTTGATAGTTCCGTCGAGCAGTTCTTTTCTCGGATTGCTCTGCCAACCCTGAAGAACCCATGACGATCCGGGCTGGCTTTTCAGCATCGCCGCCTGAATTCTCGCGCCGGCTTTTGTCAGGTCGATGTCGGCTTTCCCTCCCTCATGAAATGGGTCGCCGCCGAAGAATTTTGCGTTTCCGTAAAGCTTCGCCTGTTCCTCATACCACGCGGCCGCCGCTTTGTCGAAAAACGGATCGAGCGGATCGACCATCGCCGGGCGTTCGAAACCGCCCCAGATTCCGGTTTCATAAATCTTGCCTTCCTGGAATCGTTTGATACCGGCGAGGGGAAACATTCCGTAGAAGCCCTGAAGGACGGGCTCCATGCCGAGTTCGTTCATTCGCGCAAGTATCTTCCTTTGAAGATCCCTGCGGTTGTCTATCCACTGCTGCGAGACGGGACCGCCCCAGCCTTCAAGGTTGCCCATCAACCACCACGCCTGATATGCTGGGCCGGGAATAAACGCAAAGATTTCCTCTTCGCTGAACCCCATTCGGCGCATGAAATTCTGCCACACGGCTTCCTGTCCCACTATGGACAGCGCGAGATTCACGCCATTCAGCGCGAGGAAGTCCAACTCACGTTCCCATTGCTTCCAGTCCCAGAACGACATCGTGTAATTAAACGTGCAGTAGTTGTAAATGTATCGGTATTTATAAGGCGATGAAATGTGAATTTTCTCTTTCACTTTAGGGAGCGGGGTTGGCAGGTTGAGTTGGTCACCGGTCCATGACACACTGGCGTTTGCCGAATATTTCAGATACCAGTTAATGCCGGTTGTCAGCGCAGATACGCTGTTTCCGCTAATAACCGGGCCATTCGTTCCGTTATCGATCTCAAAAACATCGAGGCCGTTATCGGCAGGCATAACGCGAAACTCGAAATTCGCGGCCTGAGCCGGGACGACCCGCTGAAGCAGATTCCTGGCCGCCGCTATGATTTGTGCGGAATCATTATTCGCAGCAACCGCCTTGCCGGAAACCGCAAACGAGAGAATAACAAGCGCCGCAAACAGTCCAAAAAGAATTCTTTTTTTCACGATAGCCGCTCCTTTAATCTTTTTATTTAACAAGAATATCGGACGCAGCGCGCTACGCCCTAATTAAGATATCAAATAATTAATGTTCAAGGCCTCATTTTTATTCCGTCAATGATGATCTTGATAAATGCCGTTATTGGCGTGCCCTGTTCGTCTTCGGGAACTCCCGGTTTTATGTCTTTATTCCGGTCGGTGAGAAAATCGTCATAATTCCAGCCGACGCAGGCGTCGAGATTGTTCTCTTTCGCGGAAGCCGCGAAGTCTTCATCGTATGGGAAATCATTGATGACTGAGAACGAACCTTCAGACGGTATAACGACAGTCGGCGGCAGACTGAAAAGATCGGCCTCTCCGCGAAGCGTTTCCGCCGGCCCGTCACCGGCGTAAGGCGCGAGCATCATCCTGAACTGAACGCGCCTGCCGTTGAACGAGGGCGCCGTCGGTCTGAATTGCGTTCCGACAATCCGAACGAACTCGCCTGCGAAGCCCTGCCCCTCGCTCAACTGCGAGAACTGCTTGCCGAAATATGTCCCGAACGGATTCATCGTCACAGACTGGATCTTTTCGCGTTCGCGGAGCCGCATCGGGCAGTATGCTGGCGTCGTGTTGACCCGCGCGTCAGCGCTGATCAGAAAACCCTTCTCGGTATTCGAAACCGCCACCCATCCGTCG
>JBAYJY010000161.1:0-10576 GCA_041664945.1 bacterium | reverse complement strand
CGGATGGCCTGCCCTTATAATCTCGAATATTTTCAGCCTGCTCGGATTCGACAGCGCCTTGAATGCCTCCGAGTAATCATCCTGTCGCTTAACCATTTTGCCTCACTCTTTCATCTTGTCCGGCTCTTGGGATTCGGAGCCGTCTTTCGCCGATTCGACAACTATCGAACTATCAACATAATAACGCCGTCCGGACTGAACGTCAATCTGCGCTGGAATATATATTTTCGGGCATAAAAAAACCGGCGGGGCCGAATCGGCAAGTCCGCCGGTCTTTGCTTGTTTATTAAGAATTATACTTTTTTCTTCGCAGGCGCCTTCGGGGCCGGTTTCTTCGGGGCCGCTTTCTTCGCGGGAGCCGCGGGCGCCGGGGGTTCAACCTCTTCAGGCTCCGCTTCAACGGGAGCCGGGAAAATCATTTCGAGTTCCTCGCGCGTCACTTCGCCGCCATAGTTCAGGCCTTCAATAAGATCGAGCGAGCCGGTGAATTTCGGTTCCCACGGCGTTGTCGTCTTATCCGCATGGGTAAACATTATCTTCGCGCCGCCCTTGATGTTGATCGTGCCGCCCATATCCATCTTCTCGATTATCCCCGGGCCGATCTGAAAATCCATCGTTCCTTCCATTTTCCATTTCATTTTCAGGTCCACATTCTTAATCTGCATGACGTCGGAGCCCATAGGAATCTCCGGGATCATCGACAGGAAATTGTTGAGGAAATCGGCGTTGTAGTCGCCGTCCGATGTGAATTCGATATGCGCCTTGTCGTTCTCGACAGAAACGAGCTTGTACTTCATGACGAGTTTCGGGAAAATCGGCATCGGGGAACTGTCGTCGCTGACTTTCTGGACCCACGTGTCGCCGACCGCGACCGGGTCCTTCGGGAAAATCGGCGGAATCAGGCCGGTGATGATCGGCAGAATGGTGTCGAGGCTGGTCAGGTTCATGCCCATGCTGTCGAGTCCGGGAATCATGTTCGCCATGCCGCCCGCGCCGCCTGCGCCTCCGGGCATTTCGAGATTATGAACCTCGATGGCTGATATTCCGCCCTCAGGCGAAAGCTCGATCTGAACCTCGGGCGATTTGCCTTTGCCTATTCCGCCGAGGTCAGACAATTGCAGCAGATTGCCGAGAGTAATGTTCTTTATCATTAATTTAGTCAGAAACGTTGTTCCGTCTTCTTTCGCGTCGAGCGTGTCTAAATAGGCGTCGACCGAAAGCTTCGCCGCAAGGTTCTCGCCGGTCATTTTCGAGTTCGGAACGGGCAGGCCGTCCAGATTGAAATTCAGAGCGCCCCCCATATCGGCCGAGAACTTCATTATCTTTCCTTTTTCGCCTTTGATCGCGAGCTGATAGGTGTCAGCCGCGCTTGCGGAAACCGACGCCGCGAACAAAACAACCGCCATGCACAACAGTAATCTGCGAATTTTCATCTGTTAAGCTCCTTTTCCTTTGCTTGCGTTTGAAATGATTATACCTATGGAGAGGATCAAGTCAAATGGGGGAACAGTAGATGGTAGAAAGCAGACTGTAGACAGGGAAAAACAAAAGACAGTTGCAGAACCCGGAATGCAGCGAAAGAATTTAAAACAAACCTCTGGTCGCGGAGTATTGTTGATTAAACTCTTTAATCGAATCTAAAATTATCAAAGTTTCTGTATAATGTAGTATATCGGAGAGGCGAAGATCTATTCGGGCTCAAGCCCGGAGCGCGAAGCGAATGAAAAAATATTTTATAAAAATATTTCTGGTTATTGCGGCGACGTTCCTTTGCGCATCGGCGGCGGCCGCCGTCGAGGCGCCTTATCATTTTGTCGTGAAAGCGACCGGGGTCAGCCCGGAAATAGAACGGCGGGTAAAAAGCGAAGCCGACGGCTTGATGGAAAAAGCCGCGAAATTCATCGGCCACGAGCCAGCCGGCCCGTACTTCATCTACATCGCAAAAACTCCTGAGCAGTTCGGGGAATATTCCGGCGGCGGCGCCCCGGACTGGGCGGTCGCGATTTACGAGACGAGAAAACGCTCGGTAGTCATCCGGCCCGCCGGGTTCAACACGCAGCCTGAAGAATTCATCTCCATACTACAGCACGAACTCGTTCACGCCGTTCTCGACAGCCAATTCCGCGACAATCCTGACGCCCTGCCCCGCTGGCTGAACGAAGGACTCGCAGTCTCGTTATCGCAAACGTGGGAAGTTCCGCTTTCGTGGAATCAACGGAAAACAACTCTCTACGCCGCGCTCCGAAAAGGCGGCGCTCTCGACTTCGACGACATCTCTTCAGATTTCCCGATAGGCAATCTGATGGCGCAGATGGCGTACACGCAGAGCTATGACTTTACACAATTCATTTTAAGAACCGGCGGCGAAAAGCGGATGAGGCGGCTGCTGTCGCTCCTCGCGGGAGGCGAACCGAAGAACTCGGCATGGCGCAAAGTTTACGGAAAACCGTTCGGCGAGATTGTTGACGACTGGAAATTCGACGTCGAACGGCCAGGCGGCCTGATCTGGGTCATGCACTTTTTTGCCGCGTTCGACACCTATATCTGGTCCGGCATCGCGTTGCTGACCGTCATCGCCGCGACGCGCGTTTTCCTGCTCCTGCGGCGCCGCAAGCGGCGCAAAATCGCTTCCGATTCAGACCGAGTCTACGATCCCGAAGATGACTGGGACGATCTCGACGAGGAATGGGACCCGGACCAATACGGCTTCCGCCCCTGGCGGCCGGGACGGAGACGGTGAGGCAGAAACATAATGAAGGTAGAATCATTAGATGTATCTGACCTTCAAAAATAACTTAGCTTACAATTTCAATGCTCAAACTTGTTAATGGGAAGATGTAGTTGACGTGGGTTGATGATTACTATATAAGTGCAGAATAACATTCAATAAATATTGTTCTAAACCTGCTAATGGTTCGATGCAATAATATGCTAAATTAAATCTAATTTCTGCCAACAATAGAATTCATTGTTATCTGCACATGACATTGCATCGATGAAAACCTTATTGTTGAAGCCTTCCAATTTCTGCGCTTTAGATAAAAATGCCTCTTCACCTTCAGTTCCCATCGAAAATACAATCCGATCATTTTTTGATTCAATAACCCAAAATACATCATTCTTATATGGGCCTTGATTTGTTGTTATTATTTTAATAGACGTCATTTTATCCCATAAGATGATTTTCTCACTTCCGGATGCCTGCCTGCTCAAAATTTTTTCGCTGTCAAACGCTATGCTGTTTCCAAGCATCTCTTTTTCGTAAACATATGAAGTGTCCATTTTGCGCTTCTGAAATATATTTTTCAAAACGTCAAGTATGATTCCTATTCCCATAAATATCACCTTTCACGGTTTTATGCAAAAAACATTATAATCCTGTCCTGCCTACAAAAGCATTATTACTATGAAATTATAATGTAACTTACAGTAAATCCAGAATTGTCCCCACTCGCTCTTTGTTACAGTAGCATTCACTATCTCGACAATAACCATACCTTCCGCTTCCGCTCGTAAGCCACTTTGATATTTGTCGCTTCTCGCTCTTTAAGTGAACAGTATAAGGCTTTTGCCTGTTGAAACATCACGCCGCAATCCACTATTGTTTATTAAACCTGCCCGGCGTGTTACAATAAGCGCTTAATTTGGAGTCGAAAGGATTTGGCAAATGAAAATCACAACTGAAGAAGTTCTCGAATATCATCTCGGCGGCAAGATCGGTCTCAAGCCGACAAAGACGCTTAACGACAGCCGAACGCTCAGCTTAGCCTACACGCCCGGCGTGGCGGACGTCTGTCGCGCAATCGTGGACAACCCCGACATGGTCTTCAGCCACACCGCGAAGGGCAACCTCGTGGCTGTCGTATCCGACGGCACGGCGGTTCTCGGTCTCGGCGACATCGGCCCGCGCGCGGGGATTCCCGTCATGGAAGGCAAATGCGTGCTGTTCAAAACTTTCGGCGAAGTGGACGCGTGGCCGGTCACTTTCGAAAACGCGCGCGTCAACGGCAACGCCGGCGCAACCGACATAAATAAACTCATCGAACTCACCGCCGCCGTCTCGAACATGTACGGCGGCATCAATCTCGAAGACATCGCAGCGCCGGAATGTTTCGACGTCGAGGACCGGCTTCAGGAAATGCTCGACATCCCGGTCTTCCACGACGACCAGTGGGGCACCGCCGTGATCTCGCTCGCCGGCGTAAAGAATTACTGCAAGCTGACGGCGAAGCCGATCGGAGACCTCGGCATCGTCGTAGTCGGCGCCGGCGCCGCCGGAATCAGAATCTCGCAAATGCTCGCCGCGGACGGCGCGAAGAAAATTATTCTGCTCGACTCGAAGGGCGTTTGCCACTCCGGACGCGAAGACCTGAACGATTTCAAAAAGACGTACGCATTCGACACGCCGATGAGGACGCTGAAGGACGCGCTCGTTGGCGCCGACCTCGTAATTCTCGTTTCTAAGCGCCTGCAGCGCGACGGCTCGCGCACGCTCGAACCGGAGTGGGTGAAGTCGATGGCTCACTACCCCGGCATTTTCTCGATGGCCAATCCCGACCCGGAAATCTATCCTGAGGAAGTCCGCGAGGCGCTCGGCGACAAGCCCTACATCATGTCCACCGGCCGCTCCGACTATCCTAACCAGATCAACAATGTGCTCGGATTCCCGTTCATTTTCCGGGGCGCGCTCGACGTGCGGGCTAAGAAAATTACTATCGCCATGAAAGTCGCCGCTGCGGAAGGCCTCGCGCGGCTCGCGGGTGAGGATGTCCCCGACTCCGTGAAGGAGGCTTACGGCGGGAAAAGCATGAGCTTCGGGCCGGACTACATCATCCCGACGCCATTCGACCGGCGGCTGTTGACATTCGTCGCCTATGCGGTGGCCGAAGCCGCGGTTAAAGACGGTGTCGCTCGCGTTACGGACATCGCCCACTATCACGAATACCTGAGCGCGATGGCGTTCACTCCGAAAAAATCATTCACATCCACGGCGACTGCCGAAGCGGTCGTTTCGTTCGCCGAACACCGAATTCTCGTCACCAACGAACCTGACCCGGAAAAACGCTGCCACATAATCGAACCGAACGTCGAAACCGACGGGATTTCGCTCGACGGCATAGCCGGAAAGAAAATCAAGTTGAGTTACAGGGACGGAAAGATACATAAGATATCGGCGGTGTGATGCGGAGTTAGGCCAATAGGTTTTATCGTGCCTATTTGAGATATTTCGCAAATGGTTTAAATCAATAGCCTGTCGTTGTGATATATCACAATGTATGATATTTTGTCATTCCGAGCGCAGAGAGGAATCTCGATAAAAGCTAACATTATTTATTTTGCGCCCAAATCCTAATGGCGGATTTGGGTTTAATTGAAGATTCCTCGTTTCGCTCGGAATGACAAAGCAAAACTACTCAATATAGTATTCAACTAAACAAAATTTCATCTTATATACGTCAATTTTTATATTGATAAATTTCTTACATCATTTCCTTATACTCAATGCCGAACGCCAAAGGCCCAATGTCGCCTTTTCATTTAATAATTTTCATCGCCACGCTGAGGTTGCGCGCGGGGAATACGCCTTTAAGGTAATCTTCGTAAAACCGCGGGAACTTATTGGCGAAAAACGCGATTCCGGTATAAACAAACAGCTTCGAAAACGTCAGTTCCTGATTTAAAATCTCATAGCGGGCGCCGGTGTAGAAATAATCCTTCGTGAAATAAGTGAACGACGGCCACCCGAAAAACGACCTGTGCGACGGGTCCATGAACGCCGTTTTTCCGGAAAAATGCGGAACAGAGACGATCAGAGTCGCGCCCGGCTTGCCGATGCGGTGCAGTTCCTTCATGATCGGAATAATATCCCGCGTGTGTTCGAGAACCTGCCCGCAGTGGATCGAGTCGAATTCATTGTCCGGAAACGGATAAGGGACAGTTTCAAGGTCGTGAAGCACGTCCGGATTCACGAGCGGATTGTTATCCATCCCGATTGCGCCCGGCAGCTTGCTGTTCCCGCATCCGACATCTAAAGTCTTCATCAATATTCCCTCTTCATTCGCCTTATTCACACTATCATATCATCAAAATCGCGTAGGTTCCTTGTAAATCAGGTTTCTGACGACACCTGAGACGACGAGCCCGAGAATGAGCCCGCTGATAAAACCTGCTACCCTCCACACGCCGCTGAACCTCTCATGCGTAAGCGCATCCAATATGCCGCTCAAATATATGCAAATTAAAAAAGTTGTTATCGCAGAGATCAGACTGCACAACAATGATAGTATGTTCTGAATAAATTTCATTAAATATTTTCCGGCCTGGAGCGCATGATTTTCAACAGACATCTTTCCGGCGCGACATGCCGCCCCCCTACTCCTCCATAACCTTCTTGAGCGCGGCGCCGTAATCGTAATCCCAGCGCAGCAGCGACCATGTCGTGCAGCGCGCGCAATAGGGCCAGCCTTTGAAGTCGAGCGCGAGATGATCCTCGCGCAGCTTCTTCATCTCCTGGCTGTTCCATGCTTCTTCGAGCGTCGCGCCCGCCGCGAAGTCGAACAGAATCGACTCGCTAAGCCAGTCGTTGAAGCAGTAGCGCAACTTTCCGTCGCTCGTCACCGTCATTCGCCGCCACGGCACGAGGCACGGATAGCGGCTGCTGGTGTCGCCGCCCTCTTTCCGGTCGCCGACGAGGCCTCCGAAATTTGTGAACACGCGCGTGATGACTTTATCAACTCGCGGCGTCCAATACTCCTCGAACGCCTTGATCTCCTCTTTAGTCTCCGGCAGCTCGATCATGCTCACCATGATCCTGGTTTTCGATTTTGTTTTGTTCCGCTTTTCGATCAGGTAATTCACGTTTTCAAGAATCGTTTCGTATTCGCCGTCCGCGCGGCCCGGGCGCAGCGCGTGATAGCTTGCCGCCGAGAACGAGTTCATGCTGACCTCGATGACGTCGATTTCGAGATCGAGCAGCCTGTCGATCTTGTCGCGGGACAGCAACGTGCCGTTCGTGTTGAGCGTCGTCGGGCGCAGGTCGAGAATCTTCGCGTAGGCGACCATATCGAGGAATCGCGGGTGGAGCATCGGCTCGCCGTCGCATGTGAAGCGCAGAATCGCGCCCGGATGCGCAGCGATCTCGTCCGCGAGGCGAGTGAACACGCCCCAATCGAGATATGACGGCTTGTAGTCGTCGCCCTTCTTGATAGCCGGATAAGCGCAGTGCCCGCATTCAAGATTGCACGCGTTGGTAATCACAACGTGCGTCATCGGCGGAAACGCCGCGCCCGCCGCGTCCGCGAACCCGTATTTTATCTCTTCAGCCATTCCTCGACCTTCTTCCTTTTTTCAGGGTCAGCCTCGAAATTTATCCGCTTCCACGCCTCTTTGCGGAACCGCAAAATATCATCCGGATTGAAATCGCGCGTCTTCACGTGCCCCACGCCGAATCCGAACACAAGCGAATCGTCGCAGAACCCGTCCGTGAAATATCCCTCCCGCTCGCAGATGTCGTACATGTCAGTCCCCGGATAGGGAGTCGCGATCGAAAACGACACGTAATCGCACTCGATCTGTTCCGCGAATTTCACCGTCTCCTCGACCTGTTCGAGCGTTTCTCCGGGGAATCCAATCACGAACATGCCGGTCGTCTCGATGCCGAGATCGCGGAACCTGCGGGCGAATCCGCGCGCCTTTTCGAGATTCAGCGGTTTGTGAACAACCTTGGATAACACTTCCTGGCACCCGCTCTCGAACGCGAGGTACACCGAATAGCAACCGCTCGCCTTCATCTTTTCGATAAGCGAGTCGTCGAGCGCATAGAGCGCGATCCCGTTCGGCGTCATCCACGTCAGGTCATAGCCGCGCTCGACAATGCCGTCGAAAATCGCTGCCGCTCGCTCGCGGTCCCACGTCAGGTTGTCGTCGAGAAACGCGATCTCGCGAATCCCGTAGTTTTCGATCAGGCCGCCTATCTCGTCGAGAACGCGCGCGGGCGAATGCGCCCGGTACTTGCGGCCCATCATGTGCCGAGCGCCGCAGAAGATGCACTTCGCCGGGCAGCCGCGCGAGGTGATAACGCTCGTGTGCGGGCGCCGCAGCGGCCCGAACCGGTAGGAACGGTCGGTGTTGTTATACAAATCCATCCGCAGCAGATGCCTCGCCGGCATAGGCAGCGAATCAATATCCTCTATGAATTCCGTTTTGGGATTTATGACGATCTCGCCGCGTTCGTTTTTGAAGCCGGCGCCGTCCGGCATAGCTGAGAAGTCGCCCGACTCGATAGCGCTGAGCATGAGCGGGAACGTAGTGTCCGCCTCGCCGAGCGCGATCATATCCACGTTCGGATCGCCGAGCGCTTTTTGCGGCTGCGTCGTCGGGTATATGCCGCCCATTACGACGACCGCCTCCGGGCATGCCTCCCGCGCGAGCGCCGCCATTCTGTGCGCAGTGATATACTGGTCGGTCCCGCCAACGGAGATTCCTATAACATCCGGCATGAACCGCGCAAACCGTTCGCGTATTGCATCGTCGGAAACGCCGACGCGTTTAACCAGATCGCGAACGGGCTCCTCTATGTCGAAGCCTTCCATGACTGAATCGAAAATATCGAACGTGAAATCGTTTTCAATCACGGCCGCAAGATATGCGAGGCTGAGCGGCGGCGCGATTCGCTTAACCGCATCATCAGACGGCATGAGCAGCGGCGGCACGCATAACGTTATGCGTTCAATCCTGCGTTTCAATCGGCGTCTCCGTTTCCGTGAGTCGCGCCGCCGGCGGCGCGCCGGCGGACCTGTGTATTATAAATATTCGATGTCCCGGCCAGAAGATTGCGGCACCGCTCGTTCAGGATGTCGCTCAGTTCGAGCGCCCGCTCCGGCGGAATCAGATCCGTGTACAGCGGCACGTTCGGGAAAATAAAGCCCGGCGAAACCGTGTTGAGCCAGTTGTGGTTCTGCCATTGCGGGAGCGATTTGAACAGCGGCGTTCCGGGAAAAACCATCGTCGGATAAAAATCGCCAGGATAGAAATGGTAGTCCTTAATCCAGCGTTCGACTGTTTCGAGTTCCTTGAAAAGATCGTCCTCCGTCTGGCCGGGCAAACCGACAATGAAGTGAGCCATCGGAGTGATGCCGGCCTCGTAGGTGAGTCTGATTCCACGCTCAATCTGCTCGTAGGTCTGATCCTTGCCTATCGCGGAGAGCGCCGCGTCGTCGAGCGATTCGACTCCGTACGAGATCAGCGCGCAGCCGGCGCGGCGCATCGCTTCGAGCGTCGGCGCGTCGACAACGGTCAAGCGGCCCATCGCGTACCATTTCAGTTTGTCCAGCCCGCGGCGAACCATCTCTTCGCACAGAGCGCGAACCCATTCGGGCGAAACGGTGAACAGCAGGTCGTAGAAAAGCAGGCCCGGCTGCGGGTAGTCCATTAAAAGCAATTCAATTTCGTCGCAGACGAGGCCGGGGCTTCTGCCCTGCCAGCGTTCGAACGAAGCGGAAACGCAGAAGTTGCAGTTGTAGGCGCAGCCGCGGCTTGCGGCGAGTGTGTTCGCATCGATCCGGCCGAAAACCGGCGAATCAATGTAGGTCGTGTATTCGCTCATGTGAAGCAGGTCGCGGGCCGGCGGCGGAATCTCGTCGAGCGGGAAATTGGGCGGCGCGGAATTCACGCGCAGGCCGCCCTTGGGGCCGAGCGTGATCGCGCCCGGCGCGTCGCCGATCTTTCCGCCGGCTTCAAGAGCCTTGCACAACAGCAAAAAGTTCCGATCCGAGTAGCCGGCCAGAACGGCGTCGGCGCTGCCGAACCGCAACACATTCTCCGGGTCGCCTGAAGGGTGAGCGCCGCCGTAGACCACGGGAACGCGCAACTCGGTTTTGCAGAACCGCGCGACATCCGACGCCGCCGGAAAGTTCGGCGTCATCGCCGTTATCCCGACAAGGTCCGGCGCCGCGGCGCGGATCAGCTCCTTGCGACGCGCCCATGTTTCCTCTGTCCGGAAGTCTATTATCTCAACTTCGCTGAATCCGTTCTCGCGCAAAACAGCGGCAAGCGTGGCGATTCCCAACGGCGGCATGTAGTGATGGATCGCGCCTCCGTGGAATCCAGCCGGCTGTATCAGCAATATCTTCATAGAATATTATTCGTCTTCGCCGCCGGGATTTTCATCCCTTGATTTCATTCGCATTGAATTCGCTTTTGAGAATCCCCATTACAATTTTATCGACGTATTTGCCGCTGTAGCATTCATGCTCGCGGAGCAGGCCTTCTTTTTTCATGCCGCATAATTTATAAAGCCGTAACGCGGTTTCGTTTTCGCTGTGGAGAGTGAGATAGACGCGGTTCATGCCGAGCGAATCAAAACAATGGCCGAGAAGCAGCATGATCGCCTCGCGGGCATAGCCCTTGCCGCGGTCCGCCGGATCGCCGATGAATATATTCAAAGCGGCGTTGTGGTTGCGCGCGGTAATCGCATGGAGGCTGATGTTGCCGACATGCCGTCCGGTTCGTTTTACTGTGATCGCGAAAACTAATTTCGCCGGGTCAGCCGAGGCGGTTTTGAACCAGAGTTTCTGTT
>JBAYJY010000160.1:0-10663 GCA_041664945.1 bacterium | reverse complement strand
GACATAAACGCGTTCGTGGAACTTACCGGAGACGACAATCCGATTCACACGGACGATGTGATTTCGGCGCGGACACATTTCAAGAAAAGGACGGCGCACGGAATGCTCAGCGCGTCTTTTGTCTCGACGATAATCGGGACAAAACTGCCCGGTCCCGGCGCTCTGTGCGTTTCGCAGGCGTTCGATTTTCTGAGGCCGGTCTGGATCGGCGACGTGATCAGGATAACAGCGACAGTGAAGCAGAAATCTGAATCGCAGAAGACGATAGCGCTCGATCTGAAGGTGACGAATCAGAACGGGCAGGAAGTTGTGATAGGAAGAGGAATAGTGAAGACGCTCGATATTGACGAGGGGGAGCACGAGATGAACGAACGGACAAAAGGCGCGGCGATAGTGACCGGCGCAGGCCGCGGGATCGGCGCGGAAACCGCCTATCTGTTAGCCATGAAGGGATATAAGGTGGTCGTGAATTATCTCGAAAACCGGGGTAAGGCCGAAGCGACCGCTAACCGCATAACGGAGGCGGGCGGCGAAGCGTTTGTGTATCAGGCCGACGTCCGCGATCCGGAACAGATCGCGCGGATGGTTGAAGCGGCGCAGGCGCGGTTCGGCAACATAGACGTACTCGTCAACAATGCAGCGTCGACGCTCGGACAGGAACAGTTCGACGAACTTGAATGGGAGAGCGTGGCGGCGCAGATTGATGTGAATCTGAAGGCCGCGTTTCATGCGTGCAAGGCGGTGTTGCCGGGCATGGCGGAGCGTAAATACGGAAAGATAATCAACATTACATCGGCAGCGATAGACAGCGCGCCGCCGGCGAAGATGCATGCGTTTGTCATTGCTAAATCGGCGCTGAAGGCGCTGACGAAGACGCTCGCGGCGGAATACGGGCCGAAAGGCGTGAACGTCAACGCGGTCGCGCCGGGAATGACGGAGACCGAGCTGATCGCTGATACGCCTGAGAAAACGAAAATGGTCGCCTCGATGCAGACGCCGCTGCGGCGGCTTGCGGCGCCGGAGGATGTCGCCCGCGCAGTCGTTTTTCTCGCGAGCGACGACGCGTCCTACCTTACCGGCGAAACAATCAGGGTTTGCGGCGGACAGATAATGCTTTGATTTCGTGTGGCGGATTTAATGAGCGCAGATAAACAAATAAATTACGCGGAACTGGAGTTCGCCGGGGCAATCGCCGGAGTCGCGAAATTCGAAAGCGACCCGCCGGAAGGCGCGGTTCCTTACAAAATCGCATTTCTTCGAAACATTACGCTCGATCCTGTTGTTCCCTATCTCGAATATCTCTGCTGGCAAAGCAATTTGAAGCCTGAAATATACATGTCCGGTTTCGATGTCGCTATGCAGGAGGCGGCGGACTCGCGAAGCGGGCTGTTCGAGAATAACCCGGATCTTATTGTCGTTGCGCTCACGTTGGATCTGCTTTCCGAGCCGATAAGCCGCCGGTTCGCTTCTCTCTCCGGGGTGGATGTCGCGGCTGCGGCGGACCAAGTCGCCGGTTTCATGGTAAGCGTTCTCGAAAACATCCGAAAAAAATCCAGAGCCGCGATAATTGTTCACAGTTTCGAGACGCCCGCTTTTCCGGCGTACGGCATATTAGACTTCCAAAACGCGGGCCGCCAAACCGGGACGATTGCGGGGCTGAACGCCCGGCTTGCAGAAGATGCGTCACGTATCGGCAATTGTTATATTTTAAGCGTCGACAATCTCATCGCCAGGGTTGGGCGCGAAAAGTTTGCCGATCCGCGCATGTGGCACATGGGTAAAATTCCATATTCGAGAGAGGCATGGAAGGCCGTTGCGGCCGAGTATGCGAAATATATACGAGCTTTGCGAGGCAGGAACAAAAAATGTCTCGTGCTGGACTGCGACAACACGTTGTGGGGCGGCGTAGTCGGCGAGGACGGAATAAACGGAATAAGAATCGGAGAAAATTTTCCCGGCTCCTGCTATAGGGATTTTCAACTCGCGGTTCTGAATCTCTACCACAGGGGCGTTATACTTGCGGTATGCAGCAGAAACAACGAAGAGGATGCGCTTGAGGTTTTCGACAAGCATCCGGACATGGCGCTGCGGCGCGAGCATTTCGCTGCGATGCGGATCAACTGGAATGACAAGGCTTCGAACATAAAAGAGATACAGGAAGAGCTGAACATCGGGATGGACAGCATCGTGTTCGCAGACGACAGCGGTATGGAAGTGGAGATGGCGGGAAGAATGCTGCCGGAATTGACAACGATTCTGTTGCCGAAGGATGCGTCGCGATATGCGGAAACGATATCGAATTGCGGGTTCTTCGACGCGCTGGCGATTTCGGATGAAGACCGGAACAGAGGGCGGATGTACCGCGCTGAATCCGAAAGGAAACAGTTAAGCGCGTCTTACAGCGATGTCGGAGAATATCTGCGCTCGCTCGACATCGATATAAAAATAACGCGGGCAGATTCATTTTCCATGCCCCGCATCGCGCAGCTTATGAGCCGGACGAATCAGTTTAACCTGGCCGGGAAACGCTATACGGAGACTGAAATCGCCGGGCTCGCCTCAACGGACGGCTGTGACGTACTGTGCCTTCAGTACTCCGATCGTTTCGGAGATATGGGGATAGTCGGCGCGGCTGTTTTGATACATGAGCCCGGCGTCGCGACGATTGACTCGTTTCTGCTTAGCTGCCGCGCGCTCGGCAGGAGAGTCGAGGATTTGCTGCTCGCAGAGTGCCTGAAAATCTCGAAAAACAAAAACGAGGTCATTGTAAAAGGCATATACGCGCCGTCGAAGAAGAATTCGCAGACTGCGGATTTTTACTTGAAGGCCGGGTTTGTGAAGGACTTTGAAAAAGACGGGAACGTACATTTCGTTTTCGACACAGAAAGAAAGAATATCAAAACGCCGGACGTTTTCAAAACGGTCGCGGTTGCGATATAGGGACAAGCGATGGAAGAAAAAGTAAAAGAGATAATGGCGAGGATATTCGAGATTCCGGCAGGCGGCATAGGAGACGACGCGTCGCCTGACACGATAGAGCAATGGGATTCGCTGCATCATCTACATCTCGTGCTCGCGCTCGAAGAGTCGTTCGGCGTGATGTTCAGCGAAGAGGAAATAATCGAGATGTTGAATTTCAAGCTGGTTATAATGACCCTGAAAGAGAAAATTGCTTAATGACAGATGTAGCGCTTTTATTTCCAAAATCATGGGTAGGCAATAATATCGGGCGAATGCCGCTGACATTTCTGCATCTCAACGGCTATCTGAAGGCAAATACGGATATCAAAGCTCAGATATTCGATGAATCCGTGCACGACGTCGCCGCCGAGCTTAAGAGGCTGAAAGAGCCTCCCGTGTGCATCGGCATTTCGTGCATGACCGGAATTCAGATCAAGCACGGCCTCGAACTCGCAAAGTCGGCGCGTGAAATATTTCCAGGAACGCCGATTGTCTGGGGAGGATGGCACCCGACGCTGCTGCCCGACAACTGCCTCGAAAACCCGCTCGTGGACTTCGTTGTTCGTGGCCAGGGCGAGCGCGCGCTGACGGAACTTGTCGGCGCGTTGCGCGGGAACGGCGCCGGGATCGAGTCGGTTTCAAATCTGTCGTATAAGAAAGACGGAGTGAACACGCACAATCCATCGCACGGAGTGGTGGATTTCCTGAAGGATTTGAAAGTTGATTATACGGTGATTCCGTTTGCAAAATATCTGCGGCCGCAGACGCTCGGCGATCACGCCACGGGCGTGATATCGAGCATGGGATGCCCGTTTCACTGCGGTTTCTGCTCTGTGGCCGAGGTTTACAAACAGAAATTCTTTTTCCGGAATGTCGAGTTTCTGCTCGATGAAATCGAATGGATGGTTAAAGAGCACGGTGTCAACTACTTCAGATTCGACGACGACAACCTGTTCATCAAGAAGGAGCACACCCGGGCATTGTGCGCCGGAATCCTCGAACGAGGGCTGGACGTGCAGTGGGACGCAGGCGCGCACGCGTCGCTGATCAACAAGGCTTTTGACGATGATACAATTTCGCTCGCCAGGCAGGCCGGCTGCAAGATGATATATATCGGAGCAGAATCGGGTTCAGACGCCGCGCTGAAACAGATACAGAAAAAGAGCACGGTCGCCGATTCGCTACTGTTTGTAAAAACGATGCATAAATTCGGAATCAGGCCGGAATTGTCTGTGATGGTTTCGTTTCCCAAAATGGATATTGACGACGTTAAATACACGTTCGACATGTTATTTGAAGCGCGCGAATTAGCGCCGGAAGTCGGACTCAGGATATTCCCATACACTCCTTATCCCGGCACGCGGATGTATCAGGATGCGATTGAGGCTGGATTCATTCCGCCGGCGACGATGGAGGAGTGGGCCGGTCACTGGCTGACAAATTTCAGGGGTCCGTGGACGAAAAAATCACTTACCGGTTTTTTAAAGCATTTTCAGGCTTATTATTTTCCATATTCCGGAGAACAGGTTATGGGGAAAAGCAGGCTGAAGTATTTGCTTCGGCTCATACTGCATCCGATAGCCGCGTGGCGCGTTCGCCATAAATTCTATTTTCTTCCTCTCGACGCAATGTTAGTCACGTGGATGCGCCGCAAGGATTTTTAGATTCTGTCGAATTTCTCATAAAATTGAATGCGGGATGGTCAGGGAAGAGGAAAGGGCGGGACTTTCAGTCCTTCGATTTTATTAAGATATGCGGTTAAGCCTTTTTGATAATGGTAGAAGATGCAGAGCCGGTAAGCGAACCGGCGAATCGGACAATTGAGCGGATTCAGCTCGAGCAGCGGCACAATAGGCCTGATAAATCTGTATGCCATCCCGAGCGCTGCGCGGAATGCAGAAGCGCGCAAACCGCTCCTCCGGACCATGTCGATTTTCAGATATTCGCTTAATTCCGGATGCCTTTTGTAAAAAACGACGGCTGTTGCGCCAGCCAGCTCTCGTTGCATGCAGAATCGGGGGAAAGGCGAGCAACACCAGTGGTCGGCCGCCGCGTCCTTTTCGTAAATTAGACGCGTTTCAAATTCCTTTTTCAGCCGGTAGCCGAACTCAATGTCTATGTTGCCGTATGCTTCCATGTTCATATTTGAATCGAACCCGCCGGAGCGTTGAAAGACATCGCGAGTGACTGAAAAATTGCCTCCGAGCGCGAACTTGAAATGCACGTCGTCCGGATTCTCGATTTTGTGAGTGCCCATCAAAACACCTGAGTCGCCGACATATCGCTCGAAAGGAGTGAGTTTTTTTTCGGGCGGCCACTGAAGCCTGCCAATGACAGCGGTCTGGCTTTCAAACTTGTTGTGCGCCTTGATGATCGCTTCAAGCATTCCCTGATGAGGGATCACATCATCATCGAGGAATAGGATGAAATCGTTTTCAGCCAACCGGCCGCCGACGTTGTATGGAACATCTATATGATTCTTCTGCCGGAAAAAACGAATGCGATAGGGCGCTTTGAAAGCGTTAACCATTTCTTCGGTATCGTCCGTGCCGCCGTCGCAAATGATGATCACTTCGATTTTTTCGGACGGAAGCGATTGAGCAGTAATCGCTTTAAGATTCATCTCAAGCATGTCGCGGCGATTGAACGTCGGAATCACCACGGAAATTGTTTCGCCGTGCGCCATAGTTCTCCTGCGAAGTCATCCTTCCGGAATCGATGGCGGATTTCGTTTTGCTATAATCGATAATCCGCGCCGTTTGTAAATAGTTTAGTCTGTTTAGCCGCCTAAAAGAAATTTGCGCCGAAAATTATGCCGCTCCAATGACATTATATGGCAGCATGCCGGTTTTACTGAAGAATGCCTGCTTCGACAGATGAAAGAATGGCGCCGTTTTCGGCGACAGCGCGGACTTCTGTTTTGTAAATTTTATCGCCGCCGATGAAAGCAATGTCTGGGACGACCGGACCGAATTCGACCCGCATTGTCCAGACGTTGTCGCCGGCGATTGCGTCGCCGTGCGAGCCGTCGTCGAACAGAGGGAAGTTGACCGGGCCGACCTCCGGCATGCACAGCGCCAGCGAGACGCCTTTCGGCAACGGCTGCTCAGTTGTAGCGATAACAGTGAAAAAGCGGTGAGCGGGATCGGAAACTTCGCGTTTAATTTCGCTTTTAATTTCAGGCTTCACGTCCGGAGCCGGGGCCGTGGGAGGCGGAGATTTGATGTTCTTGAGGTATTTGCCGAAGAATTTCGGAGTTACGCCGAGTATGAGATCGAACGCCGGCAGGTGGCCGCCGTCATACCAGAACATTTCCTTAGGTTCCTTTGCAAGTTCATGAAGCCGTTTTCCTGCGGCCTCGGAAATGATGTAATCCTTTTTTCCGTTGATGAGCAGAACCGCGCGTGGGGAAATTGCGCCGATGTAATATTGAGGATCGATGACGGCGAGGTCGTCCGCTATGGCTTCAAGTTTTTCCGGAGAGAAGTAGTTGCGCATCATGACGATACCGGGTATCTGGCTGTTTTTGAAGAAGGTTCTGAAATCGGCTCCGCCGACGAGAAGCGCGGCGGCTTTAATGCGGGTTTCGACGCCCGCGAAAACTGTTCCGATGAATGTGCCTTGGCTCGCGCCGAGGAAGCCGACGCGGTTGGGGTCGATCTCCGGGCGCATTTCGAGAAAGTCGATTCCGCGGCGAAGGTCGACGACTGTTTGGATGATCATGTCGCGGGTCTGATACCAGTCGGCTTTTTCCGCGCGTATTTCGGTGTTCATTTTCCGTTCGCCGTGGAACGCGGCGTCAACGGCGAGAATGGCGTAACCGCGAAGAGCGAGATAGTCGTAAAGAACGCCGAAATCGTCTTTCGAGCCTCCGGAACCGTGCATTACGATTATGCACGGAAAAGGCTCTTTGCCTTTCGACGGAGTAAACAGGTATGCCGACACGCGCTGTTCGTTCGTGCCGACGTACCAGACATGATATTTCGTGTATCGCGCGTTCTTTTCGAGCTGTTCCACTTTTGGGGACAGTGGTTGCGATATGTCATATTCGAAGAACGACGCGGAGCGCACCATGCCGCCGGGCGCCGTTGCGTTTGCAAGCGCCGGAAGCGCCAGCGCCGCCGCCAATATCGCCGCTATTACAATTCTCTTCATCATCTTGTGTCTCCCGTTTTCATTCTCGGCCCACGTTTATTGCTAAGATACTATAATTATCGACTCCGCGAATCAAGGGTTTTTCGACTCAATTTCGCCGAGCGCCTTAGATTATATTGATTGCCGTCAGCCGGAGCCGTTTATTTATCGATGATAAAGAGCTATAATATTTAACTACAGGCAGCGCCGTTTCAAATTTATTGATACGGAGAACCGCATGACATCCAGGGAAAGAGTCATTAAAGCGATTAAATTCGAACAGCCGGACTTGATTCCGGTTGACTATTGGATTCTGCCTGCAGTTTACCTCAAATACGGCGACCGTTTCACCGCGCTTCTCAACGAGTATCCGAAGGATTTTCCGGATGCGCTGGACGTAGACGCGGAGAATATATGCCCGCCGTCGCACAGAAAGGGCGAATACACAGACTGCTTTGGAAGCGTTTGGCGGCAGGAGCACGACGGATTTCTCGGGCAGGTCGTCAAATATCCGCTCGAAGAACTGAGCGCGATAAAAAAGTATCAATTCCCGGAGCCGAACGAAAGGGAAGGGGAGATATCGCTGCTTCAGATCAGGAACATCGTTTCGAAGGTAAAGCCTTTGAACAGATTCGTAAGCGTGGATTCTATAAGGACGTTCGAGAGGATGCATTTTCTCAGAGGCATGGAAGACGTGATGATGGATCTGGCCTACCAGCGCGACGAGTTTTTTATGCTTCTCGAAAAAACTGTCGAGTGGAACATCGCGCACATGCGGCTGGTTCTCGAAGACCAGAAAGACGGCGTCGACGGCATATGGTTTTCAGACGACTGGGGTTCGCAAAGCTCGCTGCTGATCAACCCGGTAATGTGGCGGAAGATATTCAAACCGGTGTACAAGAAGATGTTCGACACGGTGAAAGAATACGGGAAGTTCGTTCTCTTTCATTCCGACGGCTATATCATGGAAATCATAGGCGATCTGATCGAGATCGGCGCTGATGTGTTGAATTGCCAGATGAAAATATTGAATGCGGTGGCGCTTTCCAGCCAGTTCGCCGGGAAAATAACGTTTCATACCGATCTGGACAGGCAGCATATTCTTCCGTACGGAACGAAGAAAGATATCGTTGATCATGTGAAGGACGCCATCGACAATCTCGGCGGCCTGGGCGGCGGGTTGATACTCAACGCGGAGCTCGGCCCGGATATGCCGTTCGAAAACATCGAAACGCTGTTCCGGGAATTCCATAAAGTCCGGGAATGCTGAAATAATACTTGTTAATCATTGAAGTTATTGATTTGCAAACGGCGCCGCGTTTTGAACGCTCCGCGCAGCGCCTGCGAATTCAGCTATGGCGTCATATACCAAATCCGGGCGTTCGAGTTGAATGTGGTGGCTGCAGCCGTGAATCGGAACGAATTTCGCGCCGGGGATGATGTCGGCAAGTTCCTGTGAGCGTTCTATCGGCACTGTCTTATCAGCGTCTGAAGCGATGACGAGGGTAGGGATGGCCAGTTGCGGCAGCCGGTTGCGCAAATCATTCTGAGCGATAGCGAGCAGGCATAGCGCGGTCGACGCCGGGGAGGGTTTCATGTCCGGATTGTTAAGATCCGGATAAAGGTCTGGCGATTTTCTTTTATGCATTTCTTTGAGCCACATAGTGGGTTTGAAAGCGTGCATGAAAGCGCCTGCCGCGAGATATAGAGCATTGCGCTTACTTTTTTGTGTGGCGACGCAGGCGGTTGTGGCGACGAGGGCGAGCATATCGACGCGTTCGGGAAAGGTGAGGGCGAAGTGCTGCGCGATCATGCCTCCCATCGAGTGGCCGACGAGAATCGCGCGAGGGACGGAGAGCGAGTCCATGAGGCCGGCGAGGTCGAGAACGTGGGCGGCGAAACCGTAGTCGAGTTCGGGCTGTTTGGCCGAGAGGCCGTGGCCGCGCAGATCGTAGCTGATGACGCGGAAGTTGGCCGACAGCAACTCTTCAAGATGCGTCCAGCGTGAACAGTTGCTGGTCCAGCCGTGCAGAAGGATGACGGCGCGATCGCCTGCGCCTGTTTCGTTGTAATGAAGACGTATTCCCGTAAGCGGATTATTCAGGTCCATGGCAGGCCACCCCTCGAAATAAGCGGGCCGCCCGCCGCCCGGCCTTACTTCAGCCGCGACCCCAATATAATTAAATGATCACAGCCTCCAACCCGATCCCCATTGATGTGGGGCAATAACGACTGTCAAAGCGGTCAAACAGATTTCTGTCAGACCGCCGTATCTTTAATCAGTTGCTTTTTAGCTGTTGCCATAACATGCCGGATCACAAAATAAGCGACGACGTAGCTTGCGGCCGCTACAGTCCACATCCATAGCATGTCGGCGCGGATGGTCGAGAAGTCGCCGTTCTGATTGATAACAGTTCTGGCCGGCATAACAAAGTGAGTCAGCGGCAGAATGAAAGAAACGATTTTGATCGCCGGAATCATTGAGAAATCCGGCCAAGCGAAGCCGCTGAGCAAAAATGAGGGCAGCGAGAGCAGCATAAGAATTTCCGTCGCGAAAGTTTCATCTTTACATAGAACGCTGACGCAGATGCCAAGCGCGCAAATCATCATAATGAAAGTGAACAGCAGCAGTTCGATAAGAAATAATGAGCCGTGTAGACGTACGCCGAATACTTTAAAGCCTATATTGAAGGCGACGAATGATGTGAACATGTTGATGCCCGTGTATAGGATTGCTTTCGAGGCGAGGACTTCGAACGGACTTGAAGTTATTTTGAAAACGGTCGGAACGAGTCCGTGTTGCCGTTCTTTCGCATAAGCGAGAGCGACGCCGATCAGAACGATCTGCTGGATAACGGCGCCGAGGAGTCCTGGCATAATGAAATCTGTATAGGTGTAGGCAGGGTTATACCACGTACGCACACCGGTATCTATAGGCATGGCGGCCGTCAGGACGTGTTCGCCGGGCGTTCCTTTCATTCTGAGCTTTTTCATCTCGACGCCGGCAGAATAGGTGCCGGCCACGCCGGCGACGACCTTGTAAGCGGTGTTCGAGATCAGCAGGCTCGAGCCGTCGATCAATCCGAGCACTTTAACCCGTTTGCCTTTTTTGATGTCGCGTTCGAAACCTTCAGGAATAACGAAGCAGATGTAAGCTTTGCGCATCAGGTTGTCGTGTCGGAACTCATCGACTGAATCTACATATTTAGTGACGTTGATGTACTCGCTTTGCTTTACCGCTTCAGTAATTTCGCGGCTCAGCGAGCTTTTGTCCTTATCGATGATATAGGTCGGTATATGCATTACCCGTTTTGGCAGGTAAAGGTAACCGAGCAGAAGCGTGTAGGCGATGGGCATGCAGAAGATGATGACGCAGAGGCGCCAATCGGACCACACGATCTTGAGCTCGCGGGCGGCGAGCTTGAAAAAGCGATTGATGAACATCGTAGCGCCTCCGTATTTTTAGAATTGCACTCTGGCTGTGAGGCCTTCTGCGAGTTCCTTCGGGTTTTCAGAGAGAGAAACGCGTATTCGCAGCGAGCGAGTGTCGAAGCTGCCGTTTTCGTTT
>JBAYJY010000159.1:0-10745 GCA_041664945.1 bacterium | reverse complement strand
TAGCGTTTGTCCAGCCTGACTCGTTGTTTCCGCTGTCGACGGCCTGAATTTGATAGGTGTAAGCGGTTCCGTTCACAAGGACGGAACTTGAATCCGTATATGACGGGCTAAGAATAATCGAAGTGTTCAAGGGGAGCGTCGTGCCGTTGCGTTTGATGTTATAGCCAACTAACGGGTCCGGGTCCTGCGTCCAGGAGCAGAGGCATTTTTTCTCGTTGCCGTCCGGCGTGGCGCAAGTTGCGCCGGAGGGCGGGTCGGGCGCTTTCCAGTCCTCGGCGCGGCAGGAGGTTGCCGCCCAATACTTTTTGAGCGTTTCTTTAGGCGAAGCGCCGCCGCTCATGCTTGAAAAGAAGAAATATTTTGTTTGCCCTTCGAGGCTTTCGGAGGGAATGTTTTTTGAAATCGAATATGAAAGGCTTCCGTTTTCGGTGATGTCCAGAGATGGATCGTAAACGGCATTGTCTTTGCTGTTAGTATCGCTGACATACACTTTATATTTAGCGATGGACGTGACCATAGTGTCCGGAGACGGAAGGATGTCGATAACGCAGTCGTTGCCGCCGGCCGGTTTCGAGACGCTCTTCGCGCATACCGGGAAACTCCCGACGCCGCCGGCTTTGCAGGTTGTCTGTTGAATGATGGGCGGCATAGGTTCCTCTATCGGGCCTACGACGGCCTGTCTTGTGTTTTTTACCAGCATGAGGCCTGCCGAGAGGTCAACGATCCAGAAAGCAGTTCCGCCTGAGATATTGATTTCGCCAGTCAGGAACAGCATGCGGAGCTGGTTCGACGCGGCTCCCAGAATCACCTTGTTTCCGGTATTTGTCGAGACGGCGTTCTTCGCGATGAATTTCAGGTGATGCTGATTGGTGTCGAACCCGATTTTAAGCTTCGGTTCGCCTTCGTTTCCAACAACAATTTTGCAACCGAGTATATCGCTTGTGTTCGGATTCGAAACGCACTCGCCGTCCCAGAGAACGTTGACGAGATTCTTGTCGGCGCTCGCCGCTTCCGGAGCGTAAGTAATGGCAAAAACGTTCGGGAAGTAAATGTCGCCGGGATTCGGGTCGCTGATGTCCGGGTTGAAGAGCATCATCAGATAGCCTTCGATCGGGCCGGAACTGGATGCGGGCGGCGCGCCTTTCAGCCTGATTTTCGCGCAAATGACATCGTCCGAGGGAAGATCGACATAGCCTTTTCCGGCGCCTGCTGAAAAGCCGAGGAAGTCAGTGTTTTCCTGACCTGAAACCGGGACTTGCGCGCCGCTCGACGACGGTTCTCCGCAGGTGTCGGCCTCGCGGTCGTTAACCGAGTAGTCCGAGGAGAAACATGACGGTTTCGCGGCCACATTGACAGCGCATTGCTCGTATCCGTTTGCCACAGAGCAATCGTCGACAGCGGGCGTCTCGTAAGTAGGGTTCCACGAAGCGATGCTCGTGCAAGGCGCTTTCGCGCTGTCGGGCGTCATTGAGATGACGTTGCCGCGGCTGTCAGACGCCACTATGTAATAATATATCACATCCTTATCCGCGAATCCGTCTAACTTTATTGTTCCTTTGAATTTTCCGGTTGTAGCGTCGTATGCCATCGGCACGGAATTCGTGTCGGCGATCTCATTTTCCTTGTAATAAAAAAGCATCGGATTCTGGGCGCCGACGATCTTGCAGACGTTGTCCGGCATGCCCGGCATCCCGTTTTCATTCGGAATGCAAGGCGGGTTCGGCGATACGCTTGTGTCTGTCACCATCTTCCATTCGTCCATTTCGCAGTCGGTGTCGTTGCAGGTCGCGCCGCAGCACGCTTTCTGCTGCAGGTCGCCCCTGATCGTGGCGAATACCGAGAAACTTGCGGCCCCGGTCACCGCCGATGAGTTTGATATGTCGCTCAATATAGGCGTGAACGGAATTGTCGGTATTTTGAACTTAAATGACACCGCGGCGCGCGCCTGGCCCGAAACCGCCGCCACTCCGAGAATCAATAGTACTGTTAGATATAATCTTCTCATTTGATTACCTCCACGTACTTTGTATTTTTCTTAATTCCCGTTTCCGCAATTTCCTTTTTACGGCCGAACGTCTTTCAAACCCTTTAAGATCAAATATCGTGCCATTCCTGTTTTTCGCGCGCTAAAAATATTCGTGTGTAAACAAAGGCTATTTTGAGTTTTTGAATTCAGGCGGTTTTGTCCATTTATGTCAAAAGGTGTGGCTTTTTAGCCACAGTGTGGCTTTTTTAACGACAGCGGAAAAACGAAAGGCGGCGTTAGGCTTTGGGCATTAGGCTTTAGGCTGAAAACGAAAAGAAGAAAACGAAGAAGGCGTTAGGCATTTGGCTTTGGGAGTTAGTCATTATGTTTTGTCATTTCGAGCGAAGCGAGAAATCTCGATAAAAACAAACACAAAGCCGCATTTGAAGTTGTTTTTAAGTATTAGCCAAACGCCTAATGTCTAAAGCCCGATGCCGCTCTTGTCTTTTTGAATTCCGGCGATGATGAGGAAAAGTATGAGCGCGATAACCGAGCCGACGCCGAAGATGACGGACGACTTTGCAAACGGAGTCTGAACCGAAACGAGCGGTATGTCGGCTTCGACGATGCGGAGTCCGTCCGGCGGGTCTGCGAGAATGTGGCCCTTCGGGTCGAGAATCATCGCGCCCTGAACGAAGTCGGCTTTGACGACGCTGCGCCGGTTTTCGACTGACCGGAACATGAGCAGCGCGGGATGGTGCCATGTGATGAACTGCGAGAGGTCGTGCGATGGGAGAACTAAAACGTTCGCGCCGAGCGCGGCGTATTTTGACGGAATGCGCGGGAAATCGGCGTCGTAGCAGATCATCAGGCCGAGTTTTCCGACGGCGGTATCGAGAACCTTAGTGGTGTGTCCCTCGCGGCCTTTCTCGATCTCGAACGATTTCACCATCCGTTGCTTTAAGTAGCGATAAATGAATTTGCCGTCGGGCGCGATTACCGCGAGTTCGTTTGTGTAGCCGGGGCGTTCGAATTTTTCCTGACCCTTGAAAATGGATTCGTAAGGGATGACGAGATATGCCTTTGTTCTGACCGCGAGAGCGGAGAGGCGGGCCGCGATGTCGGGATATTTTAGCGGGTCGACCGCGAGCATTACTTCCGGCCAGACTATCAGTTGCGCGCCGGCCTGCGCCGCCTGCCGGGTCAGCGGTTCGAGCATGTCGATAGCTGTCATAGAAACGCCCGGCCAGTCTTTTTCCTTCGTCAGCTTGTCGTATTTTTCGTATCCCGGATGCGTTTTCAGTTCCGGCACATAGCCGAATTGAACGGCTGCGGCTTTGATGCTGCCTTCGGTTGGAAGCTCCTCCCGCAGAAGCGTGAAGTTCATGCCCAGCAGAATGGCGACGATAAGGACTGCGCCGAAGACCTGTATTCTGACCTTGCCGATCGAGTTTGCGTTTGTGAGGAGAAGCGCGACTGCGCAGTTCACGAGAATGATCATCAGCGAGACGCCGAATACGCCGAACAGGCTCGCGATCTGAATGAATTCCGGGTGTCTGTACTGCGAAATCCCGAGCGCGCCGAAAAGCGCGGTGGGCGCGAACTGCCGCAGGTATTCCGTGCCGACGAGTCCGGCGGCGTTAATCGCCGTGAACCAGCGGTAGTTGTTTTTAGTCAACAGATTTTTCTGCCAGAAGAAGATAAGGAATGCGACGATGAACATTACGAACGGCATCGCGTAAAGAACGCCGAAACCTTCCGGGACTTCGCGGATCAGGCCGAACAGCATCACGGCGATCGCCGTCGCGTAATAGGACCCGAACGCGATTTTGTTCGGCGCGAACTTCATAAGCGCGATGAACAGCGGAACCAGCGCGACCCACGCCGCCGGCGCGAACTCGATCGGCGGCTGCGCCACCGCCAGAAGCGCCCCGGATATCGCCGAAAGGATAAGCCCGATCACTACCTGCTTAGCTGATGTTTGTTTGCCCGCCATTCTGTCGCCCTCCACCCTTTAAATGCATTTTGAAAATAGATTATACACACATTTCGCAGCCGGCAAGCCGCGATACATTGAAAATTCACTTTAATTCCAAAACAGTCAACCGGCTGCGAAACCCCAATTTTTCATAGAAGGGAATGGCCGCCTCGTTTCCGTATGCTGTGCCCCTGCGCCCCTGCGCAAGCATGTCGCGCCCGCGCGAATCAATATATTTTGCCCGGTTCGGGTTTCTGTATGAATTTATCATAGACGACAGACGTGCCGTCTTCGAAAACGGATTTCGTCTCGAAAGTTTTGGCTACGGTGTCGACGGTGATCAGCGAGGCGCCCTTGCGGACTTTATCTTCTCCGTAGCCGCCGAGCGCGCGCCCGTACTGGAGGCGAATGCCGTCCATGACGCCGTGATAGTCGTTGACGTGGTCGTGTCCGCAGAACGTCGCTTTGACGAAACCGGCTTTCTTGAAAGCCGGCAGCGCATCGCGCGAGCCGTTTTCGTGGCAAACTTTTTCAAATTTCACGCCGACCGCCTTGCCGGAAAGCGCGACATCCTCGTATTGCGGAATCGGGATATGAAAGAACAGGAATGCCGGAGGCGACGCGGGAGTTTCTTTCTTGATTCTGCCCGCCTCGGCGTTGAACCAGTCGATCTGTTCGGGCTTGAAGCCGCCGCGCGAGTTGTTCAGGATTATCAGATTCCAGACCGGCGCCGCGCCGTCCTTCGCGCGAACCTCGATACGGTAGTTGCCGTCCGCCGCGCCGCCGCGATAGAGCGAGTAGGGCGCCGTTTCCATCATCTCGTGCGTTTGAGCGTAATCTATTGATTCGTCGTGGTTGCCCCATGCGAACGCCCAGGGCGTCTTCATCTTAACGATCTCTTTCGTGCAGCCCTTCGCGTTGTCCACCTGCGCGGCCCCCGAAACGGTTGCCCAGAAGTCGCCGGTGTTCACTATGATGTCCGGCTTGAAAGCTGCCGCCATGGCTTGCAGGGCTTTAACCTTGCCCGGTTCGCCGAGAATCCCTTTAGCGAGGAAATGCATGTGGATGTCGGTCACCTGAAGGATTTTGAAGGCGCCCGGATCGCTTATCGTGAGCGTTGGAACGGTCGCAGCCGCGCCTTTGGGGATCGGCGCCATCGACGCCAGCGCGTTGCCCGCGCCGCCCGCAAGCGTCGCGCCCACTCCGAGCATGACCGCCCCGCCGATAAATTCGCGCCTCGTCAGTTTGCCTGCGTTGTCAGTCGAATTGCTTTTTGTTTTTTTCATTTCCCGCTCCTTGCAAGGTGCATTGCGGTTATTATATCAAATGCGGTCTATCTTAACTATTATTTGGAACATAAACGCGCGGGAACAGGTTTTAGATACAAAGGCGGTGTTGAGCATGAAAATTAATCCGACGGGCGGCCCATACGAAGACGCCATTGTGGCGGGCGGCTGTTTCTGGTGCATCGAATCAGCGTTCGAGAATGTGGCGGGAGTGATAGAAGCCGTTTCCGGCTACACCGGCGGCGAAGAGGTTAACCCGACGTACGAGGAAGTCTGCTCGGGCGAAACGGGACATCTCGAAGCCGTGCGCGTCAGGTTCGACCCGTCGATGATCTCTTACGAACGGATTCTCGAAATCTTCTGGCATCAGATAGACCCGACCAACCCGGACGGCCAGTTCGCCGACCGCGGGCCGCAGTATCAGACCGCTATCTTTTATCAGGACGAAACGCAGCGCGAAACCGCCGAGCGCTCGAAGAAGGCGTTCGCGGCGGCCGGCAAGTTCGCAAAACCGATCGCGACAAAGATTTTGCCGGCGACTGAATTCTATTTTGCCGAGGATTACCATCAGCATTACTGCCGGTTGAACCCGGCGCGATACCGGGCATATCGCGAAGGCTCGGGGCGGGCTGGCTATCTGCGCGAACTCTGGGGAACCGACAGGTGGGGCGAGGGGAGCGCGGAGCCGATGCCGGCAGGCGAACGCAAAAATTACGAAAAACCGCCCGAACCCGAAATTAAAGAGAAGCTCACTCCCAAGCAGTATGAAGTCACTCAGCGCGCGGGCACGGAAACCGCTTTCAAAAACGAGTATTGGGACAACCACCGCGACGGAATTTATGTCGACGTCGTGAGCGGCGAGCCGCTGTTCAGCTCGCGAGACAAGTTCGACAGCGGAACCGGCTGGCCGAGTTTCACGAAACCGCTTGACCCGGAAAGCGTCGTCGAGCGGGTGGACCGCAAGATGTTCGCGCCGCGCACAGAGGCGCGCAGCCGAAATGCTGATTCGCACCTCGGCCACATTTTTCCCGACGGGCCGCCGCCCACAGGACGCCGCTACTGCATGAACTCCGCCGCGCTTCGTTTCATACCGAAAGAAGACCTCGAAAAAGAAGGCTACGGCGAGTATGCGGCTTTGTTTGAGTAATGGTTGACTTGCGGGTAGCGCGAGGCATCATCCGCCGCCTCTTGCCCGCCATTTCCGGAAGAAGTTATCTGGAAGCCATTCCAATCAGTTTTCAGCGTATGAATCCATGATAGCGGCGCAGCCGCCTTGGAATGCGGCGAGCAATCGCCGCCTTGCTTTGCGGCGGAGTCGCGTAATTAAAAACAAAGGATCAATTGTATTGTCGCTAATATGCTAAAATATCACTAAAGAATCAATTGCTTAGAACGAACAATGTCAAATAATGATTAATGCGACCGAAAACGGACAATCACTGATCAACGGAGAAAACAACTGTGAAAATCAATTACGATCCGAAGAAAGCAAAGAAGGTTATTTTGTATTATTTTATCGCTTTCTTCATTTTTATCGGCGGTCCTGTTGTATATCTGAAATT
Source organism: bacterium (assembly GCA_041664945.1). Taxonomy (GTDB): domain Bacteria; phylum UBP15; class UBA6099; order UBA6099; family UBA6099; genus JBAYJY01. The sequence goes on along the minus strand of JBAYJY010000159.1, from coordinate 3,953 downwards.
CATCATTAGCGACATTCCAACAATTGATGATTCGGATATGAAGATCGTTGAAAAGAACATTCCCGAAAATGAAAACGCTTACCCGCGTATTATTCAACTTGTTGGCACAACTCCTAACAATATAAAAGATCCTTTTTCAGCAGAGTTGAGTGAAGCCGAAAAAAACATTGTGAATGGCATTCCAAAAAATAAAAAGCAGTTTGATAAAGATATTATCAAATTCAAAAAGCAACTCGAAGTAATCGATCTGATATCAAAAATGAAGTATTCCAAAGGCCCGCAAAAAAAAGAACTGGCCGCTCCCATGCCTAATTATTTAGATATCCTATACCTATCAAAATTTGGGTTGGCTCTTGCAAGGCGTGATTTTTCGACTGGCAGTGAAGATGAAGCTTTTGCCGAATCGCTTAATATGGCGCATCTTGGACTATTGGTTGAACAGCTCGACGGCGGGACATCTATAATGAGTCTGATGGTCGGCAACACAATAAAACAAGCGGGGCTGCTAACAACAAATGAATTTCTCGACACGGGGTATCTGCCTGACAATCCACAAAATATTATATTTGAACTGTCTGGCTTATATGAATCCGACGATGCGTGGATAGCCGCATGGAAAAGCGAATATTTCATTTATCTTGATTTATTTGCTTCGTACAAACCCGGTTCTTCATTGTTCAAACTCATGATCAAACCAGAGCGCATAAAAAGAGCTTTACACGACATGTTTAATGGGAGAATAAAAGATTCATCAAAAAAAACCGTTTCAGAAATCAAGCCTTTTGAAGCTACGTTTTCTCCAACAAAAGACTTTTCGCCTGAATATTTCAGACAACTTTCTCAAGGCGAACTTGCTACAAACATCTTAATGACGACATTCTCCGGTTCGAATTTCACAAGAGCGCAAGAAAAGAAATACTACATTGACTGCTTCACAGATCTGACCAGATTGCGGCTGGCGATTCTTCAATATCAAAGGGATAACGGCGATCTGCCTGAGTCTTTGATTGAACTGACTCCGAAGTATATAGAGGTTATTCCAATTGATCGGTTCGACGGGAAAAGTCTGCGCTATGACAAAGAACGAAAAATCATCTATTCGGCAGGCATGAATCTCAAAGACGATAGAGGCTCTTTCAAAAACACAATTACAGAAAAACCGCACTGGAATGAAATAAGGAAAGAAAAGGACATTGCTTTAAGAATCGCCAAGTAACGGCTTGAAAAATATCTATGCATTTTCATGGAGGGCGATTGCTCGCCGCATTCCAAGGAGCTTCGCTCATAATATAGTAAAAATAATTATCAAGAGTCAGTTTTCAGCGTATGAATCCATGATAGCGGCCAAGCCAGTAGGGCAGAAGCCAGTATGAAGGCGTCTCGGAGTTGTTGCCGTTCCAGTATCCGTCCAGCCGGTATGGATTCTCGTTGAATTTCAGCATGAACGTCTCGTCGGGCGGGAGCGGTTTTACCGAAAGTTTTTCGCCGGCGCCGCCGTCGTTGGGGTCGATCTCGATGTCGGCGCGCTGGCTGTTGCGAACGTCCCAATAGATAAGGTCGAGCGGCGAGCGGCGAAGGAACCACGCCGCGCCATCGGCATCGAAGTCGTCGCCGGGAACGGATGCGCCGTAGATGTAATTCCACAGCGGGTTTCGCTTTTCGCTCACGATGCGCCATGTCCGGCGTATGCTTTTGTAATAATATTTATCAAGCAGAGCGGAATCTTTTTCATACTGCAAAAGCGGGTAGTAGGAAAGGAATGCCAGCAGGTCGTCGGAGTGGTTCTGCATGCGCGCGGCTTTGAGCTTCGCCGTGACTGCGTTGCGCGCGTAGCCGTATTTGCCGATCAGCTTCATGTATTCGTCCTGAAAGCGCGGCTCGCCCGTGACGTGGCTGGCGACTTTCAGCATCATGAGTATTTCGAGTGAATTGAGGTCTCTCTGGAACCTTCCCTTGACGGAGAGATATTTCGGGTTCCAGCGGGCCCACATCGTGGGCTGCCCGTCCGGGTCGATGATGAAGTAATCATCGTCGATGATCCGGTTCATCGTCCGCGAGAGGCTGCCGGCGATGAGTCGCTTTTCGTCATCATTCGCGCAGTGGTCGTAAAAGACGGAGAGCCCGAAGAACCGGCCGACCGCCTCGTCGGAACTCGCGTCGGCTTTCCACTTCCACTTGCCGTCGGCGGTCGGATGCCATTCGCCGCCTTTGCCGGTGTCCTCGCCCGCCGCGACATACGAACGGCCGAACAGCCCCGGCGTTCCGGTCACGGTTTCGAGGAACAGCAACCCGGCGAGCGATTCGCGCGCAAGCGCCAGAGCGTCGGGTTCGCGCGTGACCGCGTATCTGAAACACTGGGAAGCGATCTGCATGCCGGTCCAGACATTTTCATTGTCGTGCGCCCGCTTTTTTAGAGATGAGAAGTCGCCGGGCGCTGTTATCGTGGCGTCTCCCGTGAAGCCGTACCGCATGAACAGCGGCACGAAGTTCTGGAAGAACGCCGCTTTCTGATCGAGCGTCATGGGCGCGTATTCGATTTTTCCGACTCCGGCGCCGGTTCCGAACCACAGCGATCCGTCAGGCGCGATCGCCACGGCGCGAACGCTGTCGTCGGGCAGCCAGCGGCCGCTTTGCATGTATTCCCACTCGCCCGCTTTGCGCCGCGCGGCCCCTATGGAGAATCCGGCGATGAGAGTGTCGCCGGACGCCGCCACGGAGTTGACGTCCTCGACAGGCAGGCCGTCCGGCTTGCCGCGCAGAAAGCGCCACCGGCCATTCTCGTGTATCAGAATTCCCCGCGATGTAGCGAAATAGACTTTTCCGCCGGCGGCCGGGAAAATGCTTCGGACAGAAATCGAGGGCGGTCCGGCCAACCCGCTTTCGGCGTTGCGATCCGCGAGCGCGCCGTCTTTGAAGCTTGAGAGGCCTTTGCCGCTTGCCGCCCAGACGACTCCTTCGGCGTCCGTGGCGATGGAGCGTATCCGCAACTTATCGAACGCGGGAACAACCTGCGCGGCTGAAGCGTCGGGTGATATAAACTTCACGCCTTCGCCTTCGCCGCCGCAGGCGAGCAGAAAACCGTCGCGATAGCTTGTGAACGCCGCAACCGGTTCGCCATAAAGCTTTTTCGCCTGTTCCGGCGCGCCGGGAACCAACATGTAAAAGCCGGAGCCTGAGGCGGCGTACAGCCGGTTTTCAATGCAGCCGAGCTGTGAGACTTCGTCCATCGGCGCGACGGCTGACCATTTATCTCCGGCGAGCGCGTAAACGCCATCCGCCGCTCCGGCGAAAACCGTTACGGAACAGATCGCCAAAGCGTTGACTGCGCCGGCGGGAAGCCCGTCGCGCGATGAGTATTTCACAGCGCGTTTCTGAAGGTATTGCGAATCCTCGACAAACAGCTGCGGCGATGCGGCGGCGGCAACGGCGATGAGAAGAAATCCGATTGCCGTAAAGAGACATGTCGTTTTTTTGAGCGTCTTCACAATTTTGTCGCCTTTCTTCGCATTCAGAGGGCGGATTTGAAATCACGGGCGGATTTGAAATCAGCCCCTACTTTTAAATATTCTGATCGCCCGCGCGCGGCAGGCTTATATTTCAGCGTGTATATTAACATCAATTAACCGTCATATGAATTGTTGCGTGTTTTTATATGCGTTCTCACTCCGCTCTTCTTGACATAATTATCGGCATCGGCAAGGATTCAGGATAGCTTGAAAACGGCAGCGCGGCATAGGTTATAAATCTGTACTAAGCATAAACGATGCTTGAAGAAAGCAGGGTGATGGAAATGAAGAAAATGACGCCCCGGGAGCGGGTAATCGCCGCGTCGAGACACGAACCGGTGGACCGCATTCCGCTCATGCTTTGGATTGAGCCCCACACGGCGCTGAAAATCTCGCAGCATGTGATAAAGCCAAAGTCCGTGGCGAACAGGCTGCTTTTCGACGGCC
>JBAYJY010000158.1:0-10790 GCA_041664945.1 bacterium | reverse complement strand
TATCCTATGCCCGACACAGCGCGAAGTTCTCCCGTTGGCGGTAGAAGCTGCCGGATCCGTTCGACGCCGGTTTTCTCAATTTGATTCTGCGCAACAGCCAGCCGAGCGCACAAAGGCAGAAACAATGCTATCGCTAACGCGAGCAAGATGTTCCTATTCCGTTTCATCATTCCTGCTCCTTATGATTTCAATTTTGCGCCATGAACAGAATAATCTTGTTATTGCAGCAATGCTCAAATCGGCGATTCTTATCCCTATTATACACTGTTTTAGCTAAAGGGCGATATAAAAAAGTAGGGGCACAGCATGCTGTGCCCCTACGATGTTCAATCAACTAATCTACAAAAAACTAAATCAATAATTGTCTTCTCTCTCGAACAGGCCGGCTGCGCCCATTCCGCCGCCGATGCACATGGAAACGATGCCGTACTTCATCTTGCGGTCGTTCAATGTGTAAACGAGCTGGGTGGAGAGCTTGCCGCCGGTGCAGCCGAGCGGGTGGCCGAGCGCGATCGCGCCGCCGTTGATGTTGACTGTGTCCATGTTCAACCCGAGCTCGCGGCAGCTATAGAAAGCCTGAGACGCGAACGCTTCGTTGATTTCATAGTTGTCAATCTGGTCGTGGGTCATGCCGGTGTTCTTCAGCAGTCTGCTGATTGCATAGTACGGTCCGACGCCCATTTCATCGGGATGCGTTCCGATTGTGGAATAGTGCCTGAATGTGGCGAGGGGTTTCAGTTTGAGCTTCTTCGCCAGATCCTTGCTCATGACGACGAGCGCCGCGGCGCCGTCGTTCATCGGGGACGAGTTGCCGGCTGTAACCGAGCCGCCCTGTCTGAAAACGGGCTTCAGTTTCGCAAGGCCGGCGACTGTTGTGTCTGCGCGGGGGGCTTCGTCTGTGTCGAAGATGACTTCCTTCCACGTGTTGCCTTTCGCGACGCGCGCCTTAACCGGAACGATCTGTTCCTTGAACGCGCCGGCAGCGATGGCCTTGACGGCCTTCATGTGTGAATTGTAAGCGAATTCATCCTGCGTTTCGCGGGGCACGTTGTAGCGTGACGCGACGTTCTCGGCGGTGATGCCCATCGGGCAATAGGCCTCCGGGAAATCGGTGGCGAGTTTCAGGTTGAGTTCGGGGATGTAGCCGCCCATGGGAACCATTGTCATGGATTCGGCGCCGCCCGCTATGATACATTCGTTCCATCCGGCCATGATGCGCTCGGAAGCGATGGCGATCGCTTCGAGGCCCGACGAACAGAACCTGTTGACAGTGAGCGCTGCGCTTTCGATTGGCAGTCCGGCCGCGAAAGCGGCGATGCGGGCCATATTCATGCCCATTGAGGCTTCGGGCATCGCGCAACCGAGGATGAGATCCTCGACGAGTTCTTTTTTAATGCCAGCGCGCTCGATCGCCGCATTGATGGCGATCGCGGCCAGATCGTCCGCGCGCATGTCTTTCAGAGTACCGCGTTTCGCACGTCCTATAGCAGTCCGGGCCGCGGATACGATGACAGCTTCTCTACTCATATCATTCCTCCGTATTTTTAGTCTCGTAATCTCGCTCCCGGCGATTAGTTCCGGAGCGGCTTGTTGTTTTGAAGCATGTACTGCATCCTGTCCTGACTCTTTTCAGTGCCGCAGAGGCTGACGAAAGCTTCGCGTTCGAGATCGAGAACAAACTGTTCGTCAACAACCGAACTGCCGGGGATGTCGCCGCCGGTGAGAATCTTGGCGACCCAGTCGGAAACGAGCTGGTCATGATCGCTGATGAAATTCCCCTGCCTCATCGTCCAGAGCGCGTTCTTGAACGCGGCATAGTACTGGGCGCCGATGAGTCTGATGTCTTTGCGCGGCGATTTCGGCGTGTAGCCGGCGCGCGCCATTCCGAGAACCATCTGCTTCGCATCGCTGAGCAGATAATCTTTATTGACTGTGATGTGGTCCGTCGGGCGGAAAATGAAATTCTCAACCGCTTCGTAAGCGTTCATGCAAACCTTAGCCATGGCGATATTCTCGAACGCCTTGCGGACGAACGGGAACAGGCTGGGCACGTGGGCGTTGCTGAGGGCGCCTTCGAGGTTGCGGACGAGATACTCTTTGCAGCCGCCGCCGGCCGGGATAAGGCCAACGCCAACTTCAACGAGACCGCAGTATGTTTCTGCCGCGGCGCAGATCGCGTCGCCGTGCATCGTCGCTTCCAAACCGCCGCCGAGAACCATGGCGAACGGAGCTGTGACGACCGGGAACGGCGCATACTTCAGCAGCATGTTGGCGTCCTGGAACGTCTTGCTGGCCATTTCAACGTTCTTCCAGTTCTTCTGGCGGGATTCCATGAGCAGCATCAGCAGGTTCGCTCCGACAGAGAAGTTCTGCCCCTGGTTGCCTACGACAACGCCGCAGAATCCGCGTTCGTTGACGACTTCGATCGTCTTCATCATCATCTCGATGACGTCCGCGTCCACAGGGTTCATGCCTTTGTATGTGTGGAACTCGAGGAGAGCTACGCCGTCGCCCATGTCATAAATGCTCGAACCGACGTTCTTCGTGATCTCTTTTCCGAGATCCTTCAGGTCGGCGATATCGATCTTCATGGAGCCGGGATCGGTCATGAACGCGACCTGATCCACGAGGCGAGCGCTCAGATTGTTCGTGTTCATCTGGAGAGCCGTGCGCGGAGCTTCCTTGTAAATGAATTCCTGCGCGCAGAAGTACATCTTCTTGAGGCCGACCTTTTTGTAGAATCCGCCGGCTTTGGCTGCCTTTTCGAGGAATTCGGGAATCGCGACTCCGTCGTCCTTCATGCGTTTGACGACATCCTTGATTCCGATTCCGTCGACTGTCTCGAACGGGCCCTGATCCCAAGCGAATCCCCATCTCATCGCGTTGTCGATGTTGACGACGTCGTCAGCGATCTCGGGAATGCGTTTGCAGGAATAGATCGTTACGTCGCGCAGAAGTTTCCATGCGAACTCAGCCGCCTTGTCGGAACCTGCGAGCAACGTTTTGATCTTCTCAGAGACGCCTTCTTTTTTCTTCGCGGCTTTGAGAGAATCGAATTCCGGCTTAATCGAGGGAATATATTCGCATGTGTTCCAATCGATAACTTCATAAGCCTTCTTGCCTTCGGGGGTCTTGCCTTTCTTGTAGAAACCGCCCTTGGTCTTGTTGCCGAACCAGCCGTTTGCAACCATCTTCTTCATCCAGTCCGGGATGATGAAGGTGTCGCGGCTGTCGTCGTTTCCGCACATCTCGTAAACGCCATTGAGGATGTGAGAGAGTGTGTCGAGGCCGACGAGGTCCGCGGTGCGGAAAGCGGCGCTCTTCGGGCGGCCCATGGACGGACCGGCTATCGCGTCGATCTCGTCGATGCGCAGTCCAAGTTCCATCATGGTGTAAACCGTCTTCATAATCGCGTACACGCCAATGCGGTTCGCGACGAAGTTCGGTGTGTCTTTTCCGTACACGATCCCCTTGCCGAGGACGCGTTCGCCGAATTCGGCCATGTCGTTCATGATGGACGTGTCGGTGTCTTCTCCGGCGATGAGTTCGAGGAGTTTCATGTGGCGGACAGGATTGAAGAAGTGGGTTACGAAGAACGCCTTCTTCATTTCATCCGGCATGACTTTCGCCATATCTTTGATCGGGAGGCCGGAGGTGTTCGATGTAACGATCATTCCGGGCTTCCAGTACTTCGCAACCTTCTTGTAAAGGTCCTGTTTGATCTTCAGGTCTTCTTTTACAACTTCGATGACCCAGTCGCAATCCGCTATCTTTTCCAAGTCGTCTTCAATATTTCCGACCTGAACCAAATCGGCGCTCGATTTTACATACAGCGGCGCCATCGGCTGCTTCATCTTCAGCGCGACTGCTTTCGCGCCGATCGCCAGTTTGTTGCGAAAAGCCGGATCAGTTTTCTTGACCCCTTTCGCCTTCTCGTCGTCGGACAACGGAAGTACGATGTCCAACATCAAGCTGGGAATCCCACAGTTCGCGAGGTGACAGGCTATAGCGCACCCCATCACTCCCGAACCGAGGACCGCAACTTTTCTGATGTCCTTACTCATACGCATCCTCCTTTTATTTATTTCTATCAATACAAAATAAATTTCAGTTTCGAGCCGACTTCCCCTTCGCCGCTCTCCCCGCCCTATTTCCCTCCGGTTCACTTCACCGGTCGCCCGTTTTGTGATTACTGATTCTTAAAACCGCCGCTTCGGCGACCTATAATATACGTCTTGTCGCGCTTTACGTAAATGAAATTTTTATTTCTTCACAATCCTCTTTCAAACGCCCTCTTCAGGATTTGTGAAATATATCACATGTCGGACTATTTTATATGCGCTTTTTGGGACTGTCAAGGATGATTTGAGGCAATTTATTCTATTAGCGCAAAAACATGCCCGAAGTCCGTCTTTCGGTCGTCTTTTATGGCTGTTTTCATCCAATAATATCTTTTGTCCCACTAATCTCTATATTAAAAATCCGAATTTTGCTAAGATGTGCGGTGAATTCGAAGTTTTCGGTCGATTATTACAAAGTTTAGTCAGGAAGGCCAACAATGAAACTGCCAAGAATCGGATTTAAAAAAATCAGCGGAGGGGTTTTTCTCGTCGGTTCATCACTCAGAAGCCACCCTTACGATTGCGCGGTGTATGCTATCTCCGGGCCATCCGGCGCAGTCATGATCGACTGCGGAAGCCCGATGGGGCTCGATCATATACTGAAAAACATGCGCGCCGCCGGCATCGAACCCGAGAGCGTCGAGCTCATTATCGGCACGCATTGCCACTACGACCATGTCGGCTCCGCGGCTGAATTCAAGAGACGCTTCCCTGCCGCCAAGCTTGCGATGCATGCGGCGGACAGCGCGCCGGTCGAATCCGGCGACAGCGCAATCACTTGCGCTGATTGGTTATTCGGCGAAACTGTCGAACCGGCAGTTATTGATTTTCAGTTAGAGCCCGGAGACGAAATTTTCGCGGCGGGCGGCCTGCGCTTCGAAATTTTCCACACGCCCGGCCACAGCCCCGGCTCGCTCACTATCCTCCTCGAATCAGAAGGCCGCAAAATCGCGTTCACCGGCGACTCCTACATACCGAGCTGCGACCGCGTCGGCTACGACTTCGAAAGCCTCGTCGAAACATGGCGGCGCCTGCTGAGCCTCGATGCGGACTTAGTCTGCCCGGGCCACGAGAATCATTCTTCAGTCGACCCGGTTGTTCTTGCTATGAGCGGCGTCATTCCGGCGAATTTTCTTCTGAAAACGCTCGAAGCCTCGAAGATTGTCAAACCGCTCGCTTCAGCAAGTTCTTTCTATTACGAACATATCGGGGTTATGCTAAAACCGTTCCGGGGCTTGATAGAATCCAAATTTTGATTTTTAAATTTATATTGAGCGCGCAATCACTTATAATGTCTATTAGACAATAATAAGGCGGCTTATATGAAGAATTCAAAATGTTTCAACTCAAATATCTTCGCAATTGTGACATTTGAAATTGCGCTTTTTCTGTTCTTGAGTCCGACCCGATGCCCGGCGCTTTCCACGAATTTTAATACTGATGGCGCAGGCGCACAGAAAAAAGCGGTCGAGTTCGAAAGAAAATCGTTCGAGGAATCATATGATAAAGCGCTGAAGGGCACCGAAGCCGACGGGAACGGCGGCGGAATTAGTGAAAAGAAGGATATCGGAAAACAAAACTATCAACACGGCAAATCAGGTATAAATTCGATATTAATTAGCAACAGCTTGAACGTTGCAAAAATCTCGCCAATCGGTTTATCGGCTCTTAAGTTCGACAAGAATTTTGTCGGAAATCTGCCGAACAAATCGAAAGCGAAAGTCCGCATTCTCGAACGCCCTACGTATCAGGCGGCCAATTTCAAAAAGATCGTCGCGCCGGCTATCGATACATACAACAAGCTCTCTTACTCCGGCAAAATTGATTTTCTCTATGGAAGCATGCAGTTCTCAGATGTCATTGAATACGATATTCAGGATTACGACAAGATTATTGAAGTCACGTCTCAGAAACTCGGGCTCGGCGTGGGCCTGGCGGAGAACATTAAGAAATACCGGGTCGCGACAGGCTTGACGGACAACTACATCGAACTCAACTTCGGCATCACTGGCGCGCAAGTTAATGCAATTGCTTATATCATTCCGGACGACATTCAAAATGCCTTCGAGTCGATAAAGCTTAAAAGCGACGAATGGCAAAATGGAACGCCCGCTTCACGCAGGCTTGAACTAATGAAAGAAATTATCATAAGCGCGGCGGATAGGAATTAGTATCCTTTGAACGCCAATGTTATAGAAAAAGAGTCACGCGCGCAGGCGATGAAACGGAGAGTTATCGAAGCTCCGTATTCGATCTGCATCGAGCGCGCCCGGTATGTCACCGAAGCCTTCCGCCGGACCGAAGGAATGAATCCGTCGTGGCGCGCTGCCTGCGCGTTTGAAAACACCGCAAAAAATATGACAATTTTCATTCTCGACGAGGAGCAAATAGTCGGGAATTATTGCGATAAGATCGTCGGCACGCTTCTGCCTGTCGAGCGCGGCGAAATGAACCTCATACTCGAAATGGACATCAACAACCTTCAGAATAGGAAGGATCACCCTTATCAGATCAGCTCAGAGGATAAGAAAGAACTGCTTGAAGACATTCTTCCCTACTGGAGAGGCAAAACCGTTCGCGATGGCAAGAAAGCGCTGTTCCAGCGTGAAAACCTGATAGTGAAACCCGGATTCACTCCCGGAACGCTGCTCGACCTGACGCGCAGTTTCGGAACAAAACAGCTTATTTCGGGATTGTGGCGAATGGTCCGGGGCCGGGCGCGCCATATCAAAAGAGCCTCTGAGGAAATCCCCATCAACAACCCGAATCTCGTGAACAATGTCTTCGACGTTCAGGGCCACCTCATAATCGGCCATAACCGAATGATAGCGTCTGGTTTCAAAGCAGCGCGGGACCGAGCGGCGGAAAAACTGAAGGAATCGCTGCCGGAGGAAAAAAGGAAGTTCCTCGAAAGCGTGATACTAAGTTGCGAAACGGCAAGGCTGTTCGCCGGGCGGTTCGCCGCCCTCGCCCGCGACAAAGCTGCCGCCGAGCGCGACCCGGCGCGAAAGATCGAACTGCTCGCTATCGCCGACCGCGCCGACCGCCTGCCGTGGCTGCCTCCGGAGTCTTTTGCCGACGCTCTGCAATTTCTCTGGTTCACTCAAGTTCTGTCGAACATTAGCTACGGCATGACTGGCATCTGCGCCATAGGTCGCCCTGACCAGTATTTGTATCCGTTTTTTAAGAAAGATATCGAAAACGGTTCGCTCAATTCCGCGCAAGCGCTGGAATTGATAGAAGAGCTGATCGTCAAACTCAGCAATAATCTAATAATGCTTCCATCATACGGAAAAGACACCGGCTCGGAACTCGGCGCGGACAGCATGGCCCCGACTTTCGGCGGTCTCGGCCCAGACGGCGAAGACGCAACTAACGAGTTGTCATTTCTGTTTCTCGACGCGATTTCGAACGTCAAAGGAATGAGCAATTCCTATTCCGTGCGAGTCAGTTCGAAAACAACTGCGGAGTTCCATAATAAACTTGCTGAATCGCACCGCGCCTCTTTAGGAATCGCCATATTCAACGACGATGTGATAATACCGGCGATGTTGAAATGCGGCTACTCGGTAGAAGAAGCGCGCGATTACGGAATAATCGGATGCGTCGAGCCGACTTCTCAGGGGAATACATTCGGTTGCACTTCAGGAAACGATATCTCGCTCACCGGCGTTCTCGAAATGACGCTCACCGGAGGCAGGATAAAGATGATCGGACACCGCGTCGGGCCGGATACCGGCGACGCAACCAAATTCAAATCTTTCGACGAACTTTTGGTCGCGTTCAGAAAACAACTGCATTTTATCGTCGGCCACGTCGCCCGCTGCGTTAACGTTAAAGATGAAGTTTATGCAAACGGATTCCACAACCCCTATATTTCCACGACTCTCGAAGGCTGCGTGGAAAACTCTGAGGACATGACTCAGGGCGGCGCAAAATACAATTTTGCTTCGATAAGCGCCCGCGGTCTCGGCACTACCGCCGACTCGCTCGCCGCAATCAAGAAATTCGTTTTCGATGAGAATAAACTGACTATGCCCGAACTTCTCGCAGCGCTTGGAACGAACTTCCGCAAACGCGAGCAGCTTCGGAGAATGCTCGAAATCCAGACGCCGCGCTACGGCTCCGACAACGACTCGACGGACTCGATCGCGCGCGATATCGCCGCGATGTTCTGCGAAGAAGTCACTTCCCACAAATCTTATCGCAAAGGCGGGATGTTCCGGCCGGGTTTCTTTTCATACGGAATGCACATATTCGACGGCTCGATGCTCGGCGCGACCCCGGACGGACGGCTCGCCGGACAGCCCGTTTCCAACAGTCTTTCGCCCTCCACAGGCTCGGAAACACGCGGACCGACCGCCGTCATGCTCTCCGCAGCGAAAATCGATCACAAGAACATTCTAAACGGCAGTTCTCTCAACATGAAACTGCTTCCTTCCCTTCTTCAAACCAAGGAAGGCCGCGAAAAATTTTCCGCCCTTCTCAAAGCCTATTTCTCTCTCGGAGGCCTTCACGTTCAGTTCAATGTTGTCGACAATAAAACGCTTATCGACGCCCAACTGCATCCCGATAATTACCGCGATCTCGTTGTGCGCGTCAGCGGCTACAGCGCCTACTTCACCGATCTCGGACGTCCCCTTCAGGACGACATTATACGCCGCACCGAATTTGCAGGTTTCTAAAATATATTTTCGATTAGTTAACAAATATTTCTGGAAATTCCATGCTGAATTTTATTTCTATGAAGTTTTAATGTAGAATAATATAGGATTTTGTCGTTTTTATGTGGGAGGTTGAATCATGAAAAACAGACAATCTGTTAACGCGAAACACTTTGTAAGGTTTCATTTTATTTTTGCTTTTTTAGCGATCGCCGTTTTGATGCCCTCAGTTAGTTTCGCGCTCTCCACGAATTTCGACATATCGCCGCCCGACGAAGGCGGCGCTATGTATGAAAAATCGGCGCCTTCAGCTTCAGAGTATATGCCTGCGCCGGCTCCTTCGGCTGAACCGCCCGCTTATTATGAAAAGAAATCTTATGATTTCGACGCCGATATTATTGACGGCGATCTCATGCAACCGAAAATCGAAAAGATTATTATAGGAAACAAGATTGTCCTCTCTGAAATCCCCGCTTCCGGTCTCTTAGCCATATCATTCGATTCAAAACTAATAAAACGCCTTCCATCGTCTCAGAAAACGAAGTCAAAACTTATTGAAAATGCCATTTTTGACGCCGCCGCGTTCAGAAGCATTATCGAACCCGCAATAAAAGATTTTAACAGAATGCCATTTTCTAAAAAGATTGAACTCCTATACGGCGACATACAGCTTTCCGATGTTGTTAATTACGGCTCTCCTGATTTGGATAAGATAGTTGTTGACGCAACCAAGAGCATGGGACTCGGCGTCGGGCTTGCGGTTAACATAAAGAAATACCGCGCCGCTTCCGGTTTCACGGACACATACGTTTTGAACAACCTTTTCATCACAACCGCGCAGGTAGATGGAATGCCGTTTATTTCTCTTAGCGACATCCGAAGATCTGTGAACACATTAAAGAACATCGGCAGCGATTGGGATACAGCCAGCCCATGGCAGAGGAAAAAGATGCTTATGGGCGCGATCATTATGTCGAACGTCACAAAGATATAGACTGGAATCGGCCACTTTCCGAAAACCGGAGACAAATATGACGGAAAACAATGTTAAGCCCGGCGATATCAGGAATGCGACAATCCTCTTCTGCGATATCCGCGGGTCTTCAGTTCTTGCGGACTCGACGAACCTCGTTGAATATGACAAGATAATTTCCGAGTTCCACGAGCGCATGAAAGAGGCGCTGGATAGGGAACTGAAAACGGACAAGAATGTGGAATGGAGCGTTCGCGGAGACGAAGCCTGTCTGATCATGTACACCGGAGACGACGCGGCCGACGTTCAATGCGCAATCAGGGCCGCCGTCGCGATGATACGCAACTGGTACGAATCCAAAATAAACAAACAGCGAATATCAGAGAAGAAAAATCTGATATATATCGGCTGCGGAATTCACCACGGGCCGGTGGTGGTGCGCAAGCATCCTGCCGCGCGCGGAAAGAAAAATGCCGAGGGCTACTCGATCAACCTCGCGAAGCGCGTCGAAAGCCAGACAAAAGACGCCCGCTACTCAAAAATCATGGTCAGCCTTCCGGTTTACGACCATGTAGTTCGCCCGAAAGCGCGCTCGGCTCACCAGCAGCGCGAACACGTAGAATTCACCGAGCCTATGCTCAAGCATCTCGCAGGCATCGCCGAGCCGGTCTACATCTTCGAGATTAAAAGTTTCGGCGGGTTGGAGCACGAATCCGACGCCGCCCGCGAGCAGTTCGCCGACAGTCTCGTGAACGAAAACAATCTCGGCGCTTTCCTCAACGCGGTGGAGACCAGCCCGTCCGTCTGGACCTGCTCCGCGCTTGGAAATTTCTATTACTTCAGCTCGCTCTCCGCGCCGGGGAATAAAAAGAAAGCGCTGCTCGAACAGGCGATCAAGTATTTCGAGCGGACGCTGATGATCGAGCCCGGCCACGGCCCTTCCCGATACAACCTCGCGCTCTGCCTCATGCGGCAGGGCCGCCACCTGCTTGCCTTAGAGCAACTCGACCACGCCCTACGAAGCGACCCGCT
>JBAYJY010000157.1:0-10814 GCA_041664945.1 bacterium | reverse complement strand
GGCGACTTTGCGAATGAAGTTCTCCCAGTCCGCTATATCTCGCGGCGGCGATGAGGATATGTTGCCGCCGTAGGGCGACGGCGCGTCGGGGTTCTTAGCCGCCCACTTCGGCGTCATTCCCAGCGTGAAAATAAGTTTGATGTTTTTCGCACGCGCGAGCCGAACATAATTGTCGAGAAGAGCCCAGTCCCATTTTCCTTTTTCCGGCTCAAGCGTCGGCCAGCTTATGCCCGAATCCCACGTGCGAAAAGTTCCGAATGGAACTGCCGAAAATGCTTTCTCGTATCCCGGATGTGAATGGACGTGGAGGCAAAACGAATCATCAGAAATTGTATTTGGAGCAGAATCGGCCCGCGCGGGCGCGGAGGCGGCAATCGCGAAAGTTGCGTAAATGAGCAAATTAATAATTAGCGGCGCGAAGCGTTTCATAGGCAAAATATATATTGAATGATGCGGTTGGGCAAGAGTAGGAGGCGCCTGTTTCTATTGGCGCATATAATTTACACAGCAATTCAAAAAAAGGCGGCCACTCAGGGCCGCCTCTTCGGAATTGTTTTAGTTTTTAATATTTCTGCTAAATCCCCAACTGCTGCTGTCATTTTACAGCAAATGAATACTGCTTAAACGATACGCGTGTGAAACCAGTGACCTCGCGGATTTTCGGAATCGGCGCCTGCATGTTGTCGATGAAACCGTTCAATGCGCCGAGCAGAATGAAAGTATCCTTCATGCTTGGAGGCATGATGCTGCGGTCAAAGCGGATGAAGAGGTCCGGTCCGTCGGCCTTGCATTTTACGCTTTTGGAATCCATTTCCGTTTTGCCGTTTATCTGCCTGGGAACCATACAACTCGGGACTTTAGGAGGCGCGGCGGGTTTGGCGGCCGCTTCTTTTTTGTCCGCCGGTTTCGCGGCTTTAGCGCCGTCCGCCGGTTTCGCGCTTTCGGCCATGCTGCCGGCGGCTGCAGACGCGAGAGGCGCGTAAATGATCGGAAACGCGAGATTCGCTTTATCTTTGAATTTATCCTTTGCTTCAGGCGACATCAGCACTGCGGCGTCATTGAATTCATTCAGCTCTTTGGCGTCGACAATCATCGCCATGTAAGCGTTGATATGCGTCGGGTTCATAGTGCCTTTTTTAATGTTCCCTTCGACGCTCTGATCGATATAGAAGTATTTATCGTCCATACCGATGCGGAGATCGAGAATCTTGAAGTTGTCTTCAATGATCTCCGTGGGTTTTCGCTGTTCCGGTCCGATAGCGCCGGGAACCATGCAGCCATCGCCGAACGGCGGCCACTCTGCGCTGACTTTGCAGGGCAGGTGGATGGCTACGTTGCCGAAGGAGTCTTTCACGCGCGGGTAGAGAAGGGCTTTCCCAGCTTTTTTGATTCCGGGTATGTTTCCGGCCCAAGTTCCGGCGCCGGCGGCGTTGAGCTTCACCGGACCGATAAATGAATTTCCGCCGTCGAGCGAATAGTAAACGGAAGCTTCGACGATTTTATCAATCGCGCGCTTGTCATCATAAGAAGCTTTGATTGTAACCTTGACCGGTTTGCCGACAGAGGCAGGTCCGATAACGACGCTCTTGATCGAAGGCGTGAATCTGTGTTTGAGTTTCTCGTTGACCATTCCGATCATGTTCTTCTGTTGCTCGGCTGAAATCTGCGGGCCTTTCGCGCCGGGTTTCCCGGCCGGGGCTGCGCCGGTTTTAGCCGCCTGCGCGGACGCGAATGTCGCGAGCGTAAATAACATCGCCGCTCCCGCGGCCGCGGCTCCGATCGTTCTGAAGATGCTCTTTTTCATTTCTGCCTCCTTGGACTCAGAGCGAAACGCTCAGTCCGCTTATATTTTTATCATTCGGTCCGCTAATGCGGATGGAAAATCTCGGGCTTCTGCGGCTGTAGACTTTCAGAACCGCGAGGTTCGCGCCTGATTTCAGTTCGGCGTCGAACGCTTTCTCCTGATCCTTGAACGCATCGGCGGAAATGATCGCTTTTCCATTCAGCCAAAGGCTGATTGTGTCGTCGCTTCCGTAAATTTTCAGAACGGCCTTTTCGGCGCTCTTAACATTCATTTTGAAAGCGGCGTAATAGGCGGAGTTGGGATTGCGAAGCGAAGCGTTTCTGCGGAAATCGATAGCGCCAGAATCCGGAATATTAGTCAGGTCAATCCATGAGATATCGACGCCGGTGGGCGAAGCGATGGGAGCTGCGAAGTCGATTTTCGCCGGGTCGATGTAATCCTGTCCGTCGTTCGGGAGCGGGCCGAGCGCTTTAACGGCGAGAACGAATACTCCGCCGGAGCTGAGCAGGTCCTTCGCTTTTCCGTCCTGCCCGCTCAGCGAATAGAGTGTGGCGAGCTTCTTGACGCGTTCCTTATTCGCCGGATTGATCTTGACAGCCTCTTCGAGGAAAACAATTTGTTGCTTAACGGCAGCCTGACCGGTGAGCTTGTCGGCTTCAGTTTCGAGAGCGGCGGCTCGCGAGTCGAGAATTCGCGATGCTTCCGCGGCCACTTCCTTGTTTTTCAGGTTCACAGCGTCCTGAAGAGCTTTGACGCTCTTGTCGCCGGGTATTTTGTCGAACGCTTCGAGGATAGCTTTTGCTACGGATGGTTCTGCGCCTTTCATCGCGTCGACCAGCGCCGGAACCGCCGAGTCATCTTTGGTTTTGTCGCACTGGACGCCGATGAGCAATGCCACATTCTCGCGGGTCAGGGCCGACAGCTTTTTGTTCTTCATAGCTTTGAGCAGCTTCGGCATCGGGTCTTTTGCGGACACGCTGATAATGCCGAGCGCTTCTTCCTGTTTATTCTTATCGCCCAGCATGCTGATCGCCTTGTCGATGTCGTCGGAACATCCGGCTGCTGCGATCATAATCACGACCGCGAAAAACAAACCCAAAAGTCGTCTTTTATTCATTTAAGCCTCCTTCAAATGCGGGCGGGCCGCTAATGGCCTCCCATCATTAAATAACGTACAATTATATATCTCTTTTTGCGATTAATGTAAAGCCTGAATTTGTCTCTTGGCAATATAGGCGCCGATATGGCGACCGCGGAGGCGAAAACGGCGGCGCTTCATCCGATACGGTATTTTTATTGAAACCGCGGGGAGAGGTCATTATAATACCTCGGAACGTTTGCGTTTGAGCTGTTATCAAATGCGCGCAGGAGCATGAAAGGCCGGAAATGTCGACGGGAGAGAATGACGCGGAAAGGATTGTTCGCCGCGAGACAGTTAAATATTTCCATAGGGAAATCCACAACCGCTACCGGATGGAGCATATCCTTTCCATCCCCGAAGTCAGGAAAAACGATCTTCTCAATGGCCTGAACCAGACGGATATAGACCGGTTCGAGTCTCTTTTTCTCAGCACTGTTTATCCCGAACTGGAATCCCGGGAAAAGCGCGACCGGAGTTTCGGCTCGCTGGTTCGCATGCTCAGAAATCCCCGGAAGCTCGCGCATATAATTCCGGCTATCCCACGCATTATGCTTAAACACGGAACGCAATTCCCTTACGCGCTCCGCGTCGGCTTGAACTCGGTTCTCGCGTTCAATCATTCGATGCGGCTCGAAAACAAGATGGTCGAAAATCTGATCCGAATGGCGCGCGAGGACGAAATCAGGATCGACAACGATTATCAGATCGAACACGAGGATTATCGCGCCGCGTACACAATGGCGCCCTATGCGAACGCGAAGCACATGATCGGCCTCGCCCACAGCGTCATGACAGCCGGCAGTCAGGGCAACATCATGAACATTGCATGGGAAATCATGAACGATGTTCAGGCGTCGCTGATCTACAAGGACATGGGGCGCGCGGATGCCGGACTCGAATCCGAACACTCGCAGGATATAGACGCGATCGAGTACGGAAAAACTGCTCTCGACAACATTCGCTCCACATTCAATCTTTATGACAACAAGGGAATGCTGCGGCTGATCGATATTTCGTATGTGAATGAGCTTGATTATATAGATGTAATGTACGGCAAAAAGAAACCTTCGTAAACGAAGATGAAATCCTGCAAATCGTAATTGCGAATAACCTGCCGACGGAAACAAAGAAATTTTCGATATAAATATTTCAAATCAATGTTTTTTGGTAAAATTAATCTTGCTGTTTTATAAAAAGGGTTATGTAATGCCTGAAAGTGCGAAAACTTTAAGCGGCTCCAAGAACCTCGCAACAGGCCGAATGGAATATATCGACAACCTGCGGGTATTGCTTACCGTTCTCGTGGTTATGCATCACACGGCCTGCACATACGGGGATGTCGGCGGCTGGTATTACCACGAAGGCCGGCAGGACACGATAACCATGGCGCTGCTCGGCATATTCACAGCGTTCAACCAAGCCTATTTCATGTCGTTATTTTTCATGCTTTCAGGCTTTTTCGCGCCGCAATCATTTTATAAAAAAGGCGCATGGCATTTTATTAAAGACCGGCTGATAAGGCTCGGAATTCCTTTGATAATTTTCGATATCGCTATTAACCCTGTGATCGTATACGCAAAATACGTTAAGTTCGAACATTACTCAAAGGGCTTCATTTCTTTCTTTTCCGAATACATGAGTCGTTTTTATGGAATTGGACGAGGACCGCTTTGGTTTGTAGACACGCTTCTGATTTTTTCGATTGTTTACGCATTGTGGGCGGCGTTGACAAAGCGCGCAAAGCCGACCGAAGGACGAAATGGAAAGTTTCCCGGCAACGGAGCGATAGCGCTGTTCGCGCTCTCTATGGGCGCTTCGGCATTTATAATCAGGCTGTGGAAGCCGGTCGGGAGCAGTTTCGAATTATTGAATCTTCAGGTTCCTTATATTTCGTTATATATTGCGTTGTTTATAGTCGGCATTGCAGCCAGCGAAAGAAACTGGTTTCAGGCGATAGAGGAACGAACCGGAAAAATCTGGAGGAAGGTTGCCATAGCCGGGTTGATCATGTGTCCCGTGTTGATGATCGCCGGCGGCGCGCTGGACGGTGATCTGAAGAATTTCATGGGCGGCTTTAAGTGGCAGGCGGCGGCATACGCATTCTGGGAGCCGTTCGTTTGCATGGGCATTTGCGTCGGATTGCTCGCGCTGTTCAGGGATAAGTTTAACCGCCGGGGAAGATTATTGAAGCTGATGGCGGAAAACGCATATACGGTTTATATCATTCACGCGCCGGTTCTTGTTTTTGTAAGCCTTTGGCTTCGCGGCATTATGCTGCATCCGCTGATAAAGTTCGCTGGCGTATCGGCAATAACCGTTACGCTTTGTTTTATGCTGAGCCATTATGCGATCAGGAGAATTCCCGGAGCGAAACGAATTTTGTAGACATTGGTATTTCGGGCGAGGGCGAAAGCCGCAAAATCCAGATACTTAACAAGTGAATATTATCGAATGAAAAATCGCTTCGATATCTCTACTTATAGGGCGCAAATCTGAAAAGTTTGTGAAAAGAGGTTTGGAGACAAACACTTTTCAAAGCGTTTGTCTCCAGTCACTTAATCTTTTTAGATGTTCAGGCTTTTAACGACATCGATTATTTCAGGGAGAGTTTTGATAACAGGGCAGCCGGGATTGTGGCGGCCGGTGGGGTCGATTAACACAGGGGCGATTCCGACCGCGCGCGCGCCGTCGACATCCGCCGAGACGATGTCGCCCACATGGACGCAGGACTCTGCCTTTTCGCCTGCGAATTCGAGAGCGAGCTTGAATATCTTAGGGTCAGGCTTTTCGTAGCCGACGAGTCGCGAGTCGATTGCGAAATCGAGCAGCTTATCCAAGCCGGTTTCTTTCAGGACGCTGTGCAGTCTGCCGTCGGCGTTTGATATGATCCCGAGCTTGTAGCCGTCGCTCTTGAGCAGTCGCAGCGTTTCGAATGAATCCTCTGGCGCGAAAGACCAGAGGCTGCGGGCCGCGTTCTCAGCGCTCAGGCGGTCCTTGGCAGAGACAACGAGCGATTCGTCGATCATGCCGACGCCGCGCAGCATGGTCGTGAAATAAATCTCCCACACTTTTTCGTCGCTGCCGTCTTTGCCGCCTAAGTAAACATCCACAGCGCGTCGCGCGTCGTACTCGGCCTCGATCAGCGCTGCGGGCGTCGTTTCGAGACCGGCCTCGGCGACAAGCTTCGCGATGAACTCATAGTCCGGATAGAGCAGGGTGTTCCCCGCGTCGAAAAAAACGGCTTTGATCTTTCTTTCGCTCATTTCACATCCATTCGTAACGTATATTCCTCAGACTCCGAATAAACGTCCCCATTATTCTAACAGCGCCCGGAAATTAGGCAATGAAAAATAATGTAAATTAATTGGAAGGTAAAATTTGCATTAGCGTTGAAAATTCAAATATTGCGATATCATTCAGGCTGGCAATCAAATTGTATCTTTTGCGTTTTAAGACAATGATTCTACTCACGTGAAAAAGTTCACAAATTTTATTTTTCTGTCTTTTCATGGCGGTTGTTATGTTATAATAACGCGGTCTGAACGGCAATTTGCATCACGCATCATTGGCTAAAGCATCTAAAGGGCATAGGAATAAAGGCGGCAATAGGCGTTAGGCCTTTGGCCTTGGGCTAAAAGAACAAGAAAAAAATTGAAATGTATTTCTTCTTTAAAGCCTAAAGCCCAATGTCTAAAGTCTAAAGCCGAATTTTGAAAAAAGGGAGGCGCCTTATGGATTTTTCGATAACAGAGGAGCAACAGGCGTTTGTGAAAAGCGTTTACAGCTTTTCCAAGAATGAGCTTGCGCCGCTGATGGAGGAGTACGAGCTGAAAGGCGAGTTCTGCTGGCCGGCGTGGAACAAGATGGCGGAGTTCGGAATGATGGGGCTCCCTTTTCCGGAGGCGTACGGAGGCGCGAACGCGGGCGTCATGACGACGTGCCTCGGGATGGAAGCGCTTGCGCGCGGCGGCTGCGACGCCGGAACGTGTCTCGCGTGGGGCGCGCACACAATTCTGTGCGGCGTTCCGATCTGGCTGATCGGCACGGAAGAGCAAAAACAGAAATATCTGACGAAGTTGACAAACAGCGAATGGGTCGGCGGTTTTGGGCTGACTGAGCCGGGCGCCGGTTCGGACGCGGCGAGCGTTAAGACGACTGCCGTCAAAAAAGGCGACAAGTACATCCTGAACGGCACGAAGATGTTCATCACCAACGGGCCGATCGGCAAGGTATTCGTCGTCATCGCAGTAACGGACAAGAGCGCGGGCCACATGGGCATCAGCGCATTTCTCGTCGAGAGCAGTTTCCCGGGATTCTCCATCGGCAAGGAACTAAACAAGATGGGCAACCGGACATCGACGACGTCCGAACTGATTTTCGAGGACTGCGAAGTGCCGAAGGAAAACCTGCTCGGGCCGGAAGGCATGGGCTTCATTCTCGTCGGCAAGACGATTCTCGAATACGAACGCTCGTGCCTGCTGGCGGCGGGCCTCGGCGGCATGGAATACTGCCTCGACCTGTCGGTGAAATACGCGAAGGAGCGAGCGCAGTTCGGAAAGCCGATCGCGCAGTTTCAGGCGATTCAGCGCAAGATCGCGGATATGAAGATAGGAATCGAAGGCTCGCGGCTCGCGCTCTACCGCGTTGCGTGGATGAAGGACAACAATATTCCGGCGATGCTCGAAGCGTCGGTGGTTAAGCTTTTCATGTCGGAAGTCGGCCTGAAGGTCGCTGATCACGGCGTACAGATTCACGGCGGCTACGGCTACATGAAGGAATATCCGGTTGAACGCCACTACAGGGACGCGAAGCTCGGCACGATAGGGGCCGGCACGTCCGAGGTTCAGCGGATGATCATCAGCAAGAGCGTACTCAACCCCAAAAAGAAAGGGGCAAAATAACAATGGATTACAAGCTGACCAAGGAACAGGAACAGTTTCAAAAAGAATTCAAAGCGTTTTGCGAGGCGGAGATAGCGCCCGGCGCTGCGGCGGTTGATTCAGCGGGCGATTTCCCGATGGAGAATTGGAAAAAGCTGGCAGCCCGCGGGATTCAGGGCTTGATGATACCGAAGGAATACGGCGGGCAGGGCGGCTGCCTGATAATCGGCGTGACGGCGATCGACGCGCTGGCGTCGGCGTGCGGCTCAACTGCGATGGCGGTCGGCACGAGCATGTTCTGCGGCGCAAAGGCGATTGAGGCGCATGCGACGCCGGTTGTGAAGGAGAAGGTTCTGAAGGCGCTCGCGACAGGCGAAGCGATATGCGCGTTCGCGGTCACCGAGCCGGGTTGCGGCTCCGACGTGGCGGCGATTACGACGACTGCTGAGAGAAAAGGCGATTCGTTCGTCATCAACGGGACGAAATCATATCTTACAAACGCGCCGGTTGCTGACTACATTGTTGTAGTCGCGAAATCGGGCGAGGTTGACGGCAAACCGAAGTTTTCGGTTCTTCTGGTTCCGAAGGGGACGCCGGGGATTACGATCGGTGAATCGTACAAGACGATGGGCTTGCGCGGGGCGTTGGCGGCAAGCGTGAAATTCGAGAACTGCGAAGTTCCGGCTGAAAATCTTCTCGGCGCCGAAAACGAAGGTTTCAAGATTGTGATGGATTCCATGGATTACGCGCGGCTGAACGTTGCGGCGGTTTCCAACGGAATATCATCTGCGGCGTTTTTCGCGGCGAAGAAGTATTCCGAGAACCGGGTAGCGTTCGGAAAACCGATCGCGCTGCATCAGGACATAGCGTTCCGCGTCGCCGACATGCATGTCGAGTGCGATGTTGCGCGGATGCAGACGTATCAGGCGGCGTGGATGAAAAAAGAGGGAATGAAATGTTCGCCGACGATAGCGATCGCCAAGGTTGCGGCGTCCGAAGCGGCGGTTGCGAATGCGGGACGCGCAGTGACGGTGTTCGCCGGCCATGGCTACATGCAGGGAAGCGCGGTCGAGCGTATTTTCCGGGATGCGAAACTAATGGAGGCGGCGGCTGGCACTAACGACATTCTGCGCGGCATAATCGCGGCGGATGCTCTTAGGGATTGATGTAAACATCAGAAGACTATCGATATTAAATAAACCCGGATTGTTCTGATGAATGTCCGGGTTTTTTATTTCCGCCTGAAACAAGGGAAAGGCGCTGTTCCATGCTTGTTGACGGCGCGGCTTGGCTTCCTTAAAATCATTCTGCGAGGTTAGCGGAGCAAATTGTTTTTCATCAACGGGGGGCGGCATGAATTTTAAAACGGTTCGTGAGTACAATTTTCCTGTGGACAAGACGGTAAAGATATTTTTCGACAGCGATGAATCTTATGACATGAACGAACTGGCGAATGTGACCGCGTGGAAGGTCATCGATGAAAAAGACTACGGGGACCGCCGGGTTGGAACGAAAGAATGGTGCGCGCACAGCCAGATTCCGCCGGTTTTGCAGCATGTTATCAATCCCAGAATGCTTACATGGCTTGAACACTCCGAATGGAACCGCGTGACGAATGTCTACACTTTTACGATCGTCCCGCATTTTCTGAAAAAACAAGTATCATGCAAGGGCAAGACCTCTTACTTTGAGAAAAGCCCTGACAAATGCGGAAGAACTTTTGAGATCATGCTGAAAGTGGACATTCCAATATTCGGCCCCATTTTTGAGAATTTTATTCTGGGAGCGCTGAAGCAGAACGAAGAACAGGATTTCATTTTGTCCGTAAAGTCGCTCGAAAAAGTTTACAACAAGAAATAGCCCGCATTTAGCCGGCGCAAAGCGATTATTTTGTTTTCCTTCTTAAACTCTACTCTTCAGCATAGTATTATTATTCTATTGAACATTTCATTTTAAGTTAGAATTCAAGAAGATATGAACGATTACGAAGACAAACTGAAACGAGAGTTGGAATGGCACACGGGGCAGGGGTTCAGGGCGAAGCATTTCCTGAACAGGAGCGTTTTCTTTTCTCCTGAGCGCAATGCGTTTAACTATGTATTCCCGAGAAAGCGCCTTGCGCTGATGATGGACCGCGCTATCGCGGGAGCGGGCATGAAGGCGCCAGCCATGCTCGTCGCGCCGCTCGGAACCGGCGAAGACATGATTTACATAAGCCATATAACGCCCGACATCAGCGGCATAGATATTTCCGAGGATGCCGTTCGCGCTGTTAGCGCCCCGAATCTGAAGAAATTCACCGGCGACGTCAAAGACATGTCAATGTTTCCGGATGAGAGTTTCGATATTGTCGTCGCCTCGCTTTTCTTCCATCATTTTGTAAATTACGGATTCGAACCATATCTGAATGAAATGAATCGCGTGCTCAAGCCGGGCGGCTATCTGTTTTCGCTGGAGCCGAGTTCTCTGAACCCGTTTGTTTGGGCGATGCGGCTGGCAAAAATGTTTTTCGGAAACATTACAGGAACTGTGGAGGATGAAGCTCCGTTCTATCCGCCGCGTCTGGCGGCTGCAATGGGAAAGTGCGGATTCGACGGCGTTCGAATAGAAGGCGCAGGATTCGCGCATAACCGCACGCCGATCTTCGCCTCAAAAATACTGAACGCTGCTACGCTTCCTTTATTGCGCTCGCCGGTTGTAAAGCACTTCTGCTGGATGTGCGTGTTTCAGGGCATAAAGAAAAGTCCCGAGATAAACTAACCGAGTGGAAATATCGTCAAAAAAAGAGCGGCCGCGAAGGGCCGCCCTTTTATTAATTTTCTGTTTGCCGCTGTTAAAAAGTTTTCGAAATCGACCCTACATTGCCCACCGCATCGGTGGCGCGTATCAGCAGCGTATGCGGCGCGTCGCCGGACGGTTTGATGATGAAGCTGAATTTCTCGTTCGACGAGTCGTTGATCCTGTCTTCCGGCATAACCATAATCCATTC
>JBAYJY010000156.1:0-10819 GCA_041664945.1 bacterium | reverse complement strand
GCTGCTTCTTCCAGTTGCCGCCGCCCCTCGTTACGAATCCCAGCACTGTCAATTCTGTGGCTATTGCATCGAGCGTGAAGCCAGCTTCTCGCAGTTCCCGAATCCTTACAAGTATCTCCTGCTCGATGGGTTCAGGTTCAACGTGGATGCCGTCTGAAGATCGCCTGAAGCCGAAACAAACATTCCCAACACACTTCCCACTTTCCTTCATGTGCTTCATGCTGTCGACGGTTCTTTCGGAAATCACGTTTCTTTCCATCTCCGCCAATGATGCCGTGAGAGAAAAGAAAAACTTTCCAATGGCTGATTTCGTATCGAGCCGTTCGTTGATCGAGTGAAGCGCAACGCCCTGCTTATCAAGCATCTGGGAAGTATTCAGAGCATCCACGGTGTTCCTGAACATCCTGTCAAGCTTGTAGATGATGATGCAGTCGACTTGCTTCTTCCGCGCCAATTCCAATACGCGCTGGACGCCCGGACGCTTCAGGTTCTTTGCGCTGATGCCTTCATCAATTTCGATGCCGATCAACTCCATATCGTTCATTTCAGCGTATAACTCGATCTTACGCCGCTGGTTATCAAGACTGACCCCTTCCCGCGCCTGCTCTTCCGTTGAAACTCTTGCGTATCCTATGACTTTCATATTCTCTCTCCTTGCTGTTTAGAATTGAAGCATGAAGCTTGATAGAATATCACAGCCTCTATCTATATAACGACCAACGAGCGCGTCATTTAGCAACTCCTCGGCAATAATTATTCAGGAGCTGTAAACATCAGTACTGCTATGAAAACATTGTTATAAGAGACTCGGAAATCGTGTAGTCTAATAAGGGCTACAAGGTTGCTGTATGGCTATTGCGTTGTGTGGTTTGGAGGCAAAATGGTTGTAGCTAATAGTCGATGGAAAGGAAGCGATTATGGAACCCAAATATAATAATTACAACAGGTGTTAACTACAACATTTACTCGGCCACAGACAGAACGCTGCGGGGTTATGGATTCAAGATGGAAGCGGCGCTGGAGGAAGGGAAGGCGTTGAAGTATCTGATGGAGAAGCCTTCCGAGCAGAAAGCAATTGAGATGGC
Source organism: bacterium (assembly GCA_041664945.1). Taxonomy (GTDB): domain Bacteria; phylum UBP15; class UBA6099; order UBA6099; family UBA6099; genus JBAYJY01. The sequence continues at coordinate 9,734 of JBAYJY010000156.1, read as the reverse complement.
GCCCTACCATTATTCAAGCGGAGCCACCTTGAACGGGATTGTAGCCACTACCGACCGCCAGCGGATAACAAGGCAAGGGGCGGGAAGCAGTTTGCCGCCGTACAGGCAAGAGGAGGCTCCAGAACGGCGAGAACATGTGGCGCGCGTGATGAGGGGTACGCAGCGTTGGAGATAGTATTAAGGTTTGTAACTCATTCCCCACTTTACTACAGTTTCTCGATCCTTGTATCTCTAAGCTATCTCGTCATAGCGGAACAGGCGGACTATTTTGCAAACGATGTCCCGCCTATATAACGGCCTTCTGATTGATATCCTTAGAGTTTTTGACTTGTTAGATAGCTTTTTGTAACTACCAGGGAAATTGTTTTTCAATAGTTCTGAATTGACCATGGCATTAGTGGTCCGTATATCCAAATCAACATTGCCATTCAGCTTTTTTTGTGTGGTGTGGGCATCAGAAGATTGTATTTTAGGTGTAACATTTCTTTTCAAACAGACTAACTACGGCCTATAAATAATGGCGTATACTAATGATAAACGCCAAATCTATAAGAATAAATGATCTAATATTATACAGTTACTAATATTAGTCATTTATGCCTGTTTAATCGATTTTATTTTGTTAAAATTATCCATTATTATCCATAGTTGTCCATAATTCATGGTGTATCGGTTGACAATCAATGCATTGATACAATAAATATAGGCTTTAATACTTGGGTTTTATATTATTGGAAGTGTAATATTCGAAAAACCCAGTGGATAAAAATGCGCATAAAAGAGCATAAACAGATGTAAGACGCGGCCATCGAATGCCTTCTTCTGTCGGCTCCAGCGATTATAAGTCCAATCCGATCAGATTCCCGCAGATGTAAGGCGACTCCAACTACGAAGCTCACTGGTCGTGTTAAGTTGTTGAGGCAACTAAGCGCATTGTTGTTACAAGACGAAGTCAGAGGGAAAAGGGTCAAATGCACCCCTTTAATAAAGAGGGACACAACCAAATAAAAAATGGGTGGGGGATATATCCTTGAGATCAAAGAAAGCGTGAGATATATTATACCGATCAAAAGTTAAATTTATTAACTCGGTATTTTCTATTGTTAAAGGAAAGGCATACATGTCTAAGAAAACGCCAAAAGAAAAAAAACTGTCAGACATAAAATTTACAATGCTGGATATGGATTGGCCTAAAATGAGACACCCTGAGAATATCTTATATACGGACGGAACTATTCTGCCCTCCATAAGCGAAATTGTAGGGTTAAACGGCATCGCCATTTTGAATGAAGGCGAAGATGATTTTCCAGGTGATGAGGAAATCACGAGAATAAACTATGAATCACCGTTGATTCAAACCGCCGCAAATATTAAAAAGATAGAGGTCGAGTATGGTGATAACGAACATTTTGTTAAAGCGAAAAAAGAATTCAAGGACATATCATCCGAAGAAAGATCAAAGCGGATACTAAGTGATTTGCCCAAGAAGATTGCGTATACTGTTATCGAATATTTTGAGTTGTTAGATAAGATAAAGAACTGGAAAAAGGTGGACAAGTCAGAATATTGTTTCTATGGCAATGACGAGTTCGCCAAAATTATAGGTTGTAATCCTAAACAACTCTGGTATCTCGAAAAAACAGGGCTTTTTAACACTCCATTTCGATATTATGAAGTTGCAGGAAAGAGGCAACGTCTGTTTGTGTTCAGGCGTGGCAAAGGCGAGCAGTTCATGGTTGATTTTCTTCGATCAGTCTTTGAACATAACAAGCGTGAATGTGGAAAGATCGAGAACAGCTTCGAGGCAGTAGAGACATGGTTTAGAGAAAAAAACAACTACAAGCGTTGGTATGAGACTGGAGAACTACCACACTTTCTTCCAGACAGAAATGAGTTGCTTGAAGAGATAAAAAAACTTCCCGATAAGGTTATAGCGGCGAATCGTTTATACGGAAGTGACTTTGACATTAAAAAAATCAGCAAAGTTCTCAGTGTGAATACAGATACGGTTCGGAAATATTTAGCTCAGATGGAAAGTATCTTGATAAAACTTAAAGATAAAATTAAAAGCATTAAAGACCCCGATAAGCGAGAGAAGGTTCAGGAAGCTTTCAACAAGAAGGATTATAAGAAAGCGTTGAATATAATGAACTTTGAAGAATCTGAATCCGAATCCAAGCCTGCCAGAGAAGATTTAGAAGCAATGGGACGTTTCAAAGGTAAAGACAAGATCGACATATAATTCCGCCCTGAAAATTTATTTTTCCGCTTTATCAAAAAGTTTTTTTAATCTACCAACCCTTGTATTTCCGTTTTTACCGTAAATATCCGAGCAATTATAAACAACATGTTTTTTGGAGGAAAACCAGATGAATGGATTGGAGATAAAGGCAAGGATAACGCTGAGTGGACTGCGAGTGTGGGATGTTAGCAGGGATACAGGCATACATTATGCCCGTCTCTCTATGATTTTGAACAATAGGATTGAAGCAACACCCGGCGAGATAGAAAAGATTAATGAAACGCTCAAAAAGGCAGAGGAAGCAATCAAATAAAACCGAGGGAAAACAACGAGGCTCTGTATGAAACAAAGCACCAACAACTACTATCAGGAGCTTAAATCCGCATTGGATATTATCGAGGTCGCAAGAGGGCTTCTGCCCGAGCGGATAACTTATAGCCATGCGGATAAGCTCTATATGGACTGCCCCATGCATAACAGCACATCAAAGCGTTCGCTCGTCGTGGATGGCACGAGGCAACTGTGGAACTGTTTCGGCTGCGGTCTTGGCGGAGATTTGATTCAGTTTGTCCAGTTCGCCAATACTGGAAAGATTACTCATGGAACGCCTCTTTCGGCATCGCACAAGGAAGCCCGTGACTTTCTCGCCCTCCGAGCAAACTTGCCACCGCTACAGGAACTTTCCCCTGAACTTGCCAAGAAGATGGAAGATGAGCGTGCCGAGAGGGAAAAAATATCTTCCGTTTTCGCTGATGTGGTGTATTTCTTCCACAACAAGGCTATCAACAATGGCGATGTTTTGAATTGGGCGCATGAGAAATGGGGGTTCACGCAAGAGGCTTTTGAGCGATTCTCGCTTGGCTATTCTGACAATGAAGGTCTCACGGATTATCTGGATAAGAGGGGACATTCTCTTGCCGACATAGCCATGACGGGGGCGTTCTCTTTTTCTGCTGACAGAAGTTCATTATTTCCGCTTCTAAAAAACAGGATTGTCTTCCCCTTCTTCTCGGGTGGGCAAATTGTTTACCTGTCTGGGCGTCAGACTCCTTGGACGCCTGACGATGATTTCAATAGTGGCAAGAAATATCTAAAGTTGATGTTAAAAAGCGAAAAGCATCCCGATGTCAGCGAGCTGATCCGTAACGATTATTTCTTCAACGAAGACACACTCCGCCGGCGCATAGAGAAGATTGTAATAACAGAAGGTATCCCCGATGCTGTGGCTCTCGAAATGAACGGATTTCCTTCCATGTCGACCGCGACAGTTAAAGTGCCAACTGGTATTGAGAAAAGGCTAAAACACCTTCTAAGGGAAACACCTAAGATTTACGTTTGCAACGACACCGAAGACAGCGGAATAGGAATAAATAATGCGATCGAGACAGGATTGATGCTGGAGCGTGCGGGGCTGGATGTCAGGATAATTGAACTGCCAATGGCGGGAGGGTTTGATGAGTAAGATGGATTCAGCCGAATTCTTTCGGATCGGACGCAAGCCTGCCAACTTTGAGGTGCTAATGTCCGTGGCGAAGCGCCCGATGGAGCGAATGATCGATGAAATCGTTGTTGTCGGATCGGAAGCCGACAAGTACGATGCCGCGGGCAGGCTGTTGAAAGAAGTATCGAAGCTTCAGGGAGAGCGGCAAGAACCATACGTGCAGCAACTAAAGAAAAAGTTCGGAATTAACATAGGGTGGATCAGGGAAAGGTTGGGAACGATTGGTGGAGATGGGGATGAACCGCAGGAAAAGACTCTCTTGGATCTTGCGGAGGGCTTCGTCTCGGAAAACGGCCCGCTCGCCTTCTTAGATGGGGACATCTTCTTCCGCTTCGCCAACGGATACTTTAAAAAACAGGAAGACGCGACCATGGAATGCCTCGCGGACAGCTTTCTCGAAAGGGAGGCCGTGGGAAAAAGAAAAGGCAATGTAGGAACGGCATCCCGCATGGAGTTGCTGAACAAGGTCAAGGTCACGCTGAACGTCTACATAGGCGGCCCCGACAGGCTAAACCCCGAAAGGATGTTGCTGAACTTCAAAAACGGCATGTACGACGTCGTGGCCGACCTGCTTCTTCCCCATGACGAGAAGTATCTGTCAACGATAAGGTTGCCATATAATTTCAATCCTGAAGCGAAATGTCCAAGGTGGGTGCAATTTGTTAACGAGGCTCTGCCTGACGATTCCGTTGCAAGGGATTTTCTTCAAGAATTCATGGGGCTGTGCCTGTTTCCCATAACTAAGTTCCACGTGTTCCTGATTCTTGTCGGGAGCGGAGGTAACGGCAAGAGCGTGGTGCTTCACGTTCTGAAGCATCTGGTCGGCGTCCAGAACTGCTCCTTCCTGCGGATAGACGAGATAGGTATGCCCCATAAGGGGATCAAGCTTATGAACATGCTCGTGAACATGGCTACGGAAAACGAGGCTAAAATCGTCAAGGATACAGCCCTGTTAAAACAGATCGCAGCCGGTGACGAGGAGATAACGGATTCCGAGAAATTCAAGCCAGCGGTTGCGTTCATCCCGTTCACGAGGCTTATTTTTTCATCGAATAACATGATGAAGTTTTCCGACACAAGTCCGGGGTTCCGACAGAGGCTTCGGGTGATCAGCTTCGACAAAGTCTTTCGTAACACCCCAAAGGACAACAAGAACCTGAAGTTCGAACTCGTCGCCGAAGAGAGAGAAGGCATTCTCCAGTGGTGCTTGGAAGGTTACAAACGATTAAAGGAAAGAGGATATTTCATAGAGTCGGAAACCATGAAAGAGGCGGCAGACGGGGTGCGGAAAAGCAGTTCTTCGGTGTTCATATTCGTGGATGAACGATGCCATGTGGATAGGGAGGTTCAGGACACGAGAGAGAACCTTTACAGGGCATATGGCGATTTCTGCGAAACCAATGGCTATCAGAGGGTAAGCGCACAGAAGTTCTGGGATGACATGAAAAGGGCGGTCCTTGGATTGGAAATGCCAGAGGATGACCGGGAAATGGTGGGGGGACGCCTTGAAAGGACTGTATATGGTGTATGTCTCAGATAAGACTGGCAGCAATGGAAAACTCTGGAATAGAAAAAACGGCACGACCAAAAGAATTCTTCAAACATTCCAGAGTTTCCAGAGTTTTTATATTTAATTGCGGGAGGAAAAAAATAAATATGATAAAAAAACATTTTATTTTTTTCATGTATATAAATAGTCGAAATAATCTGGAATGTCTGGAAAGACATACAGTGGAATTGCCTTTCAAGCTTCTGCTTGCATACAAAAATCTAATTAAGAGGTGAAACATGAACGAGAAAGAAATGGATTATGAACTTGGTGAAGAAATGGAATACGAACTTTGGAAAGCGGGACATTTAGACGACAGCAATTTGTTAGATGCCGGTGATGTTTACGCACTCGAACATGACGATGAACAGTGCAGCCCAGCGCCAATCGATGAAAATGGTCACTTCAAAGTTGGCTTCGACGAGGATTAAAGGGTTGGTAAGAAATCGCCACGCTACTTTCATGTTGAGGCCGCCAACCCACGCGACATTTTTTGAGCAGGCTCTGCTGGAAACGTGCTGCCCTATTTAATAGAGCTGACGAAAAATCGCCATCATGGGATCCAGGGACGCAGAGCCTGAAAAAAAACAAGAGGGGGGGCAGACAAATGAAAACATGGAGCGAGATAAGCAAAACATTGTTTGTAAGAGTTTTTAATCCTGCCATGAATGGCAAAACAAAAAGGAGAAACATCATGAAAAATGAAAGTGAAATACTGGCCGAATGCATCAAACAACAGATCGAAGACGTTATGAGTGCGGAGGCCGAGAAAATAGTAAAAGAAGTCAGGAGCGACTTCGAACCCGCAATTATAAAGGAGTTTGAAAAGCGAGTGGGTGAGAGATATGAAGAGATCAAGATGAAAGTATGTAGAAAAATAGAAAGGCTCTTTCAAGTAAAGCTCGTAGGACTGGAAAATACACATAGTGGCAAGCCAGAAAATAATCCTATAAAAGTCCGATGGAGGAGTTGAAGTAATCCCGCCTCCGAAAGTCGAGGCATTGAAGGAAGCTCATAAGAAGGGAGGTGAAAACAATTAATAACAATGCCCGAACACAATTCCTAAGCGTCAAGGACATAATGACAGATTTTAGAGTCAAGTCACGGACTACAGCGATTGACTATATTCGTAGCGCCGGCGGGGCCAAGGATGTGTCCGGGCAATGGCGTGTACCGGTAATTTTGTTCCATGTCTGGTATAATGACCCTCGCCGCAAGATGGGCGTGAAAGGGGGTGAAACAACAGACATGGACATTAATATCGTTGTACGCGCGATTAGAGAATTCACGGCAGGGAGCCAGTACGCAACCAGCATCACCACAAAAGGAGATCGGCCACATTTGCTCCTGCGGGTAATCAAAGCTTCTGACAGAACAGAGCGCACATTCAGCTTACGCACCTCTAATAAGAAAGAAGCAAAGCGCATGGAAGCTGAAATTCTTCAACGACTATCCCAAGCGGCGCGCTCAGGGGTTGTGCAGATTGAAACTGTAAGATTCTTTGATGAGTGGCTTGCAGGTATTGCTCCAACGATCAAGCATTCTTCATATGCGAGGTATAAGCCTATCGTTATGAATGCAATCAGCTTTCTGCCCCAAGAGATGTGTCAGATCAGTATTGAGCATCTGGAGCGACTCAAGAGTTCGCTATACAGGGAAGGCAAAAAAGAGCGAACGATTCTTATGGCACTCAATACTTTGTCCCAAGTCTTCAAGCAGGCCGTTAAATTGGGATACATGGCATCAAACCCAATGGACCATATTGATCGTCCTAAGAAGCCACAAACGACCGTTGAGCGGTACAAAGAAGACGAGCTTATCGCGATCTTCGGGGAACTTCAGCGGCGGACGAGCGAAGGAAGGGCAGCGCATTGTGCGGAGGCATGGTCGTGTTACGGTGAGGTGTTCCATATTATGAACTACACAGGCATGCGGGTGGGAGATGCCATCGCTTTGAAATGGGACAATGTGAACTTTCCATTTTCCGTGCTCAGCTTTGTTCAGGAGAAGACAGTCAAGCCGTCGAATGTTCGTATGCCAAGCGCTCTGAAACAACGGCTGAGATGCATCCTGGAGAAGCAAGTCCGTGACGGGTCGTATGATCCCAATGGCTATGTATTCCTAAACACCAACGGAAAACCGCCAACATACACTCGGCTTGACTTAGCAATCAGATCGGTGCTGAAAGCAGTGAACCTCAAAAAGCAGAGCCCGATCCACAGTTTCCGTCATACCGTGGCGATGCGGTTGCTGGACGGTGGAGTAAAAATTCATGAAGTTGCTGCTCAGCTTGGCGACACGGTCGAGACAATAGTGCGCACGTATGTCAAACCCGCCATGCCTTCGCTTTCGTCTATAGATGCGGCGTTCGATGGAATGGAACGCAAATGGAACGCAGATATGGATAAAACGGATGGTTTGGCGATTGCAGCAAGCGTTTCTGTCAGCACTACAAATCCTCAAATATCCCCAATACAAAAGAGCTTTTTAGCCGAAGCAAGAGAACCCGTCTCTCTATAGAAACACCGGTACGGAGAGGAAGGGATTCGAACCCTTGTAGAGGAATTAACCCCTAAGACGCTTAGCAGGCGCCTGCCTTCAGCCGCTCGGCCACCTCTCCAATGCGTTCTTGCGGCTTATAGGATAACATGCGCGAAGGCGAAAATCAAGGAAATATAATCCGGATTAACTGACAGTAGGCGATTCAGGGCGATGCCGCAGCCGCTTCCGGCTTCTTTTTGGGCGCAGCATGCTGCGCCTCTAAGGTTCGGTATTATTAATAATAAGCGGGATTGAATCCCGCCCCTGCGGGATACGAATCAGTGCCGGTGGTCAGCGCACGGCGAACAAACAAAGACGGAAAATGTAAATCGGAGAACGGCGAATGATGTTATAATTCACGACGCCGGCAATATTGAAAGGGAATGCATGTCTGATATTGTTTTTGTTCGCTCCGCTCCGAGAGGAATCGCGCCGCGCGCCGCATTAGTTTTGGTCGTTGCGCTTTCGGTTCTGTTTTCACAATGCGCCGCGCGCGGGGCGGAGACGGCAATGTTCTGGGATTTCACGAAGGGCGCGCAGGGCTGGACGGGCAATGCCTATGTTAAGGACATTGCGCTAACGAATGAAGGCCTGACGCTTAAGAGTCTCGGAACCGATCCGCTGCTTTCGAGTCCGGCGGGCGGGTTGCCGGGCGACAAGCAGTTACGGGTGACGGTTCGCATGAAGAAGGGTGTCGGCGACATGCGGGCGAGCTTGTATTACGGCGCCGAATTCAACAGGGAGAAATCAGCGCGGTTTCCGGCTGATGAGGGCGTGTCGTGGCGCGAGTATTCTGTTTTTCTGCCGCCTGTCGGACCGAACGCGCGGCTCTGGCTGTCGCCTATGTTGAAGCCTGGCGCAGTGACGGTCGCATGGATACGAGTTGAGAGCGTGGCTATGATCGAGCCGCCGGCAGCAGGGCGTCCGGCGCGGCCGAAGCCGGGAGCGCGGCCCGCGATGCGTGTCGTGTCGGGCGGCGTCGAGTTCGTTCATTACGGCCGCTCGTGGGATGATTTCGCAGTCGTTTGCGGCGGAGTCGAGATGGCGTCGGGGCATGCCGGAGGCAGGCTGGGCGTTGTGATCGGCGGGAAGCCTGAGTGGCTCGATCTCTCCCGAGCGAAATTCAAAATCGAAAAGCGGGGCGCCGCGCTAAAGATGTCCGCGCAAATTCGCGACTCCGGCGGCGCGCTGTGGACGTTGCGCCGAAGCGTCTCGCCGGGCGCGAGGCCCGGAGCGTTAAATGTCGAAACGTTGGTCGTGGCGGATAAAGCGCGGGCGGCTTCTCACATCCCGTGGCTGACGCTTTTTCCGGGACTCGGAACGTTCGGCGCCCGGAAAACGCAGGCGGTTTTCGCGGGGCTTGAGTATCTCGCCGACGAGCCGGGAAGCAGCGAGGCGGACCTGACGGGTCCCGCGAGCGTGCGTCGCGCGCCGGACCCGGCGAAGATAACGTTTCCGCTGATGGCGATGGCGCATAAAGGGAAATACATAGGTGTGATCTGGGAACCGTCGGATCGCGTGGCTGCGGTGTTTGATTCGCCAGACCGCGCTCTGGGGTCCGGCGCGCACCTGATGGCGCTGTTGGCGCCGGGCGTGGGCGTTCTGCGGCGCGAGAATGACTTATATGCGTTCGACTCGTTTTCGATGCCCGCCGGGAAAGCTCTGGCGGCGCGGATGACGCTGCTCGGCGGAACCGGCGCGAGCGTTGTTCCGGCGATAAGCGAGTATGTGGCGCTGAAGGGATTGCCGCCCGCTCCGGAGTTTGAAGGCGGGTTTCAGGCTGCCGCGTCGCTGCTCGCGAGCGGATGGCTCGATTCCGGCATAGGCGATGACGGGTTGTGGCGGTTTACCCGGAGCAAAAAAAACTATCCGGTCAGGGCGGCGGACGCGGTCACATACAT
>JBAYJY010000155.1:0-11157 GCA_041664945.1 bacterium | reverse complement strand
TGGCCGCGCGGCTCAAGGCTGAACGCGTGGAAAAACGACGCCAGCGCATATATCCGGCTCATCGGAACTTCAAGCGACTTGCTGACCTGCTGCAGCGCTTCCTTCGGCAAATAATTGAATTCCTTCTGTATGTCCTGAAGGATATACATCAACGGGCTGTTGTGTCCCTTATGCCGTTCGATTATCTCTTGAACTTTCGCAGCGTCCATCTGTTATTTCCTGTCCTGTTTGAATTTGTTGAGCAGTTTCTTGTAGGTTTCCGTTGTGTGCTTCTGAATATCCTCGATGTCCGTGTCCTTGAGATGCCTGAACCGGCCCTGAGCCTTGATGTAGTCCTTAACCGGCTTGAGTTCCTTCAGCGGAATTTCCATCGAGGGAATATATTTCCCGTTAACAATTTCATAGAGCGGGAAAACGCCGGTTTTGACAGCGAGGCGGCCATGCGCGATTGCCAGTTCGGGCTTCGTGCGCCAGCCGGTCGGGCAGACTGAAAGGATATGGACATAAGCGGGGCCTTCCGTTTGAAGCCCGCGCTGAACTTTCTGCATAAGGTCCATCGGATAGCTCGGGCAGGCGGTCGCAACGTACGGGACATCATGAGCGGCGACAATCTGCACGATATTTTTCTTTTGTGTTTTCTGGCCGATGCTTTTCTTGCCTGGAGGCGAGGTGGTGGTCATCGCGCCGTAGGGGGTCGAGCCGCTACGCTGGATTCCCGTGTTCATGTAGGCTTCGTTGTCGAAGCATACATAAAGAAAATCGTGGCCGCGTTCGAGCGCGCCGGAGAGCGACTGAATGCCGATGTCGCCTGTGGCGCCGTCGCCGCCCATGCCGAGGATTTTCACCGGCCGGTCGGGGCCTTTGCCCTTGCGCTGAAGCACCTTGATGCCGGCTTCGACGCCGGAAGCGACCGCGGAAGTGTTTTCGAACAGCGTGTGTATCCACGGAACGCGCCAGTTTGTCGCCGGCAGCGGAGAGGAGATGATCTCCATGCAGCCTGTGGCGCAGACAACGACAACGTCGCTGCCGGCGGCCTTCATAACAAGGCGAAGCGCGAGAACTTCAGCGCAACCCAAGCATGCCCTGTGTCCCGGGCAAATGTTCTCTGTCTGTGGCGCCAATCGCGGCGCAAATACCCAGTGTTTATTCATTAGCCTCTCAACCCAACCATTTCAAATTGTTGAAGCGAGTTTCCGCAAACCGCTATTTCCATTCCGCGGCGGATCATATCCTCGAAACCCTGATCGGAAATGGAGCGTCCGCCAAGGCCGCCTATGAAACTTACAATGTTCAGGTCGTCCCGGCAGCCGTGCAGCGCGGCGCGAATCTCTCCGCATACCGGCCCGCCCTGCCCGCCAAGCGACATGGCGCGGTCCAGCACTATCAGCGTTTTCACGCCTTTCAGCGCGTCGCGCAGTTCCTCGAACGGGAACGGGCGCCACAGCCGCAGCCGGAGTTGCCCGACCTTTTCGCCTTCCGCCCGCATCTTTTCAACCGCGAGCGACGCTGTTTCGCTGTAGCTTCCCATCGTAAGCAGAACCGTCTCCGCGCCGTCCATCATATATTTTTCAACCGGGGAATATTTGCGGCCGTAAAGCTCCGCGAATTCATCCCAAGCCTTTAATATCGTTTTCTTTGAATTAATGATCGCGACATCGAGCGCCATTCTGGTTTCCGTGTAAATCTCCGGCGGCCCGAATGCGCCCATCGTCACCGGCTTCGCCGGGTCCAACGGAAAGGGGTATTTATTCGGAGGCAGGAATTTCTCAACCTCTTCACGGTCCATAAGCTCGATCGGCTCAACCATGTGCGTCAGGTGGAAGCCGTCCATGTGAACCATGACGGGCAGCAGAACTTCCGGATCTTCCGCGACGCGGAACGCCCAGACGGTCAGGTCGAAAACTTCCTGCCCGTTCTCGCAGAACACCTGAATCCAGCCTGTGTCGCGAACTGCCATGACATCAGAGTGGTCGCCCCACACGCTGAGCGGCGAGGAGATCGCCCGGTTGGCGACGGCCATGACAATCGGCAACCGCATCGAAGCGGCGACATAAACAACCTCGTGCATGAGTTCGAGGCCCTGCCCCGCAGTTGAAGTGAACGTGCGGGCGCCTGCGGCTGAAGAACCGAGGCACGCGCTTAACGCGGAGTGCTCGCTCTCAACGCAGATATACTCGCCGTCCAGTTCCCCTTCGGCGATTTTCTCCGAGATGCTTTCAACGATATGGGTTTGCGGCGTGATAGGATAGGCCGCGATAACGTCGCAGTCGCAGGCTGTAACAGCCTCCGCCACGGCGATGGACACTTCAATTCCGACGCGCTTTGGCATGTCTTAAATCTCCTCCGGCTTAATGCTTATGCAGCCTGTAGGGCACTCGTGAGCGCAGATGGCGCAGCCCTTGCAGTGGTACAGGTCCGCCTCGAAATAGCCTTCGGCGTTCCGGATAATCGCGGCATCCGGGCAGAAAATGTAACAGGCGCCGCAGCGGATGCATTTTGTGAAATCCCAGATAGGCCGCTGGGCGCGCCAGTCGCCCGTTTTATATTCGCAAGCCGTGCCCGGCTCGGTAAGTATCGCGCCGGTTTCGATGTCTTTCCACGTTAATGAAAGGGGGTCCTTAGCCATTCTCACTCCCAAATGATTGTTTCGTCGTAAGCGCGCTTCATCGCGTTGAAGTTCTTCTCGGCGATTCTGCCGAAGCGCTCATCGAGCGGTTTTCGCATGCATTCCATCTTCACCAGGCCGGTCGCCTTGATGAGCGCTCCGAGCATGGTGGTGTTCGTAATCGGCACGCCAAGAACTTCCCGCGCGATCTTATTCGCGTCTACTGTCACGATCCGGCCCCTTAACGGGAACGGCGTTTCGATATCAGCCGGTTTGTGGCGCGAATTGAGAATCGCAAAACCGTCCTCTTTCAGGCCGGCGCACACGTCAACCACTTTTATCAAACTGGAATCCAGTAGAACAATAATGTCGGGCTTGGCGATTTCCGAGCGGGTTCTAATCTTCACGTCGTTGATTCTCACAAACGCAACAACAGGAGCTCCGCGCCTCTCCGGGCCAAAGCTCGGAAAAGACTGCGCGAAACACCCATCGTCTATAACTGCGTGAGCGATTAGTTCTGCGCTGGTTACCGCACCCTGCCCGCCTCGTCCGTGAAACCTTACCTCTTTCATATTCACTCTCCCGCTTACTCCGGTATTCACCGTATCACCACGATGAATATAATACTTCTTTTTTCAAATTTCCAGTACCTGCGAATATTTTTGCCGCGCCGTCAGAGCCGTTTGCTTCGAAAGCAATAATAAGGTATTATATCACCTTATGCTAATTAGTGATAAATATTTTATTATTTCGAAAGTCGCGGAATAATAGTCGTCTAAAGTTTAGAAGCTGAGTGATAGATGAAAAAAAAAGAAAGAAGCATGTTCAGTTCAAGCGCAAGCGCCCAGATTCTCGGCATGGCGCTCGCGCTTTCCTGCCTTTTTCTGACCGCCCAGCATAGCTATCTGCTGTTTCACTCCGCCGTCGAACTATTCGCCGCCATCGTCGCGTTCAGCGTGTTTGTAATCGGCTGGAATTCGCGCAGCGTTCAGGACAACAATTACGTCGTTTTCATAGGAGTCGCCTACCTTTTCGTCGGCATCGCCGGCGTCCTTCATCTGCTCACCTACAAAGGGATGGGCGTGTTTGTGAATTACAACACCGATCTGGCGACGCAGCTTTGGATCGTCGCGCGAAGCATACAGGCGGTCTCCCTGCTGGCCGCGCCGTTTTTTATCAACAGGAAATTCAGAAGCAGATACCTGATGATCGCCTATGGAACGGTTTTCCCCCTGCTTCTTTTGTCGATATTTTACTGGAGAAATTTTCCTGTTTGCTTTGTCGAAGGAACCGGCCTAACCGAATTCAAAATATACAGCGAATACGCTATATGCGCCCTTTTAGTTGCGGCGATTTTTTCGCTTCGCGCGAAACGCGCCGAATTCGAAGACGGCGTATACAAGCTTATCACGGCTTCCATAGCGCTCACGATTATCACTGAAGTCGCATTTACTTTCTACGCGCAAGTATATGACAGCATAAACTTGTTCGGCCACTTAGTTCAAATAGTGTCATTTTATCTTATCTATCAGGCGATTGTGGTGACGGGGCTGGCAAACCCGTATAATTTGCTTTTCAGAAACCTGATTAAGAGTCAGGAGCAGTATAAGCAAAGCGAATTGAAATACCGCTCGATATTTGAGAGCGCGGCGAACGTGATAATATTGATGGATTGGCGGGGAACCATAATCGACTGCAACGGCAGGCTCAGGCAGATGACGGGATTCGCGCCGGAGGATATGGCCGGACTTCACATCGAAAAACTGATCCGCCACGAACAGCCGGGCGCGGTGCGCGCTTTTTTGAAAGATGTGCTGATAATCGGCGATGCGGCGGACCGCAATTTTAAAATTATTCGAAAAGACGGCATGGATATAGACATCAGCATCTACTGCTCATACATCAACGGCATAAATCCCGAGGACGACAGAATAACCTGCATCATCGAGGATATCACAGACATCAAGCACATGACACGCGCTCTGACCGACGCGAAGGAAGCCGCTGAAACCGCAAGCCGGACAAAAAGCGATTTCCTCGCTAACATGAGCCACGAGCTGCGCACGCCTCTTAACGCCATAATCGGATTCTCCGAATTCCTTATGAAAGGCTATGCAGACGAACTTGACCCGAAGCACATCGATTATATAAGCAAAATCTATACAAGCGGCCACCATCTGCTATCTCTCATCAACGACATTCTCGACCTCTCAAAGATCGAAGCCGGAAAAATGAATCTGTATCCCGAAAAGGTCGATCTGCGAGGCGTTCTCAAATACAGCGCGACTCTTCTCCGCGAAAAAGCGATGACGCACAACATACAACTCGATATCGACGTCAAAGACGCTCCTGAAACGATTACCGCCGATCTGCGAAAGTTGAAACAGATTATGTTCAACCTGCTGTCCAACGCGCTGAAATTCACGCCTGACGGCGGCCGGGTCGGAATCACGGCGCGCGTCTCCGGCAGTTTCGCGCAAATCACCGTATGGGACACCGGGATCGGCATAACCAAAGACAATCTCGATAAAATATTCCTTCCCTTTGTTCGCGATGAAAAAAAGGAAGTCCAGAGAATCGAGGGCACTGGTTTGGGGCTTTCAATGGTGCGGCGGCTGGTCGAACTGCACGGCGGCGATGTCTGGGCAGAGAGCGAAGAAAACAAAGGGAGCAGTTTTCATTTCACTATGCCAATCGACTTGCCGGAAACAGTTCAAACAGAAAATCCGAATAACCTGCCAAGGCTGACGTGATAACTCATGAGCGATAAAACCATTCTTATTGTCGAAGACAACGAAATAAACCTGATACTCGTCAGAGATATCATTCGGCGCCTCGGACACAGCGCTATTGAGGCGGCGGACGCTGAAACCGGCGTAAAACTTGCCGTCGAATTAAAGCCGGACCTGATTTTAATGGACATACGGCTGCCCGGAATGGACGGCCTTGAAGCGGTCAAAATACTGAAAGCGACGCCGGAGACCGCCGGCATTCCCTCGATAGCCATCTCCGCCTCCGCGTTCGAGCGCGACAAACGCGCCGCGCTTGCAGCCGGCTGCGAGGCTTACATCACAAAACCGCTCATTTATGACGAGTTCATTAGCGCGATTGAGAATTGTTTGATAAAATATGAGAATTGTAAAAATGATGCGGCGGCTGATTGCCGGAATACAACCGGGAAAAATAGTATTTAATTATTTAGTAAAGCGAAGCGGCTATGGACAAGATTTTCCTGATAGATGACGACAAAGCGATGCTCGAACTGTTTCGCGCTTATCTTGAGCGCTGGAACTACCTCGTCGTGGAAATAGAAAAAGGCGCCGATGTCACAGTAGAGCGAATTCGCAAAGAAAAACCGGCCGTTGTTCTGCTGGATATGATTCTGCCCGACAGCGCCGGACTGGATATTTTGAAGGAACTGCATCCCGAGTTTCCCGAGTTGCCGATAATCATGATTACATCCTACGGTTCGATAGAAACCGCGGTGGAGGCCATGAAATTCGGAGCTTTCGATTTTCTCGCGAAACCTGCGGACCCTACCCGTCTCGAAATACTTGTTAAAAACGCGGTTAAAATTTCGCAGATGGCGCAGAAGCTTTCAGAATACGAAACCATGCGCGAACCCAGAAGCCGATACGGCGATATCATAGGCGGCAGCGACGCCATGCAGCAGGTATATGAACTGATAGACATGCTGGCCGAAAGCGACGCGCCCGTATTGATCACGGGGGAAACGGGAACGGGCAAGGAACTTGTCGCCGCTGCGATACACAAAAAAAGCTCCCGCTCGGAAAATATGTTCGTCCCGGTCAACTGCGGCGCGCTGCCTGAAGGCATTATAGAGAGCGAATTGTTCGGTCACGTGCGCGGAGCGTTCACCGGCGCGGTAAGAGATAAGAAAGGAAGGTTCGAGCTGGCGGACGGCGGCACAATTCTGCTCGACGAAGCCGGCGAGCTTTCGCCCGCGACACAGGTCAAACTGCTTCGCGCGCTTCAGGAAGGCTCATTCAACCGGGTCGGCGGGGAAGACACTACAAAAGTAGATGTGCGCGTCATCAGCGCAACCAACAAAGACTTGAAAAGCCTCATGGCGCAGGGCAAATTCCGCGAGGATCTCTATTACCGCCTGTGCGTCGCGCCGATCACCCTTCCCCCGCTGCGCGAAAGACGAAACGACATCCCTTTGCTCGCAAAACATTTTATTAAAAGAATGACAGAATTCTCCATCCGCGGAGACGTCTCTTTTTCGCAGGAATGCATGGACCTTCTTCTCGATTTCGACTGGCCCGGCAATATCAGGCAGCTTCAAAACGCAATAGAATTCGCGCTCCTGAAATGCAAGGGGAATACAATTCTGCCTGAACACCTGCCGCCGGAAATCGAGAACGATTGCGAAATCGAGCCGGAAACCAAACATGGCCGCAAGCCGGTTCTCGATCTTGTTTCGGTCGAAAATGCGCTCAAGGAAACCGGCGGCAACAAAGCAAAAGCCGCCCGCCTGCTCCGCGTCGGCCGAGCTACTCTATATCGGTTTTTATCGGATAATAATATTTAGTTGGGATTTCCATCCGTAACATTTTGATTAGCGGCCGGATTATAAATTTTCCTGCGTGAATTTTGAAACTTCATCCCAAAACGACGTCGGCTTCTTCTTTTTCTTAAGCGCGTGTTCAACTTCGCTAATTATCTCTTCATAAGAAAATGGTTTATTAATGAAACGAATCGCCCCCGCCAGTAAAGAAGACATCTTAATGGGCAGATCCCGTAATGATGAGATCATTATTACAGGTATCTCCTTGAGCTTTTCATCCTTGCCTATGCTTCTGCAGATCTCGCTGCCGTTTGCATCGGGCAACATAAAATCCAGCAAAATCAGATCCGGGCGCGTTGTTTTAAGCAATTCAAACGCCGCTTTCCAGTCAAATGCCGAAAGCGCTTCATAACCCGATCTTTCAAGTATTGCGCACATCAATTCGTTCATATCACGATCATCTTCAATTACAAGAATGATCTTTTGTTGTTCCGGCAGCGCTGTTTCTTCCTCGTTCATTATTTTCTCCATTTGTTTCGGGCATTATCTTCCTGCAAACAAATATTCACATATAAAACCCTGCTATCCAATTTTTGTTCCCGTTACTCTCCTTAAAGTTTTCAAAGACTGGAAACATTGAAAAAAACAAGGATAGCCGGAGCAAAATGCTCCTATTTCAAATAAAGGGAACTAATTATGCTTTACTCAAAATAGCGGACGGGTTATTATGACGTATGGCAATGTTGGATCCTGTGAAGCTCAGAAAACGAGCGGCGGCGGCGCTGACATGGCTGCTGCTTCTCGCAATCGCCGCGGTTCCGAGAGCGGCGGCGGCGCTTACAATCGCCCGCCGGCTTGACGCCGACGAGTCCGTCGTCGGCCTGATGGCGAAACACATAGCGGCCGGCGAGAGCGTTCCTTTTTTCTTTTACGGACAGGATTATGGCGGCGGCCACGTGATCGAAGCTTTATTGGCTGCTCCGTTTTTCAAGTTGTTCGGCGCTTCCGCGTGGGCCGTGCATCTAATTCCGATTTTATTTTCAACGGCTACAATTTTACTGGTTTATATTTATATCAGACGGCTCTTCGGCGGCCGAACAGCGCTTGCCGCGGCCGTCCTCCTTAGCTTTTCAACACAATATTTGAGATCATCGCTTAAGTCGGACGGTTACATCGAAACTATTTTTCTCGGAGTTGCGGCCCTATGCCTGCTGCAAATGCTTGAGGTCGCCTACCGTGAGACGGCGCGGCGCCGAATGACAATAATCGCGGCGCTGATGGGCGCCATGCTGGGACTTGCGATGTGGAGCTACGATTTCGCGGCAATCTATGCGGCGACGGCTCTCGTGTTCGGCCTTCGCCGCGGACTGCTGCATCCGGTCCGTTTGCCTGTCTTCATCGCCGGTTTCGCCGCCGGCGCTTCGCCGCTTATCGCGGCTAACATTTCCGGCGACTACGCTCACCTTAGGCATCTGGCCGGCGGAGGGCCCGGCGGGCCTTCGGCCGATGGCGTTGCCGAGAGGGTCATCTCTCTTTTTTCGAAACAGATTCCCGCGTTCCTGACGCCGGACTGTATCCATAATTTTGTTTATCCTATTCCATGGTACGCCTGGTGTTCCGGCGCCGCTCTGCTGATAGCGGTAATTGTTCTCGCCGGCAACTGGCGAAAAACACCCGCCGCTCCGGCGCTTGTCGCGCTGCTGACTTTGCTCGCGTACCTTTTTTCAGGTTATAACGGCCGCTCGCCCCGATATCTGCTTCCGCTTGAGCCATTCCTTTCCACTGCGCCGGCTCTCGCCGCCGCTTTCCTGTATGGAGCCAGGCGACACTCTGCCAATCTTCTCGCCGCGCTCATGCTCGCCCTGCTCGCTTTTGGCCTTTTCGGTGGCGCAGCAACGCTCTTTTCCAACTACTCAATCGTTGAGGGCAATGCAAAAACAAACCCCGAATCTCTTGTTAAAGTCGCGCATTTCCTTGAAAGCAATAACGTCAAATGCGTTAAAACAACATACTTCATTAAATGGCGTCTTCTGTTTTTAACTGACGAGAAAATAAACGCAATCGACATTAATGCGCAGGAACGGGAACGACCTTATCTGCGGTATGAAAACATAGGGTGCCCCGAAGGCGCTGAACCCTCCTATGTCTTTCACAAATCAAGCCGCTACCGATACATGTTCGCCGCTGAATTGAACAAAAGCGGGTTGCCTTTCAAGGTGTTCTATACAAGCGACCATGTAACTGCGGTCCCAATACCGAAGAACAAGCGAATTTTCAAACGTTAAATATTTTTAATGCAATATGAAATTTCGTCATGGAGCGGCTTCATGCTTATTAAAAATGGGTATTGCGGATATAAGCAATAGAATCAGCGCTGTAAGGCACAGCGAGCGAAGACCGAAAAACAAAGCGCTGTATTCGAGCAAACAGCCAAGCGCCGCTCCGGTTATGATCGAACCAAGCGTCGATTTCAGGTCGGAGGAGTCGCGGAATAATATAGCAAAGACAATTCCCGCGAAAAACATAGGGGCGCCGAATATCAGAGGCAAAAGCGCTGTTCGCGCCGCGAAATTCATTCCGAAATATATTTCCGCAGGAATAAAATAGAATGCCAGTAAGCAACCGATAAGCGCTGCGTATGCAGCGGACTTTGGAATATTTTCCACAAAATGCGCCGTCAGGATCGCCAGAAGAATCATCAGTAATGCTGAAGTGATAGATAACAAGTTTGCGCTCCATGCCGCGCCGAGCAGAAGCGCTGAAAGTGAAAAACTCCGGGCCGCTATCAGCATGAACGCCGCGCCAAGGAATAGAAACTGGCCATTCAAACGCTTTGCGGCTCCGGGGGCCGAGAAACGTATCAGCGCAGGCAAAAGAGCTAATACCAGAAGAAGAACGGCCCGGTAAGCGACAGGAATTCCTTTCTTCTCCGCATAAAAATACGGCCAGTTATCGACAGGCAGCGCGACGCCTGCGCGGCGTTTTTCGACTCCTGCGCCGCCTTCCTCGCCGAAGCCGTTATTTCCGGCGATGAATATTCCTCCGCCGAGTTTTTCAGGCGAATGTCCGAACACTTTTTCGAGCGTCAGCGAAGCGCGCCTCATCATCCACGGCCGTTCGAACAAAAACGACACCGACACGGCGCCGTCCTTATTAAGCAATCTGGCCGCCTCCTGAAAAATTTCCAGCGTATATACATAATTTTCCTTTCTCAGGCTCGATTTCGATGATGACACGGCTTTTGAGTCAGGCATGTAGAAAGCTATCAGATCGTACTTTATCACCGCCCGCATAAAAAACGAGCGTGGGTCTGCATTATATATATGAACCCGAACGTCTTCGAAAGGCTTTTCCGGGTGCAGCCTCCGTCCATATTCAGCGATCACGGGATCGATTTCCACAACGTCAACTCTTTGCGCGCCGAAGCGCAGCGCCGCCGCCGCCGCGTTCCCCATCCCGTCGCCGATAATCAACACCTCTTTCGGTCGCGCCGCAGCGTATGGAGCGTCGTAAAATTTGCGAAACATATTCAGTTTCGGAAACTGATCCATCGACTTGTCGCTCAGATCCAGCCCGAATTCCTGAAAATCCTTATTTGCGTACAACTCATATCCAACCAATCGCTCATATCCGTCAAGCGTGTAATCCCTCATCTGTGTAAGAGTAATCTTTTGATAGGTCGACCAATTCGCTTTTTCCGACTTGATGAAAAACAGCGCCGGTATGCCTATTGTCAGCGCCAGAGCCACCGCCAAGGCGACCGCCGGTTTTCTTGAGAAATACAGCGCCGGCGCCATGCCTGCGATAAACCACCATTCCGGCCTCAGACTCAAAGCCCCCATAGCAGAAAATGCAGCGGCGCCAGCCATGGCGCCTGCGACGCATATTGAGCACCCCGCTAAAGGCGCGTGTTTCTTAATTAGGAAGCCCAGTTTCTGGCCGAGCGGCGCGAACGCCAGAGCCGTCAAAACTATGAAGCAGAACGCTATCGCTAAAAACAGCCACGCTTCTCGCACGACTA
>JBAYJY010000154.1:0-11193 GCA_041664945.1 bacterium | reverse complement strand
GCCCATTCGAAATACGGGTTGGGATAGTTTCCCCAGCCGCCGCTGATAAGGGTTACAGCTTTCCCGGATGTGTCATATCCGTCCGGCGCGATCGCGTCGGGATAATCCACATCTCTTCTGAAATCGATCTGGAACGACAACGAATTGTTAACCAAGTCGTAAAAAGTGAATTGCCTGCCCAACTGGTCCAGAGTGCCCGCCTCAACAGAATACGCCTGGGTCCAGTCGCTCGTTGGCGACACATCAGCGGCGGGCGTGTCGTTAAAAGCGGCGACGCCGGAGAAACTCTTTTTGTTGACTTCTGTAATGTCGGAATCCAAAAGTCTAACGGTGATGTTCTGCCCCGCTCCCTCTCCAGCGAGGTTGTTGAACCAAACAGTGCATGCAGGCGGCCCGAGGCTCGTGCGGCAAGTTATATCCGGGGACCCATAAAAATATTCGCCGGGACTGTCGGATGTCACATCAATCGGAATGAAATCCGGCGGAGTCGTGTCGTAATAAGTGGTGTCGGAGGCGGGAGTAAGCTGAAGATAATCATAAGCCGGCTGATTTTTTGCCTGAAAATAAATAGTCTTCGGCCCGTCCGCGGAGTTGCATCCGGGGCCGGTTGTCATATCGAAAGAGCTGTATGAAGTTGAGAATGCGACCCAAGGCGCGCCTGGCAGCGAAGCTTCGTCGCAAGCGAAGCGCATGAAATCCGAAGCGTCGCAGTTTGCGCCGTCCGCGTTGTCGAAACAAGTAAGAGTCAGGGCGGGCGTTGTGTCATTTGTTATGCCGCTTGTATCGGCGATGGCGATAGTCAGCGGATCCGGCGCCGGGCCGGCGAGAGGATAATTGTCATAGGAGAATCCGGCGGAGGACGTTCCGTCAACCATCCTGAACTGGTAAACGTTTCCGGCAGCCGACGTTGTCGGCTGAATCGCATACCAGAACTCGGAGTAATAAGTTCCGCTCGCGAATTGATAAGCAGTTACGACTCCCGTTTCCGAGTATTTGCCGTCAACCGCCGTTCCTGTTCCGGAGCCGCCGTTCACCTTGAAATTCGAAGTGAGCACGTTCGCGCCATGATTCCCCCAAGGGCCGTCTATCGCAATCCAGTCCGTCCCCGAGGTTTGAATGCTGGTCCACGCTCCGGGCGTGACACCGAAAGGATCCGTTCGATATTGCAATTGGAAATTGTATGTTCCGAGAGAGCCGTCGTGCTCCACCTGAATCGCCGCGATATAGTTCATTCCTGCGTTGACGCTCGCCGGCTGATTGTCTTCATAAAAGACAGGCGTCGCTACTGAATTTGTCGCCCATTCATAAATTGTCTGTTTATTGCTCCTCTTGATAATTCCGATGCCGTCTATCTGGACGAGCTGCGAACCATCTGATACCATGAATGCTTTAAAATAAAACTTTCCGGTTCCGAATGCGGCATCAAATGTCGGAAGATTCGTGTTAAGTTCCTGCCATGTATTTGTCTGCGCGAAACCGGAGGACGCTCCCCATGCGGCTCCGTCATGCCAATACCAATTCCCGAAAGTCTGGTCGTTTGTGACCTGATATCTCACTGAGCCTGCATTTTCGTAGCCGGTAAGTTCAAAGAAACCGGCTATCCCGCTATAAGACTCGCCATCAGTTGTTTTGGGATTGATTGTCGGATTCGCGGATGAATACTGAGGATTTTCCTCGGCGTTTACCGTTGCGTTCGGAGTGGCGCTGGAATACATGCGGCCGTAAATCTGTCCCGGTTCGATACCAAGCCACGCATCAGTCTCGCTCACGTGCCCTTCAGTGCACTGGTTGCTTCCAGTCCCGTTCGTGCATTCTTCGTTTTGAACCTGAAATGACGACCCGGTGATATTTTTGATTCGCGTATGCGCCGGATTTTCGCCCGCTTCGGCGCCTGTCGTGTCTATAGTCGCAACCACGGCCGGATTCAATGACACCGTCGACGGGAGATCCAACGATTGCCAGTTCCACATGTTAGGCATAGTGAATGTAGTCAACCCCGCTCCGCCGTTCAAATTCGGCAGAGAGTCGTCCATCGTTCCCGAGTCAATTGCGATATAGCCGCCGGTCTCTGCCGTGAACGACGCCGGCTGAGTGTCGTTGTCTCTTTCGAGTTTCGCAGAAAATCCGGTTGTCGCCACATTGTTCGCTCGAACCTGAGTCGAGTTGTCCGTGCCGCCGCCGGTTGTGTTCGCAGTCTGCTGAATCACAAGAACCGCCGGCGCTCCGGCGAAATTCCTTCCTGCGCCGAATGTGACGTTGGCCGCCGTTCTGTTCAGGCTTCCAAATGTGCCCGCCTCTACATGCAGACCGCCTATGTACCACGATCCGGGGCTTATCGCTATCCAACTGACATTTTCCGCGTTGTGAGTTGTCGTGCCTGAACCTCTGGCGTTTTCTATCGCGACGCTAAAACTGCCCGCGGCGACATTTTTTATCCTGACGTGCGATTCGCGCGTGTCGTATTTTGACACCTGGGTCGCCATGACAACCGGAGCGGATGTGAACCCGGTCATAGTCACAGCGGTCCAACTGTTCGTTCCCACAATCGATTTAGTGGTCGTTCCCGCCTGCCCGATCAGGTTAAGCGTATTCGATATCTGCGTGGCCGATGAAATCGCCGCCGCGCTCGCATTGCCGTAGTAAATATAAACCGAATTTTCTGAAGCGAGCGCGGGCGTTTCTATCCACACCGTAGCCGTCTGGGCCGAACTGTCCCAGCTTTCTATCCATGAATCAACAGCCGTCGTACCATCCGCGCGCGTGAACCGTATATCAGAACCGTCGGCCTTGCATTTTGCAAATCCGCCGGGGAAATTCGCGGCGGTCAGTTGAAGAAGAACTTGGAAGCCGGCTGGCTTCCCGGCGTTATTGTCATACTGAATCAGCCTGCGGTATAACCATTTACGGTCCAGCCACGAAGGAGAATTAACTGTGACCGTCTCGGCCATCCCCCCCGTGTCAGTCACTAAAGGCCCGTACGTATAATTCGCCGGAGTCGTAAACGGCCATCTTGAAGTGTCAGGCGTGATCGTGAAATTGATGCTGTTCGACGTTCCGCCGGCAGTGACGACATTTACATTTCCCGTAATAGCGCCGGGCGGAACGCGGCACGATATTGCATTGTTCGACCATGACAAAACAATGGCGTTCACGCCGCTTGCGCCGTCCGCAAAACTTACATATGACGTCCCTTGCGTGTATCCGAAATTCGAACCGTAGACATTCACAAGCTGATAGATGTCGGCCGTCGGCGGATCGATAAAAGTTATATTGGGCGTGGAAATTGTAAACGCGGATTCGTTTGATATGTAGGGCCCTACAATCACGGTGACAGGTCCGTTCGACGCGCATGTTGGAACTTTCACGGTAATTGAAGTCGCGGACCACGAGGAAATTCCCGCCGTGGCGTCGCATCCGTTGAAGTAGACTTTTGACGCACCTTGAACGAGTCCGAAGTCAGAGCCGCTGATTATAACATCGGCATAGATCGGCGCCGGGTTCGGAGCAATCGCAGAGATGTCGGGCGCGGCGGCCGGCACGGTATAGTCGATATCCACCTGATCGAGCGCAATATCGTCGTTTTCAGTCGGAGCGTGAAGAAATGCCTTGAAATAAAACGAGCCGGGCCCGATGTCGCTTACGAAAGCGGCGCTGTTGGCATTCACCTCCGCCGCTGTGTTGGCGAGATAATAATGTTCCGTCGCCGCGTTGGTCCAAATGGAAGTCGTTGAAGTTGCGAAATAGTACCAGTTCGCCGCGTCGTTGGATATCTGATATCTGACGTTTCCCGTTCCAGCTCCAAGAGTCTGAGTGAAAGAACTCAGGTTGTCGAAAGAAACAGTGTTCGTAAGCGACGGCTTTATTGTCGGGTCGTTGTTATACGACTCGACAGCCTGAACGGTTGCGGTTGGATCAACGCTCTGATATTTCCTGGCATACAATGCAAAGGACGCCGGAACAGTCATCGCGCCTGCCGAACTTCCGAGCGCTATAAACGCGCCGCCTTCATCGTTTGTGTGATATCCGTCATAGAAATTGCATGTGCCGGCGTTCGAATAAAAATTTTCCTCGAATTTCTGCTGGAAAGTCGTTGTTGTTATTGACTGAATGCGCTCTTGTCCGTTGTTGCCGCCGTTTTCATTCTGCGCTTTCAATATAACGACTGGCGCAAACGAAAAAGCGTGTTGAAAACCGGTCGTCTGCCACGTGTCATTCATTCTGCCTTCACCGGTGCTGCCCACCTCGCCATCGAGACCCGAGCCGATTGTGTTTTCGAGGATGTCATCGGCTCCAGCCTGATCGATCACAATAAAACCGCCTGTTTCGGTCGGATGATACTGACCTTCGCCGTCCTCCTCGATCTTTGCGCTGAAATCATTCACCGTTATGTTCTTAAGCCGTACGCTGATCGGAGTGTTTTCGACCGTGTCCCATGTCTGAAGTTGGCCCAATACCACGGGAAGGTCGGGAAAAGTGATGCCGTAACTTATGTTGTTTGTAAGAGCTTCGCTGCTGTTCCCAAGAGTATGCGTAAAAACACTGACGACCCTGCCGCCGAGCCTATATGTGCCGGGCACCAGCGCGAGATAGGCGAAATTTTCAACGCCGTGGACTCCATCGCAATCTATGGATTTCGGCATCAGCCTTTCCTGAAATCCAGCTGCAGTGACGTTTGTAATCTGAGGTTCGGCGGTTCCGTCGTGCGGGCCTGCCGCGCAATTGCCGCCAGTTGATTTAGGACATATATCAAACGGCGTGACCGATGTCGGAGAATCAACCGCTGTTTGAATTGTTGAAACAACGACCGGCGTGACGGAAAGAGCGGCTGAGAAATTGATCGCCGTAAATGCCGATCCGATCGGATTCTGCGACCTGATCCCGAACTCACCCACTTGGGTAAAAACATCGCTGTATGTACTCGCGTCAGCCGCGGCGAAATTGCCGTAATAAATATAAATGTCCTGCGTAGCGGCATTCAGAAGCGTCGGTATGCTTACCCAAAAAGTAGCAGTCTGCGCTACTGAATCATATGCCGAACGCCAGAAAAATATCGTTGTTTTCTTGTCAGCGTCCGTAAACCTGATATCAAATCCGTCTGCCCGCGCATTTGCAAAGTCAAAATTCGAGCTGTCGAGCGTGACCTTCGTTTGAAAGTTCGTCTGCGCGCTTCCTGCCGTATTGTCAACTATAATCCGTCTTCTATACGCCCAACTATCGTTCATCCAGTTCTGCGTTATCAGGTCCGCCACACCGCCGGCGACTTCTATTTTCGAGCTGTCATAGACATATTCTCCCGGTGTTGTAAACGGCCATGTTTTTGTCGCGGCTCTCGCTATCATCCCAAACATAACCGCTCCTGCGAAAAAAATCGTGAGCAGCGCCGCGGTAATATATAATTTCCTACTCGGGGTTCCTTTTCTTCGCTCTGCGTTCGATTCAACTAAACCCGGAGGGCTCAATTCTTTTTTTCTCATCTTATCCCCTGTAAACTTGTCAGATGTTTTTTCATTTTTCAAAATTAATGAATAATATTCGTTATTTTTAGGCGTCCGCCATTTCCCGTATTGATGATTTATGATAAACGGCAATATCCATGCCAACTTTTTCAACATCCAAAATGTCACAAAACCATTTTGTAGAAACTGTGTTTTTTTGTTTCCATGCGATTTAAATCATATTTGAAGTGCATATTATTGCGCTGCAAAAAAGCCGGCGTGCGCATATCTTTGCACTCTTTTCTGGTTTTATATAATAACTCAACATGATATAGAAAACACAATTAATCCAAAAAATAACAAATTTAATATTTATTCTTTGCGACATTCAATTTTCACTTTTTCGCCGCTAAAATCATTAACTGTGAACCTGCTGCGTTTAAATTTAATGTCGCTTTGCGTTTTGTTTTTTATTATAAATTCGCTATCCGCTTCCGCTGCTTCCACGCCGTACAACATCGATTCGTTTATATCCGTCGCGCCGAAGTGGATATCCACTTTCGCCGCAGGAAACAAAACCGGCTCTTATTCATATTTGCCGGGCAGAAACAAACCCGACCTCTACGGCGCCTGCGATATGGTTTATACGCTCTACACGCTCGATTCGCTGAATCTCACGGTTGAAGAAAGACAGTCTTGGGTGACTCTGATCCAAAATTTCCAGGATCCTAAAACCGGCTGGTTCGGCGGAAATGTCACTATGCATCCGAAAGAACACGCGACCGCTTACGCAGTCGGAGCGCTGAAGCTTCTCGGCGCAAAACCGAAATTTCCTCTGGCTTTCATGAAGAAGTTTAACTCGCCCGAAAAGATCGAAAAGATGCTCGAAAACATACCATGGGGAATGATCTGGACCGGCTCGCATATCGGCGCAGGCATACCTTCCGCGGCTCTCAACACCGACGAAATCGACACAAAATTGATGGATATATATTTTGACTGGCTTAACCGCGAGGCGGATCCTGAAACCGGCTTCTGGATTCGCGGCGACGCGCTGAACAAAAAACCGGCAAAAGACGAGATGGGCGGCGCGTTCCATTTCTATTTCATATACGCCTATCTCAAACGCCCCCTGCCCTATCCTGAGAAAATTATCGACGCCACAATCGCCCTCCAACACGAAAACGGTTTATGGGACTCTGATGTTCCATACTGCATCGACCTCGACGGCGTATACAATCTCATCCAAGCTTACAAACAGACGGACGAATATAGGAAAAAAGACGTCGAGGCGGCGGTTGAAAAAGCGCTCGCGGCGATCGTCTCGCGCCTGAACAATGCCGATTTTGTTATGAAATCGTACACGGATTCGCACAAACTTCCGGGCGCGGTCGCTGCGCTCGCCGAAATTCAGGAATTTATGCCCAGCCTGCTCATAACTCCAAAGCCTCTCAAAAGCGTTCTTTCATTCAGCCCTTTCATCTGATCTGAAAATCAGCTTTCATGTCGCGCATTGCAGCCGTTTTTGTTGTAAGATTAGTAATCTGGAGCGGCGCCGTTTATGAAAAAACTGCACATCCTTCTATTTGCGCTAATCGCATTGACTTGCTCATACGTTTTTTTTCCGAATCCTGCCGATAACGTAATGGCGCGGATGGACCTGATATATTCAATAGTTTACCGCGACTCTCTGAACATCGACGGTTATCGCGAAAACACCATTGACGCCGCGCGCAAGGATGGACACTATTATTATTCAGGCGGCCCCGGCACGGTGTTCCCTGGCGCCGCGATTCTGTACGCTTACAAGACTCTGTCCGGCGACAACAATCCGAACCCTTATAACTCCGTCCCGCTCCGCATAATCACGATTCTGCTCGTTTCGCTGCCAGCCGCCGCGCTCGCTGTTATGCTGTTCGCCTTTCTCGGTTATTTCACCGCGGCCGTCAGAGACCGGCTCGCCCTGACTCTCGCTTTCTCTTTCGGAACTCTGGCGTTTCCTTATTCGACGCTCTTTTACACATATCTGCCGGCGCTCGCGCTCTGCTTCGGCGCATTCCTAATAGCGGAACGCTTCAGGAGAAAAGACGCTTTTCCGAACTGGGCGGTTTTCGTTTCAGGATTCATGCTGGCCTATGCTTTCATTTGTTCATTCGACTGCATTATGATCACTGCGCCGATGGCGGCGTATATTTTCTTCTCTCTGAAAGACAAAAATAAGATCGTATTTTTTCTTTTAGGCGCTATTCCCCCGGCTGTCGCGCTGCTCGTTTACAACCGGGCCTGCTTCGGCTCGTTACTCACGGTGGGCATATTCCACATGAATCAGCCTGAATGGGCCATAACCGGAAACAGGTTCGCGCGCCGGCTTCTCTCTCCTCAGCCGATCAAAATTCTGACCACCGCGGCGCTGCCGGGCCAGGGAATCTTCTGGCTTTCGCCATTTTTGCTTTTCAGCATTCCGGGGTTTGCCGCCATGTTCCGCGACAAGGATCTGCGCGCCCGCGCGGCGCTTTTTCTTGCGGTCGCAGCTTTATACCTGCTGGCGAATTCGGCATTTCCGGTCGCGTGGCAGGGCGGCTTCGCCGTGAGGCCGCGCTACATGACTCCGGCCATGATTTTTCTCGCCGTCCCGGCTTTTTTCCAGTTGCGGCGCTCGGGCGTATTCGGGCGCTATCTTTTCTTCACCCTAACCGCCGTTTCAATATTTCATTTCTTCACATTCGTTTTCACCGACCCCCACGTTCCGGAGTCAATCAGCAATTCAGTTTATGCCTATTGCCTTCCTCTTTTCATCGAGGGCTACACAACTCAAAACGTGGGAAACGCGCTTGGGCTGCATGGCCCGGCTTCAACCCTGCCGCTGTTCGCGATAGCCGCTGTATTAATTTTCGATATGATAAAGTCTGAAAAAAGAGACAACGCCGCCGCAGGCCGCTTCTCCGCCACTGCCCTGATCGCCTCTGTAACAGTCGGCGTATTATTTGTCGCCGTCTCTTTCAGGCTGTCCGACTATAGCGCCCGAACCGCGGCGGTTAATCGCGGCGTCGCATGCCTGCGCAATCATGTTTATCAAAGCGCCGCGGCCGAATTTTCGCGCGCGCTTGAATCGCCTGACGAAAGAGGCTTTGACACGCTGTTATTTTATCGTGGAACGGCATTTGAAAAAAGCGGCGATTATGCCGGCGCTCTGTCTGATTATGAAAGCGCCTTGAGAATCAATCCACTGCGAACCGACGCCCGTATCGCGGCAGAACGGATCGCCGAAATGATTATTGACGGAAACAGCGCCGAAAGAAATCCGCAAAACCCCGCTATGGATAATAGTCGCAAATAAGATTCCGCCGAAAACTCAAGTCATTCAAAGATGCTTTGTCGAAACGCGCGCGAGAGTCGGCGGATGCAGAAGAAGACTCGTATACAGCGCGTTAGCCATCGGACAGAAACATCCGTTTTCGCGGATGGCGCGGCGGACCGCGTTCGCGCGCCGGCTTGTCCAAACAGCTTCGAAGTTATAATTTTTCTCTCTCAGATTGCCCATCGGGCGCGCCAGCACGCAGCATGGCCACACGTCTCCGTTCGGACCGATCTGCGCGGATGCATATCCCGCGAAACACGGCACGGACTGCTCTTTCTCCCGCAGCGTTTTCACTGATTGCCTGTAATACTCGCGCCTGAACAGCCTGACGGACTCCGTGAAAAAATCGTCTTCTTTATAGTTGTCTCTTTCGAGAATCATCTGAACCAGGCTTTCGTACGTTTCGATCGGCGGCGCGATGTCTTCATTACAGACATTCAGTTCTGCGCGGGTCTGCGCAATCTCGAAATGGTGGTGATCCGCCCCGAAAACTTTCAGGTACCCAAGCAAATCGGGAATAGCGTGCGCGTTGAACTTCGAGATCACAGTGTGAAAGCCGAGCCGCATGTTCGCCAATTCCATGCTCTTTAGCGCCTGAAAACTATCCTTGGCCCGCTCGAAGCTGCCGGGCAGTCCGCGAATCTTATCATGCGCCGGTCCGATTCCGTCAATAGAAATGTTGACGACAAACCGCACTTTCGGATGCCCGCGAATAACATTTCTCGCGAACGACAGCAGCCTGTCGGTGTAATAAGCGTTTGTAGCAAGCGTTATCGCGTCCGGCTCCATAATGCCGGCCATAGCCCCGCCGATCTCGGTCAGATCGCGCCGCATGAACGGCTCGCCGCCCGTTATTGTGACCCAACGCGGCCCCCCCCGCAACGATTTGAAAATCGCAACATATTCGTTCAACGTCAGTTCGTCCGGCTTTTTCTTTGTGACTCTGCAGGTCTTGCAGCGGGCATTGCAGCGATGAGTTACGCTCACAGCGAGGCTTAGCGGCAACAGTTTGGGAAACCCGATCTGCCGGAAAAGAAGATAGCCCGGATACTTTCTCGCGAGACTCATCATTATTATATTTTATCTGTTTTCAGTAAAATGGGGAAGTTTATTTGAACGGGCCGGCAGGCAGGCCGGCTTGCCGCGTTGATTTGCGCCGCCGGGGGTGTTACAATTTCTTCCAAATGACAATAGATATAATGACTTGCAAGGAGCGCCGTTGATGAGACCCCGAGATATTTACGATGAAATGAAAGGCAATATTATCGGTCAGGACGATGTTCTCAAGTATGTGGCCGTAGCAATTTTCAAGCACGTCTGCAACGAGAAGTACGGCAACATCATAATGATCGGCAACTCGGGAACAGGCAAAACATCCATCATGAAGGCGATGGAAGACATGTACATGACTAACCCGTTCTTCGACAAGCACCGGGTCGTAATTCGCATGAACGCGAACGCGCTCGCGAATGACGAAGGAGCTATCATCACCGGCCACCAACTATTCAGAACCCTGCAGGACCGCGCCATGCAGATTCTCGGCAAAGGCGCCACCGCCGAGCGGATCAAAGACCTGATGGAGCACAGCACTGTCTGCATCGACGAAATCGACAAGATCACCTCAAAAATCGGCGGCAAGGCAAACGTGATCGGCATCAACATACAACAATCGCTCCTCACTCTTATGGAAGGCGAAACAGTTTCCTTCGACACTCAGATTTATCAGGACGGAGAGTACAAACCTGAACAGATGAACATAGACACGAGCTACATCCTCTTCATCTGCGGCGGCGCGTTCGAGGAACTTTACGATCAGGTTTACAGCCGCGTGTTCGAAGAAGGCAAACAGGACAAGCTTACCCAGATGGTCATGAACGACGACGGTTCAATCGCTTTCAGGCAAATCTTCACTCTCAAAGAAAACCTTATTCAGGAAGACATTTTCAAATACGGCATGCTCCCTCAGTTCCTCTCACGATTCGATAATGCAATCGTGCTCAAAGACCTCAACGCCGACGATCTCGAAGTCATTTTTTCCGAGCCGCGCGAATCAGTCTTCAATCTCTCAAAACGTTTCTTTAAACGTTTCAACATCGAGCTCGGAATTACGAAGAAGGCGCAGCGAATGATCGCGAACGAAGGGGCGAAACTCTCCCGCGTAGGCGCCCGCGCTCTCAAGGACGTTTACGGCCGCGTAATTAAACAATTCGAGTTCGACCCGTTCGAACACGACTGCGTTCGCAAACTCGGCGAAAACCAGTACGAACTGACAATCGACGAAAATATCGTCAGGACTTCTCTGGGGTTGAAATAAACGCGAATCCGCCATTAGCGCACGGCGCAATTTTTCAGAGTGGATGAGGCGAGGATTGCAGGGGCGGGGTTCAAACCTGACCAGTG
>JBAYJY010000153.1:0-11269 GCA_041664945.1 bacterium | reverse complement strand
TCTGCATCGACAGCCTGCTCACGGGCAGCGTGGATAACATCGCCCACTTGCAGAAAGAGAATTTTGTTTTCATTCGCTACGATGTAACGAATTATCTGTTTGTCGACGGGCCGGTGGACGCGATTCTTCACTTCGCAAGTCCGGCAAGCCCGATCGATTACATTAAATTCCCGATTCAGACGCTGAAGGTCGGCTCGCTCGGCACACACAAGGCGCTCGGTCTCGCTAAGGCAAAGGGCGCAAAGTTCCTGCTCGCCTCGACATCCGAGGTTTACGGCGATCCGCTCGTTCACCCGCAGACGGAAGACTACTGGGGAAACGTGAATCCGATCGGCCCGCGCGGCGTCTACGACGAAGCGAAACGGTTCGCCGAAGCGCTCGTCATGGCCTACCACCGCTCGCACGGGTTGGACACGCGCATCATCCGCATCTTCAACACGTACGGGCCGCGCATGAGAATCAACGACGGCCGCGTGGTGCCCGCGTTCTGCTCGCAGGCGATTACCGGGCAGCCCATCACTATTTTCGGCGACGGCAAACAGACACGCTCGTTCTGTTATGTCGACGACCTTGTCGAGGGCATCGTCAGGCTGCTGAATTCTAATTACAACGAACCGGTGAATATCGGCAACCCGCGCGAGTTGTCCATGCTTGAGTTCGCGGAAATTATTATCAAAATGACCGGCGCCGATGTGCCGCTCGTATACGAACCGCTGCCGGAAAACGATCCGAAAACGAGGCGCCCGAATATCGCGCTCGCTCAGAAGCTGCTCGGCTGGGAACCGAAGATTTCGCTCGAAGAAGGCTTGGTGAAAACTATTCCGTATTTCAGGGAAAAACTGGGGAAAAGATAAAAAGGCAGTAGACGGCAAACAGCAAACAGTAGACAGGGAAAAACATAAAAAGAGAATACAGAAAACAGAATACAGAACTCAGCAAAAGATAAAAACGGTAGACGGCAAACAGTAGACTGTAGACGGGGAAAAACATAAAAACATAAAAACATAAAAACAGAATACAGAATACAGAACTCAGCGAAAGATAAAAACGGTAGACGGCAAATAGGAAACAGTAGACAGGGAAAGATAAAAGATGGTAGCTGGGGACTGGTAGCTGGTAGTTGGGATAAGACAAAAGATGGTAGATGGTAGATGTAATGCCTCACCACATTGTCATTCCGAGCGAAGAGAGGAATCTTCAATAAAACTGCAAGGGGTTGTAAGCATTCATGTCGAGCAAAACAAAGAAACTCAATGAACTATTAAAACAGTTAAGTCCGGAGGCGGTGGAACCGCTAAGGCAGATTCTCAAGGACGGCGTTATTTCGAAAGCGGAATTCAAGGATATGCTCAAGCTTCTCTCGGACATGTTCGACGAGTTGCTGAACGACACGCCGAACACGAAGCGGATGGAGCGCAAGCTGCGCGAGCTGATTATGAGCTTCGGCGACTTGAAATATGAAAGCGAAGTGACTGACGAAACGCTGAAGAACGCGGTGAAGCTGATACGCGAGAAGATCATCGGACGCGGGCAGCGCGAATCGCTGGCGCGACTGATCGCCGAGGAGCTTGTCGCGGACTGGGCGAAGGCCGACAGGAAGTTCATAGAGAGAATCGCGGATGACGAAGGGATTATCGAACAGTTGAACGACCTGGCGGACGACGGCCCGGATTTCGACGACGCCGAACTGAGCGAACTGCTCGTCGAGCTGGGCGGCATGCTCGCCGTCCGGTACGCGGGAAAGCTGTCCGATGCGGACCTCGATTCGCTGCTCGACCGCAGCCACGAGATTGTGAAGGATATCGAAGCGAAGAAAAATATAAGCGATTCGCTGCTCGAAGCAGCCCGCGACGGAATGCAGGCGCTCGGAATAATTTCGCTCATGCGGCGCGCGTTCTCCGGGTTGCTGCTCGGCGATCTGATTCTCCGGCAGGTCGGCAAAAGCCTGAACATCAAAGGGAACACGACGGTGACCGATTTTATTATCTTCATCGGCGCGAAGGTGGCCGAAAACGAATCGATAAAGAAAGCGAAACCAGCCGAAATCGAACGCGTACGCAAAGCGATCGAAGCCGCCCGTTCAATATAACAGATGCTTCTTAAAGGCTGCCTCCATGTTCACACAACCTGCTCCGACGGCAAACTGACGCCGCAGCAGGCCGCCAACGTCTACGCCTCTCTCGGCTACGACTTCATCGCGTTCACCGACCACGACTACCTGCTTAAAACGAACTCGGACGAGGTTTACGACAGCGTCCGAACCGAGATGATTATTTTCAAAGGAATCGAAATCACCGCCCACGAACGCGGCTACATTCACATCAACAAAATCACCGGCGACTCCGAAGTCCTGCACATCGTCAATCATCTCGCCGAGTACGAGGTAGGCGTCGAGCAGATTAACGAACGGCTCACAGCGCTCGCCGTGCGATACCCGATCGACGCCGTGGAAATCACGACTAAAGGGTTCTATAACGCCGAGTTTGACACGGACGCCATCCCCTACCCCCGCCTCGCTTCAGACGACTCACACACGCGCATCGGCTGCGGCCGCGCATGGATAGAATTGGACTGCCGCCGCGCAAAAGACTCCATCCTGCGCGCTGTTAAGAAGAACCGTTTCTGGAACTGCTACCAGCGCGGCTGATGTTTATTCAAATAATATTGATTATGCCTGAAACTCAGATGATTGGCGGAGCGAAACTTTTAATCTATGAAAAATGAGGGGATTTGAGAACGAAAACCCCGGCACATGCACAAAGGAAATAGCTTTGTGCATGGCACCCGATTGTTTTGGCTGTTAAAGACAAAAAAACAACTATCTGTAAATCGGTGTTAATCAGAAATAATATTGCTGAATCACATATCCGGTTTTATGAAATCGAAATAGCGGCCCATCCAGTAGGCGAGCAGGTAATCCGACGGCAGGAAGACAACGCTTCGGTTTAGTTTGCAGTTGTCGAGGTCATACGGATTCCACCACCAGATGAACGTGCCCATGCAGAGTTCCGCGACCTGCCTCGGGTAATCGCCGATCGGCGACTTGAACCTGTCGAGGCAATACTCGCGGCATTTGTCCGGCGGGCATTTAACTTCACCGAGATATTTGCGCTCCGGAAACTGCCGCAGCATGCGGACGGCGTTATCGACGCGCTCGAGCGCCGGCCCGTCCGAACCGGGGCCGAGCCGCTTCTGGGACGCCCAGATGATATCGAAAAAGGCATTGTTCTGGCGCTCTAACGCGCGTGGCTGTTTCGGCGTTCGAAACACATCGACGTCGAGGCTTTGCTGATATTTTTCCCGCAGTTTCGGGTCGCGTTCATACCACAGCAGCGTGAACATGCTCAACATGTGCATTGAGATGTTGTTATAGTTCGAGCGGCAGCCCTGGTCGTCGACATACATGCCGGCCATGTTGAGATAGCCGCCGAACGGCTTCTGCATAATTTTGAATGTGCCGGGGCAAACTTTTTTGCTCCCCTTATGAAGCATGCAATGTTCGTAGAAATCAACAATCACCGGGTCTTTAGTGACTTCCGCGGCGACGGACATGAAGCTTAGCGCCATCGCGGAGTTGAAGCCTGGATAGTCGTTCATGCTGAACGGCGTGAATCTGCCGTGCTCTGTTACGCGGCCGTCCCAATCAACTACTGTCAGTCCGTTTTGGACAAGATGGCGGCCCACCTGCCCGAGCAGGTCCTTAGCTTCCGCCTGAACCTCCGGATCGTCAACGAGTTTCGCCACCGCCGCAAGCGCGAACATGTGGCCGCTGTATTCATCTTTGCTTACGTTGTCCAGCCAGCAATAGCCGGCGAACTCTTTCAGCCCGCAATGTTTCGACGCGGTCCACTGCCGGGTTGTTCCGTCGACATACCAGGCGCAGCCGTCATCACGGACCTGAACCCATTTGTTATTTTCTTTCGTTTCGCTCGGAATATATTCGTCTATGTTCGACGGGCAGGAGAGGCCGTTTATGCCCGGCGGAATATACTGGCGCGTGAAATTGCCGGGAACTCCGGTGATTTTCATGCGAGTGATTTCGCCGTCCATCATCGTTTTGACGATGCGCAACGCGGCCGGGTCTTTCGTGACTCCGTAGCGGAACGCCTGCGACGCGAGATAGAGGGCGCTGAACAGGCCGTCGTTTTCGCCGGAATGCCATTTCGTGACATCTTTCCAAGTCGCTTTTTCCTCATCGATGTCGGTTTCCCGGCAGTCCGCGCATGGCGGCGTTTGACCCGGCGCGCACGCTGTCTGCTTGCAGGGGAGCGACACGGGCATCGCCCACTTCAATTTCGGATGCAGCATGAGCCGCTCAGATTGAGCGTCATAATATTTCGCCTTTTGAGCGAGCGTGGATTTTGTGGCGCGCGGCTCTCCGGCGGCGGCGGACCATGCCGGAGAACCGTATGAAGCCGGGGCCACGCAGCGTCCGTTCTCGCAAAGCATCCCGCGGCCTGCCATGCAGTCGACAGCTTCCCACTCGCCGTTATTGCACGCGAAAAGCGTGTAGGCGTCCCCGGAGCAGACGCGGTCGCCTTCGTCGCAAGGAGTTTTCAGTTCCGCCGCGGTCGCCGGAGCGGCGCAAATGAATATCGCGAATACTAAAAGCAGCCTTGCCAAATGGTGCGTCGCCTTTTTCATTCCCGCAATTCCTTTCAAACCGGATTCGTGTTCATACCGACATGGTTTTGAATTATGCAGTTAAGCGGCGACGGAATCAAGAGCTATTTGCAACCACCCTATATCTATCTTCGGTCTATTGCAAAACATTCCGGCCTTAGTGAAGCGCTGGAAGAGATAGAATAATCAAAACGTCTTTGTTTATTCCAAGCCGGCGGAATGAAATATTTAATATATTAACACAATCGTTTTCGCGCGAATGATGACAGATTATACCGGCGCCGGGAGTGAATAACATTTATTTTTAACAGAATAGAAATAGTATTGAAATCAATTATAATGGGTAAAGATACTCAGTAGAAAGCGCGCTGTTAATTAACCGGAGCATTGATGGACTCTGAAAAACCCATACAGAAAGACATCGAGAGAGTGATGTCGGAGCTGCGGAGCAGTATAACGCAAAGCGTGGACGGCAAACTCGAGAGCAGCCTCCACGAAGTGGCGCAGGCGATGAATTCGGTGTTGCGCGCCGCGCCAATGGGCATAGGAATGGTGAATAACCGGATATTCGGCTGGACAAACCAGAGAGTCGCCGATATGACCGGCTATAGCAACGAAGAACTGATGGGCAAAAGCGCGAGAATTCTTTATGAAAGCGAGCAGGAGTTCGAGCGGGTCGGACGCGAGAAATATCTGCAGATCAACAGTTGCGGCGTAGGAACGGTCGAAACGCGCTGGGTATCAAAAAGCGGAACAATGATAGACGTGCTGCTAAGTTCATCGAATATTAATCCTTCCGAACCGGCAGCCGGAACGATATTCACGGCGCTCGACATAACTGAAAGAAAAAACGCGGAGAGAAACGCGATAATCCAGCGCGAACTAAGCGTCGCTCTCGCGGGAACAATGGATTTAAAAGAAGCGACGCATATCATCCTCGATACGGCGATTGAAATATCCGGAACAGACTGCGGAGGATTATATCTCGCCGGCCGGAATACCGGCGCGCTCGATTTTGTAGCTCAAAAAAATCTTCCTCCCGAATTTGTTGAAAAAGTCAGACATTACGAAAAAGATTCTCCAAATGCCCAAATGGTGATGGAAGGCAAACCAATTTACACGGTTTATGATAATATTCTGACTCAAACGAGAGAGAACCTTGAGCTTGAACAGCTTCGGGCGATCGCCATTATTCCCGTGCTTCACGGCGACGAAGTCGTCGCCTGCCTGAATGTCGCTTCTCACAATTTGTTCGCGATACCCGAATCGTCTAAAAACGCGCTCGAAGCGATCGCAGCCCAGACAGGCAGCGCTATCTTCCGGCTCAATTTGCGGAAGGAGTTGAAAGAAAGCGAGGAACGTTACCGAACAATATTCGACGGCTCTTCACAAGGAATCCTCGCGGCGGAAATCGAAACAAGAACATTTAAATACGCAAATAAATCCATCTGCAACTTGCTGGGTTACTCCGAAAAAGAACTGCTTAGCCTCGGCGTGAAAGATCTGCACCCCAAAGAGAGGCTTGCGGAAGTAATCGCGGCATTTGAATCGCTCGCGAACGAGAATTCATTTGTTGCCTCCGATATTCCCTGCCTGCGAAAAGACGGCTCGATAATTTTTACCGAGATCAGCGCCACGAGAATGATATTGGGCGACAAAGTGTTTCTGCTCGGTTTTTTTGTGGATATTTCCGAGCGCAAAATGGCGGAAGAAGCGTTGCGGAAAAGCGAAGAGAAATACAAGGCTCTCGTCAACATAACCGGCACGGGCTATACGATTCTCGACATGGAAGGCAGAGTTGTCGAAGCCAATCAGGAATATGTGCGCCTGACAGGCCACAAGAAACTCGATGAAATTCTCGGCAGAAAAGTGACCGAATGGACGGCGGAACATGATCTGGAAAGAAACGCCAGGGAAGTCTCGAAATGCGTAGCGGAAGGATTTGTAAGAAATCTGGAGATAGATTACAAGGACAATTCCGGAAATTTCACGCCGATAGAGATTAGCGCCGCGTGCATAGAGACGGAAGAAGGAATGAGAATTCTAACCTTGTGCCACGACATCACCAAGCGCAAGCTCGCCGAGGCGGCGCTGAAAGAAAGCGAGGAACGAAACAGGGCTATCGTGGAAGCTTTCGACGGTTTCATCTATATTTGCTCTCAGGACTATATCGTTACTTACATGAACCAAAAATTCATCGACCGAACGGGACATAACGCTATCGGCGGTAAGTGCTATAAGGCAATACACGACTTGGATGAAATTTGCCCGTGGTGCGTGAACGAAAGAGTGTTCAAAGGGGAAACAGTCAGATGGGAAGTTCTCAGTCCTAAAGACAACCGTTGGCTCTACGTTGTAAACACGCCTATATACAACCTCGACGGCACAATATCCAAACAGGCTATGATTTTAGACATAACCGAACGCAAAGAAGCGGAAAAAGAACTTGAACACTATCGCGCGCGCTTGGAGGAACTCGTAGAGGAACGCACACGGGAGCTTAAACAGGCTCAGGAGAAGCTGATAACGGCGGAGCGGCTGGCCGCGCTCGGGCAATTCGCAGGCAGCATCGCCCACGAAATCAGAAATCCGCTGGCAGCCATCTCAAACGCCGCCTACTTCCTGAAACGCAAAATTGACACCGACGATGAAAAAGTCGCTTCGTTCATCGACAAGATTCTAAACCGCGTTGACGACACGTCGAAAACAATCGA
The DNA here is from genome assembly GCA_041664945.1 of bacterium. Lineage (GTDB taxonomy): Bacteria > UBP15 > UBA6099 > UBA6099 > UBA6099 > JBAYJY01. The sequence goes on along the minus strand of JBAYJY010000153.1, from coordinate 3,932 downwards.
CAGCATCATGAACCTGACGCGAATGGAAGACGCGCGCAAGGAACGCGCCGACATCGTTGAGATCCTGCGCGCCGGAGTGACTTCGTCTCTCATTCCCGGAAACATAAGTCTGCAATGGCGTCTCCCGGAAGAACCGGTTTTCATAAACGCAGACAGGGATCAGTTGAACATCGCCATCAAAAATCTGTTAAAAAATTCGGTGCAGGCCATGCCGGGCGGCGGCATTCTTTCCATATCCGCCGCAAACATTTCCGAAAATAGCGGCAATTGGATTGAAATCGTTATATCCGACACAGGCAAGGGAATTGACAAAGAAAACCTCGAACAAATTTTTCAGCCTATGTTCACAACGAAAACTTATGGATTCGGGTTCGGGCTATCAATCGTAAAAATGATCGTTGAGAAACACGGCGGAACAATCTGCGCGGGAACGGCAGATGGCGGCGGCGCCTCGTTTATTATTAAATTGCCGGCGACGGCTGAAGAAAGGCGGCAATGACAATTGGACACTAAAGGGACAATTCTTGTCGTCGATGACGACCTGGACATATGCGAAACGGTCATTGAGATATTGAAGTTCGAGAATTACGATGCGACAGCGGCGCTGAACGGTCCGGACGCGCTCAAATCGATTAAGAATGAAGCCTGCGACATCGTTTTGCTGGACCTGAAGATGCCGGAAATGGACGGGTTGGATGTTCTGCGGGAAATTAAAAAAATAGCGCCGCGACTGCCTGTTATCATCCACTCGGCGCTCGGCTTCGATCAGACGACTCAGACCACGCTGCGCGAAGGCGCTTTCGCCGCCATCAAGAAACCTATAGATTTCGACCTTTTGTTTTCGGTTTGCGATTCAGCAATGTCGCCTGCGAAGCGGATTCTTATCCTGAGCGGCGACATCTCCTCGGCCGAGCCGGCGCTCTCGATTCTGGCCGGCAGGAAACTTGTCGCAAAAGCCGTGGAACACGCAAGATCGGCGCTCACTGAAAATACCGCGTATAAATACGACCTTATGGCGCTTGTCCCGGAATCGCTACACCCCGGCGCGGCTGACCTCCTGCGCAAAATCCGTTATATCAGGCCGGACATGCCTATCGCCGTCAAAAAAGGTTTCTCCATCATAAACGTTTCGAACGAGGATGTCGCCGCCGATCTTCTTCCTCTGATATATCTCGAAGACCCGCTGGATCCGGAAAAGCTTTTCGCGCTGGTTAATGGTTTTTGAGGTTGTCTTTCTGAAGGATTTACAACGCTTGTTCAGTCCTGCCCCCTATCGCTACTCCACAATCTTTTCCATATATACAAGCTTCAGATTCCCGGAGACATCTTTCAAGTCGTACTTTCTGTATCCCAATTTTTCGTATAAATATATATTCTTTTCGCTCTTCCAGCCGGTGAACAGTTCGAACCGTTTCGCGCCCGCGAAAATCCGTTCTATCTCGCGCATCAGCGCCGCGCCGATCCCCCGGTTCTGATAGTCCGGATGCACGAGCAGTTTGCCGATTTTGCACACGCCGCCGCTCATCACTCCGCGCGCCGACCCGATTATCCTGCCTCCGGCAACCGCCTTGACGACCGTCTGCGCGGCAAAATCCTCACGCGCCTTTTCGATCGTCTGCGTCAGCGGCTCGATTCCGTATTCGTTATATATTTCCGCCTCGCTGAGATAGGCCAGCTTCTGCAGCGCGAGAATTTCCACGGCGTCCGCCACGCCCGCCGCCATTATTTCGATGTCACCTTCCAATCCTTCCTCCGATCTATTGGCCGGTTCCCTGCTTGCCGAATCCCGATCCATATTTGTCGCTGTGCAGTTCGCCGCCGGTCGCCCAGTTCTCCCGGTCGTGCTCCTCGATTACAACCGTCACCCATTCCGGCTTCACATCAATCGTCTCCACGACAGCGTCTGTCACCGCCTTCGCAAGCGCGCGCTTCTGCTCCACCGAACGCCCCTTTACTATCTTAATATTAACAACCGGCATGTCTCGCCTCCCGTCATTGGCTCGCCCCCATCCCCTACGATTTTATCATAATCAGCAGCATTTTAAACCGTTCGACAGCGGTCAGCGCGTGCGGTTTGCCCGCCGGCATTATGATCATCTCGCCCTGCCTCGCCTTGTGCGTCGCTCCGTCGATATGGATCTCCGCCTCGCCGTCCAGTATCAATACCGTCGCATCGAATGGCGCCGTGTGCTCGCTCAGCCCCTGCCCCGCGTCGAACGCAAACACCGTCAGCGTCCCCGTCTTCTGTCTGATTATCTCGCGGCTGACAACCGACCCTTCCTGATAGGCGACAAGTTCCGCCAAATTCGCCGGACTCGCCGCCGCCACGCCCTTCTTATCGTTTTCCATTATCAGTCCCCCCGCTTTACTTATTCTGCCATAAGTATATGCTCTTAAACACGCCTCCGCCATTCCAGGAAACAACATTCCTCGTTTGTCATTCTCACCCTCTTAACATTTTACTTTAAGTCAAAAACGCTGCGCCAAAATGATTTTTACTAAACAGCTAAAGTATTTGAGAGAACCGGCCGATAAATAAATTGTAAAGACAACGAACTCTGTTCCAGTGGGATTTCAAGCGAAGTCGGAGCAGGGCTGAAACGGACACGGATGTCCGGCCTGAAGAGAATCAAGGATGATGTTGATCGATCAGCCCGGATAGCCCGACCCCGCTCGAAGTCCCACTTTTCTTTGTCCGCACTTTTTGCTGCATCACAAGGAGGTAATGCAGATGGTAGTTATCAAGGATGAACAGTTCTTCACGATCGGCGAAGCATGCGGCTTCCTCGACACCGAGGCGCACACCCTGCGGTTCTGGGAAAAAGAATTCCGCGACTTCATCAAGCCCCGCCGAAACGGGCGCGGCAACCGGCTGTACTCCCTCAAAGACCTCGAAACTCTCGGAAGCATCAAGCGCCTGCTGACGGTCGAATTGTATACTGTCGCCGGAGCGCGACGCCAGATGTATCTTCGACAGGACGGCGGCGCCGCCTAACAGCCGCTCGTCCGAGTTCAAAGCTCTCTCACCACCCATATCAAAAGCGAATCCAAAAGCCCTGCCTCCGCCTACGCCGGTCGAGTGACGGCGAAAGCAATCTATATAGCGCCCGCCTAACTATCATCAATTTAGAATTCGAAAATATTAAAAAATAAAATTGCGAATCGGAGAGCAGTTGTTTACAGAGGGGGTTTGTTGTAAGATTGGAAAGAGTGCGAGTCCCGATAGCATTTCCCCGCCTTCTAAGGGTTGGCGCACATTTCCGGGGAGAGGTTAAAAAACTAAAGGTTAAAATAAAAATGATAGATAAAAAACAAACTCATAAAGATGGCGGCACACTTTTTACAAAAAGAATTATTAAACAAATCTTGTTTGCATCTTCGATTATTATTGCAGTAGGAATAGCAACAATATATTTTACATCGAGAAATCATTTTGCTTCGCAGCATAAAACCAATATTGAGCAGACTCTCAATTCAGGCAAATTAAAGACGGATGAAAAATTGGTTAATGTTGGACAGGGAAACGTCGGCACAGAATTTAATGGCAATATCCGTATAGGGGTAATAGGCATATCTAATGAAGGTGAACCGATTAGAAATAAGATAAGTTTTGCTATTGCCGCCTCTTCAAATTCAGATGAAAGCACAAGCTATGTAAAAAAAGACGTGGGATTTTCTACAATAGTAACATCGGGCCGCAATCGCTATAAAATACAAGTCAAGCAAGTTAATGCATCTGACGCGACATTTTCAGTTATTGACCTGTCTTCCAACGGCAAACAACAGTAAAAAAGAAATCGCATCATTTATCCCGAATACGCCATTAGGATTCGGGCGCAATTATTCAGAGCGGATGAGAAGCGAGGCAGAAGGCGCGTTTTTCGACATTCGGCATTCTATTTGATTTCCGCGCGATGGGCATGGGAGCGCGG
>JBAYJY010000152.1:0-11311 GCA_041664945.1 bacterium | reverse complement strand
AGAGAATCGAACATGCCGCGCAAATGCTTGAAATCCACTTTCAAGAGCGTCGCGATGCCGCTTCCCTGCCGGGCTTTGCAGAATGCGATTTCGTTTTGAAGGTTCATGATTTCAAGGGCCAGTTCATCGGCGCGACCCTGATGGCCCTTCATCCGAGATTTCAATTCTTCTGGACTCAGCGATCCGGACTCGAAAGCCTCATAATATTTCGTAAGAAGCGCCTCTACGCGCTGTTTCTCCTTTTTCAATCCTTCGATCTGCCGTGTTCGTTCCTTGACGGCCTGTTCGATTTCCTCGGCCTCGTTTGTAATCCGCTCCATGATATTCGTCTCGGAAAGAATACGTTCGAACAGCCGGTTCACGATCAGGTCGTCGAACCAATCGCGTTTCAGGTTCACGTTGTCGCGCTTCTCATTGTAGCGGTTTTGCTTTGAACACAGGTATCGGGTATAAACGTAGGATTTGCCGCCGACGCGGCGCTCCGCTGTCTGACCGAAGTAAGGGTTGCCGCAGACGCTACACTTCAGAAGCCCGCTCAGAAGGTACTGAGAATTTTTCGCAAGCGCCTCGGAAATGTTGTTGCTTCGCAGCTTCAATTGGACCCGATCAAAGACATCGCGCGGAACAATCGGCTCGATAATATTATCGCAGCGAATCCATTTGTCTTCCGGCTTGTGTTTGAAAGCGCCTCCGTTTCGGATGGCGCCGCGCTTCACCTCTTTGTTGTACACCACGTTGCCGATGTAAGCCTCGTTGCGCAGCATCCGGGAAAATGCCGAGGAGCGCCATTTGTTTCCGCGAATGGTCAGAAGGCCTTGATCGTTGAGCCACCGGCAGATTGTTTTGTAGCCGTATCCATCGGCGTACATCTCGAATATTTTCCGCGCGATCGGCGCGGTATCCGGGTCAGGCTCCCAGCGAACATGCCGTTTGCCGTTATCGACAACTTCGAGGCGGCGAAGCCCGAACGGCGGCGGGCCGCCCGTTGAGTATCCGTTCCGCGCGAGCAGCCCCTTGCTGCGTTCCACATCTTTTACATATTCAAGACGCGAGAATTCGGCGACAGCGCGAAGGATTTGAATCACCATTGCGCCGACCGGGTCTTCATCGTTGAACGGTTCCTTGTGATAGAAAATGGTAATCCCGCGCTCTCGCATCTTTTCCGTAGCGATGTAGGATTCCATAGTATTGCGGCCGAAGCGTGATATAGACCACGTGAGCACCAGATCGAACGGCGGCGGCTTCTGCTGTGAATCTTTCAGCATACGCATGAATTCGGGGCGGTTGCTCGCACCGCCGGAAACACCGGCATCATTGTAAACCTCGAACACGGGTTTGCCACGCCTCGCTGCTTCATGCTTGAGTGTTTCGATCTGAGACTCGATGGACATCCCTTCTTCAGCCTGCTTCTGCGTGCTGACGCGCACATAGATGGCGCACGGTTTCTGCTGTAAGCTTTCGCTTTCTTCTTTTTTCATGATAAGGACTCCTTTCAGGTCTGACATGTTACCTCTTAACCGGACGGGTGTTAAGCCGATTTTCGCTCTTTTTCGTTCGTATCGCCCTCCTTTCCATCGGTAAGGTTTTCGGCTGCGGATACCACGTATTGCCCGCCGAAGAACTTTCCCAAAACTTCACGGATGAAATCAAAATGTTGCCGTTCCATGTCCTGCCGCTCCTTGTGGCGTAGTGAAGATAATCGGAGCATAAGATTTCGCAAACTTGATTGAGTGTTTCCCGGCATGTTCCGGGAAATGTCGATAATGTCCGCTCTTAATGGAAAAACGAATAAATCCGATGCCTTCCATTACTATACGGAAAGCAGGGAGCCTGTTTTTCGGAGGTTTTGAATAAAATATTCCGGCGTTTTTGTCACACCCTTCAAGTAAAATGAGGAGAACCTATATAATGCCATGGGAGGCATTGACGAATGGACAGAGAACCGGACGGCATTCTTGTGGTCGAGCCACTACAGAAGGGCTCGAAGTATCAATCCATAGAGCTTCAGGTTTTCAACTATGAAACAACTGTTGACGACGAGAACGGCGTCCCGCGGACGTTCCAATTCCGCCTCCTGACGCCGCACAAAGTGGATGGGAAGCACTTTTTCAAGAAAAACCTGATATACCGCATGGAAAAGATGGCCGGAAAGGGGCCGAAAGAGTTACAGTCGTTCTATTCTTGGACGCTTTCCATGATAGATGTCTTCAAACACTGCCAGGCGGGAATATTCCGGAGGGATAAAAAATTCGATATTCGAACGATAAATGAGAAAGACCCGTTTAAGGATTTGATGAAATTGGTCGAAAAAGAAGACCCCGATGCCATGGACCTGCTGGAGAGACTGGGAAAGACCGATTTGGGAATAAAAACACTGATGGATTATGCGCTCTTCAAAAACGACATTCTCGTTACATCCTTATGGGATCAAGGCTATCGCACGTTCCGTGACATCGTTCTTGGGAATTTTGAAGAGGCCAAACAATATTTCGAGTCATTGAAGTCCGATTTGCTGGACACCGCGCGTGAGTTTTTTGAGACGTCGGATGAAGTCACGGAAGCCAAAAGAGCCGAGCTGCTTGCTCTTGTGGACAAAGCGAAAAGGGAAAATCCAAAGGAAATGCGCGGGGTCACCTTCGACGCGCTGAGGCGGATAACGGTCGATACCTATTTTTTGGAAACGGAGCGGACCCAAGAGACATCCCCGCTTGGAGAAAAAGCGTATGAATTGATAACGGACGGCGTGCGTGGCGTTGACCTGTCAGGACCGCCGGAGGAAGTGGAAAAAGCGCTGGCGGAAAAGTTCAATCAAGTGGAATTCAACAAGATTCTCTGCGAAATGATGAAGTGGTTCGAAGAAAAGCGCGGAGTTGCCCCCATTCAGATAGACACCATTGAAAAGGTGAGAGAAACGCTGAGAAAATTCGATGAACTGGACCCCGACGCCGAGAGCGTCCCGGTGTACTATGAATATCTGGCATGCTTTCAGGTCTTGTTTGCGAAATACATCATTGATAAATACAAAATGCTCGCATGGATTGCGGAAGGCTTCCTGAATCGAATGTATTACATGGACCGTCTGTACAGAGAGGCGGAGAGAGAATATCTGAAGGTTCTTGAATCGGGGTACAGGCAGGTTTATGAGGACATCAAGCACATCATGACGCGCGAGGAAAAACGAGCGTACAAGCTGGCGCATTTCCCTCAACCTTATTTCGATGGCAGGATCGCTATCGAGGAACCGCGTATAATCGAATTCGCCCACATGGAACATAAACACACGAAAGACCACTGGATTCTCAGTCTTGTTTTCGGCATCGAAAAATTCGGCGAATATGAAAAGATCGGTGAAACGCTCGATAACAGATGGAAAAGCTACTTGCGGGTTTATCCGACGTGGGCGGAACTCGTCCGTGGGAGTGAGAGGGATAAAAAAAGAGAGAAAAAGAACCGTAAGATGACCATTTCATCGTCCACCATTCTGCGCCGAAAGGATGAGTCCGGAAATGACATCTTCTTGGAAGATGTTCTCAAAGGGCCGTCGCGATTTGAACCGGACAGAATAATCAGCAGGCTGTTGAGGGAACCCCAGAATCCGGAGCTTCACAGATGGGTTGCCGACTATTGCACGCCCGCGCAGAAGAAAACGATAGAAAACATGTTTTTTAAGGGATATTTTCTGGACATCGAAAGGGCGGCTGCGCTTCTTGGCTTGGACGAGAAAACCGTTTACGATCACGTAAAAGAGGGGCGTGACAGAATTGTCGCCGGACTCATCCGGGATGCCCTGTTTCCTGAAAGCAAGTTCCCCAAGAAACTGCCGAGATTGGATTTGAAATGAAACGTCCGTTTTGCTTTTCCCAAGAGTTCCGCTGAATCTGACGGAAACGTCGGGGACAAAGAGGTAGACTGCGCCGCTGTAACAAAGCATGAGTGAGAATAGGGGTGGATTTTCTGAAGGTTTTCCTGCGATTTCATAGTAATCATGGGTGTGATTTTACTATGCAATGATATAATGGTATACTCTTTCAAGGCTAAACTGACCTTGATTGGTCTAAAGGTGGAGAATTAAATGGTTACAATCAAGGATGTGAATTTTATATGATACGTATGTTTGGTCGTATAGAAAGTACGGATGACGGGTTTTCTCAATTGATAACGCTTCACAACCTCATCCCTTCATGCCCTGACAAAGTTTGTGAAATCGATTTAACCGCTGTGAGTTGGTTTGATGCAAACATGTGCGCATCACTTGGTGCCATTCTTTATCCGTTTCCTAAAGATGGTTGGAAAATTAAAATTCTGGGCATGAAACCAGCAATAGAGGGTATTTTACAGAGAAATGGCTTTTTAAAGAATTTTGGATTTAACCGGCCCAAAATATCTGACCTTAACAGGACTACTATTGAATACCAGAAATTTGACCGAACTGATTCATCAGCTTTCACTCAGTATGTTGAACGTCATTTTGTAGGGAAAGGCATTCCTCAAATGACCAAAGCGCTCAAAAAGGAATTCAGGAAAAGCATTTCGGAAATATTTGGTAATTCAATAGAACATTCACAAACAGAACATGGTATTTTTGCTTGTGGACAGTTTTATCCCAGATATAACAGACTGGATTTTTCAATCGCAGACCTCGGTGTCGGCATTATGAATAATGTCAATAAAAAAACAGGCCAGAGTCTTAATGCAACACAATCCATTGAATGGGCAATGTCAGGTTCAAATACAACAAAGAGCGACATATCGGGTGGCTTCGGATTGAAGCTGATAAAGGATTTCATAATGCATAATGGCGGAAAAATTCAAATTGTATCAAACAATGGTTTCTATCAATATCATAAAGATTCGGTTAGGACAAAATTATTCAAAGAACCTTTCCCCGGAACTGTTGTGAACATAGAGATAAATACTGCGGATAAAAACAAATATTGCTTGACATCAGAGGTGGTTGACCCTAATAAAGTATTCTGATGTTTTGGAAAGGACGAACGAACATGGCAAATGGAGAAGTAATAATTAAAATGACAGATGTAATCGGGAGAAGTTTATGCATGTCTTCCGATGATGGAGAGAAGGTTTACAAAGAGATTGTAAAAACCCTTCATGATGGACAAAAGGTTGCGCTTTCTTTTGAAGGCGCAGAAGTTATCTCTGCATTTCTCAATGTGGCTGTCGGCCAACTCTACAATGGACAATTCGCAGAAGATTTTATCAGTTCTAATATAAGACCAATTAATGCCCCGCCAGATGATTTGCATCTCCTGAAACGAGTTGTGGAAAGGGCAAAAGTGTTTTATAAAGACCCAGAAAGAATCAAGAATGCGAATAAGGAGATACTTGGAGATGAGCGCTAACATAAACAGGATCGAGAACGCCTTATCATACAGCTTTAAAGCAGCCGACAGATTGTTTTTGGATACAAGTGTTTGGCTGCCTGTATACGGGCCTCAAGCAGATAAGGATAACAATCAAACTCGTTTTTATTCATTCGCGCATAAGACAATTATAGAAAAAGGATGCGAGATTTATCTTGATGTAACTGTATTGTCAGAATTCATTAATTGGTGTGCCCGTTGGGAATACAATCAACTACCGGATGATAGAAGACCTGATAGTTTTAAGGCCTATAGAAATACGCAAGAGTTCGAGGACGTTGCAAAGGAGATAACCATTAATGTTAGAAAAATACTAAACGTGAGCAAAAGAATTGAATCGGGGTTTCAAGATATTGATATTAATAGCGTTGTGTCAGAGTTTGAAAAAGGCAAAACAGATTTTAACGACCATATCATCGCAGAGCTATGCAAAAAAGGTGGTTATAAACTGGTTACCGATGATGGTGACTTTGGCGAAATTGGCTTGACGATAATCACCGCAAATCGCAGATTGTTGCGAAGCAATTGATATAGATGAATTGCACACAGACTGTAGCTGAAAGTTTTCTATTCTTTTCACAGTAATCACAAATTATAAGCAACTGTCGCTTTCTGTTAAGCATCGTCAACAAAAAATAACACCGGCCCGGTATTGCAGCGGCGTTGTTTTGTCCATCTGGGCGTTCTTTAGACTGCCTATTTTCCGAGCAGGGAATCCATGTAGCGCCGCGCGCCGGTCTCGCTGATCTACGGTCGTCAAGAAAAACGCCTTATTATTCCTGCGCTTTTCTGCGCTTCCCTTCTTTGCCAATCGAAAAAAGCGGATGCGTGTGTATCGCGTGTAGTCGTTCAATTCCCCAAATAAAAATTATTTTTCAAAACCTCCGAAAAACCGTGGTTCACCTTTCCGTAAGATAATAGGAGGTGAAACATGAAAAGTGCGAGTTGTCGTGAAAAACTGGCCGGTGAGATCGAGATAATATTCGTTCTGCGGCTGGCGGAAGTCCTGATGCCTCTGCGCGAGTGTTTCCTGAAAAGCGGCTCCGGGGATGTCGTTGATATTATCGAAAACACAGCCACCGGTGCCCGCAGACTTGTTGAACGCATCCTTGAGAAATACGACGTCCGCATAAGCAGCGACTGGCTGATCGAGGGTCTCTCAGACCTCGAGGAAAATCCCGATTTAGACCAAATTTAATCTCGCATTCCATTTAATGAGAGTTAACAACCACACCAAGGAGGCAGTATATGCAATTAAGACTTACCGATGTCAGTGTGAAGTTTGTGGACCAGATTGATGAAGACGGAATCGTCGCGTGGGTGTCCTGCGTAATGGGCGATGGGCTGTATCTGAACAACATCGCGGTTCGCAGGCGAAATGACGGAAGGCACGTATTGTCGTTTCCGGCAAAGAAAAACGGCGGGAACGGTCTGTTCTTTTACTTCAAACCGGTGAACCCGGAAATGTACGATGCATTCGAACGCGCCATACTGAAGACCCTCGGATTGCAACGCTCCATGATTTCAAACAACTGAATAGACTCACCCAACAACTGAATATTTAACAAATTAAGCCAACAGATTAAAACCGCGTTCGCCGGAGCGCGCCGTAACAATGCCGGTCGGTAAAACCCGGAGGCCGTCAGTATTGCCTCCGGACGTCCAGCCGAGAGCAAAGAGGCGCAGGAAAAGGGGCTTCACTATGAATATCGATCCTGAGTACAAGAATCTTATTCCTTCATTATCGACGGAGGAATATGCCGAGCTTGAAAAAAGCATCCTAACCGATGGATGAAGAAGGGAGTCAAATATCCCGTTTTGTTCAATTTAACAAAACGGGAACCCGATAAAGGCTGCAGATAAGAGAGGACCATAAGCATGCTGAAAGCCGTTGCGGCTGATTTGACTATAAAACCGGACACGGTTGAATCCCTTCTGTACGGAAATAATCCGATGCAGGGCGTCGTTGGTATTGACATCGAGAGTGACGGGGGTGTTACGTTGTTCCGGCGCGGTCCTGACGGCGTGCGACGGATGGAGGCGCGCCACCGTTATTTATTCCTGCTCTCGGACGATTGTTATCTGGATGACTTTGACGGTGTTAGTGACATCGAATGTCTTTCCGGTGAAGGACATTTCCGTTACGCCTGCTATTACCAGTCTCGAAGCGCAATGTGGCGATACCTGAAAAGGGCGATCAGAAACTACGGGCGTAAACTGTGCGCCGAGTACACATCGGCTGATCTGTGGCGAATTCCGGACATCCTTTTCATACCCGATTCCGAGATTCAGTTTCTGATGTCGTCGGGCATCGGCCAGTTCCGTGGCATGGAATTCGCCGATCTTCGCAGAATGCAGATAGCGATCCATGCCGAAACGCCGTGCGAGCCGGAACATACCACGCCTGCGGATGAGAGAATCCGTCTGCGACAGATCGCGCTCATGGACAGCGCCGGGTGGAGTCATGTTATCGATTCTCAGGACATGCCGGAGAAAGAAATGCTGCGGCATCTTATGGCTCTGATCGGCGAGCGCGATCCGGATGTGATTGAAGGGCATAATCTTTTCGGAATGATATTTCCCATTCTGAACATGAAGTGCGTCCGGCACGGAGCGCCTTTTCGGGCGGGCCGTGAAAAGAGAACAGTTGAAAATCATTCGACCTCGCGGATGAAAGACGACGGGACCGTCCCGTTCACGAATTACATCGTGCCCGGGCGGCATGTCGTCGACACAATGTTTCTGGCGGAAAAATCCGCGCGGGAATGCCTGTCTGAAATTAATCCTAAAGATGTATCTGTCGTAGCCGCTGCTGTCTGTAGAAATACCGACGGCACAAATAGCGATGATGTTCTGGCGCGTGCCCTTGCGACATCTCGCATTTCAGAAACTCTTTTGCCAGCCGAGTTCTTTCAGGCGCAGATGATTCCTATCCCGCTCGGCAAGCTTTGTATGGCGGGTACGGCAAAAAAGATCGATTATCTCATGATTCGCGCCTACCTGAGCGCGGGTCGCACGATTCCGAACCCGCCGAAACCGGAAACATTCGAGGGCGGGCTGTGTGAACAATTCATCGCGGGGCGGTGCGAAAACGTCGTGAAGATCGACGTGGAATCGCAGTATCCGTCGATCATGATAGGTGAAGGCATAAAACCGGAATCCGATTCACTCGACGTGTTCCTGCTAATACTGAAAAAGCTCACGTGGCTCAGGCTGGAAGCAAAAATGAAGCGGGACTCGACTTCCGGCCCCCAGCGCGACCGCCATAACCATATGCAGAAAGCGCTCAAGCTTCTCATCAATTCGTTCTATGGCTACCTCGGTTATCGCAATGCGCATTTCGCGGACTTCGCCGCCGCCGCGCGGGTGACGGCACTTGGGCGCGCCGTGATGAAAAAGATGATCGAGACCCTTGAGGGATTGGGCTGCAACCTGATCCAGTGCGACACCGACGGCGCATTCTTCACGCCGCCGTTTGATCCGGAAGCGGATCGTGAGCGTTTTACGGGTATCGTCGAGGCCGTTGAAAAATCGTTGCCGCAATATCTGGACATCGCCGTCGAGGGCGTCTGGCCCGCCATGCTGAGCCTGAAAAAGAAGAATTACGCGCTTCTCGCAAAAGACAGCTCGGTCTCGATCACCGGCGGCATACTGAAATCGGGGGCGGATGAGCGGTTTGTGCGCAAGGCGCTCGCCACCGTGGCGGAATGCATCCTGAAAAATGATCTCGCGCAACTGCACGCGCATCTTTGCGTTTTGAGAAAAGATGTTTCGGAGGGACAGCTTTCTCTTCCTGATATTTACTTCACTGAAACGATCCGCATGAACGGCCAAAAATACCGGGAACGTATTGCCGAGGGCGGCGGAAGGAAACCCGTCTATGAAGCAATGCTGAAATACAAGGGGGAGCGCAAGGGAGATCGCGTCTTCCTTCTTGGCGGCGATGTCCGGCATTACCACTGTGACGGCAATGAAAAAAACGGTGGTCGGCTGGCGTTTTCATTTGAATTTGATCCGGAGCGCCCGGATTACGACCGGGCGCACTATCTGAACCGCCTTTCCGGGGCGCTGAGGCGTCTCCATCCGCTTTTCACGCCTGAGCAATTCCAAGCCATCTTCGGAGACGGTCCATCCAGATCATCGACAAAAGCGCTGAAGACAATAAAGGTGTCGCCGCAGACAATCAAAAAAACGCTCAACACTGGTCTGTCGGCATACATTGAACTGTCTTCCGGCTTCAAGGGCAAGAAAGGCGTTAATAGAAAAATCTTCGTGCGTGCCGACGACGATGATGCAATTCGAGATTTCATAGAGAAAAACAGCAACAAGGATGTCTATCGCTCGACATACAAATATTACTGCGACCGGACGCCAGAAAAAGGCATCACGCGCTTCTGTCCGAAGTCCGGGGATTTCATCATCGAACTCGAATCTGAAACCGGCGATCAGCTTTCGAATGTCTCCGGCGCCCTCGTTGCGGCATGTCATTGCGCGGAAGTGATTGAAAAGGAATTGTCCCTACCCCGAAATGCCGTAACATACTTCTTCAACGGCGGCAAAAGCTTCTATCTGGTTGTCTCTCAGAATCTACTCGGTGTTCCCGACTGCGTGGAGCTCAATGTCATCTATGAAAAACTCGCGCGGCATATCCATGACCGGATGGAGCCGGAATATCAGGGCGCTGTGGACCTAACCCTCTACAACCATGACCGACCGCTTCGTTTTCCCGGCAGTGTGCATCCGCAGTACGGACTATACAACACACGGCTGACGACAGATGAATTCTTTTCATTGTCCGCAGAGCAGATCATTCGGCTGGCCGCGCTTCCGCGAATAATTTTCGCCGACAATACCGATGAAATTGACGCCTTCTCCCTGAAAGAAATTGTCCATGCGCTTACAAAAGACATTCCCCGAACGGAATATTTCGACCCCACGCGAAAGCCGCTACGGATAAACATGGAGAGGAAAAACTGGCGCGCGAAAACCACCAGCTACTTGCGCGAACGGGGCGTACCCGTGCGCATTCCCTGCGTTGAGACTTTGACCGCGTTGATACATTCCGGCGGCCACACCGGCTTCGAGGGGCGCGTAAAACTCGTGACCGAGCTTCGTGACGCCGGAAAAACCGAAGAGGAAATCATACGCGTTTTCACGGACAGCCCGCATTTTCACGAGAAATATTTCAACGACTTTGTGCTGCCGGACACGCGACCGGGAGACCGGCGAAACGGAACCGGCTACATGATACGTCCCGATATCTGGAACGACTATTCCGGCATTAGTTGTTCGAGATGCCAGGAATGGTGCGCCCCCGGCGATTGTTACCGGAACACGCAGATTGAGTGTTTCAATGAAGCTGCCTCTCCGGACCATTCTGAGTTCAGGGACAAGTCCCGCGAAGCGCTGAGGGCGGCGCTGTCCGAAATCACATCCGATTCCGATGGTGAAGGTCATGAGATTGATATGCGTATCAATCTCATCGAGGCCCCGATGGCGAGCGGTAAAACGTATCAGGCGGTATCTCTGGCTCTCGATCTTGCAAACAAGGGAAGGCGCTCATTGATTCTTGCGCCAGATCACACGGTCTGCGCCGAGGCTGTGGGCATGGCGGACGGAATGGAAAAAACCGGCGGCGGCCGCACGCTCGTCCATCTTGTCGGCAAAAACGAAAACTCGTGCGCGGACATTGCCACCATGCTCGGCCCATGCTCGTCATGCAGGTGCGGTGTAGGGGCGGTCAGAAAAAAGGCATCGGAATTCATAGAGGAACTCCTTTCATCGCTCGATGGAATTTACAGCCTTCCCCGGATGAAGGACATGCTTGCGGAAATGAACAAAAAGTCAGGCGCGCCACAAATGTGTCTGCGGACGCTCTCGATGCTCATTGCGCCACGCGCCGACATCATCATTGCCCCGTTCGTGTTTTT
>JBAYJY010000151.1:0-11361 GCA_041664945.1 bacterium | reverse complement strand
CATCCGAGTGACATTATTCTCGCCAGCTTGCCAGTCGGCACCTGCTGATTGGATAGCGGCGTTTACCTGCGTAATCTCACCATTTCCGGAATTCACAACAGTGCCACGTTCACCGCCGCCGCCACAACCGCTGAGACATAGTGAAGCCATGAGTACCAACGTGAGTAGTCCTAATTCTATCCTTCTCATCTTAACTACCTCCATGAAGTTGTTGTATTGTAACAGTACGTTAATCTAATGCTTTGAGGGTTGTCATTTAAGGATAGGTAATGTCTTTAAACGCCCAAAGGGCAACCCCGGTTGCCCAACAAACGGCTTGCACCGAAATGCAGCGTCCATTGCCCGAGGCTGCCCCAAAACAGACAGCATGGGGACACTGCAATTCTAAATGGTGCAATACGACATGCACCGTTTGTTGGGCATGTTCATTATAACATAATTCAATATATGCAGTGCAATGCCAATAAAAAGATGCTGGAGGGGACATGGTGAAACAGCCCCCTCCAGTCTTGTTTCAGCATCCTACCACGCGCGGCACTCGCGACTTAGATCGCATCCAGCACAAAACATATGCGAAGGATTTGGATGAAAGACGTTGCTTTCAATCCCGCGCATTACACTCTGAATAGTTCGATACAGCTTGTCGAAATCGCGAACATTACGTCGCGTTGTCAGGCGTTGCACCTTAGGTTGTTTCAGCTTGACCATGATTTCATAATCTCCATCAATCTCTTCAGCCTGATGATGATAGGCGATCAAGTAACTGTAAATGCTAAACTGCAACGAGATGTCGGTGCGGAACTGGCTGTACGACTGTGCGCTTGTCTTTAGCTCGATTGGCCGTGGTGTGTTACCCGGCTCCACGCGGTCAAGGATTCCGTGGATGGTAATACCGGAAATGGTTTCGCCGGTGGCAAGGTTGGTGATTGGCGCCCTGAGTTCCTGCTCAACTGCTATCGGAATGACTGGTTCGCTGATGGACTCCATATATGCCCTGACAAGAGCGATTCCCTGTTCCTGCAATTGTTCAGGCGTCGTGCCATTCCACTTAATCGGGACACAGCACTGCGCCTCCCAGTCTTGTGTGAATGCGGCAGCAGTTTCTTCGACAGACAATCGCTGTCCAGCCATGAGCCGTTTATAGAAATGTTTCACGGTTCCGTGGACAGCAGATCCGAATACCAAGGGCACGGATGTTTCATCTGATTCGATCATGTCAATGTAGCGGAGCCGGAATTTCAGCGGGCACTGCAAGTAGCAATCCAACTTTGATGCTGATATTTGTTCTATCATGATATTAACTCTCCTTATAAAAAGTTCAGGACGCAGGCCCAAAGCCCACGCCCTGTTTGTGTAGTAACTCCATGCGGCAGATAGCTGCGTGGCTGTTACGCTTGCTTCTTATCTTTCAGTCTTGCCTCCCGGCGTTCACCCCATTTGCTCAGTGAGCGGATCAGAAGCAGGCCGGGGTATAGAATGAGTTCTGCGATGAAGCCCGTTGTCGGCCCCAACACGCCGCGCCCTATCAAGCCTATGATGCCGACGATAGCGGTGCAGGAGAATATCAGGGGAATCTTGAAGAACGCGCGCCGCCATGATGCCGGAGCTTCGATGCCGACCCAAAGCAAAACAGACAACGCTGGGATCAGAATCAATAGTGCCATGTGTCACCTCCTTTCTTCGATAGAGTTGGAATTCATGCTGCGAGCAGCGTTGCCGCGTATCTCTCAATTTCACTTTGGACCTGCGGGCGGAATGATAATGATTGCGCCGCGCGAGTGATCGAGTTGATCGCATGGAACAATGTAGGCGCGCCGTGATATTCCCTATTGGCGACATCCACGACTTTCTCTGCGACCTTTTGGCCGAGGGCACCGGCGACTTTCGTCACGATGTCGGTCTTGTCACGAACGCTAAGATACTGGCTGCGGGATTCGTACAGCATCTCGACGTATTCCATCGAGCGATTCAATACCACGCCGATGTCGGGCAGACTGATGTCGCTGTTCCCAATGTGGAACCAGCGGTTGCGGGTAATGTCCGAGACCGGAACCATCAGGCCGTTTGTGCATACAAAACGGAATACGCCCGCCCACAGACTGAGACTGGCAAGGCCGTTCTCGCTGTTCGTTATCGTTATGGATGGTGTCAACTCGCCGACGTTTGTTTTGTCCGGCACCAGCACGACGCGCGTGTGATCCGGCTTGAAGTTGTAACGTACAGGCTTGAGTCCGATGCCGGAATCATCCGCAGCCTGAAGAATGTCGAGTACGCGGATGTTGTCCAGCTTCCGGTAACGAGTGCTGGTTACGCCGTACAACTCATTGTGATGGAATCGGAACAGTCGTTCTGCGTCAGCCAGTTCCATCGAAAGACGATTGAAGATTGAAGTTTTCTCGTGGCGGTTCAACCTGTGCTGGAAGAATTCATACGGAATGCCGCAAGCCGCGCACAGTTGCTTCTCCGCTGTTTCAGTCGTGCGGATCGGGAGTCCTTTGAAAGTGAACTCATCGAAGTTGTAGGCCACGGCTCCCTGTGGAGCGACTTCATCGTGCTTGGCTCCGTCGTAAGTGCGCAGCCGTTCAATCAGAGTTGATGTCTTTTCGTTCATGAGTATTCTCCTTTGAAATGCAAAAGGGCCGGAGAGACGAACTCCCCAGCCCTTTCGCGAATGTGTTTCCGAGCGTCACTCGGCTATCTCGTCTTCACTTGCTGCCGGCTTTGGAAGTAGCCGGTTTTGAACATGCAGCCTGAGCTTTGCCTGATAGACATCAGCGCCGAGATTCAAGCCGATAGCCATAGCAAACGCGCCCAGACAGCACGCGCACAGGAATAGAACGAATTTCAGTATGGCGTTCATGCACTTTCACCTCCCTCCTGTTAATGTTGTCCGTGACCGATCGCATCAGGCAGATGCGCGCTTCTCATCCATCAAACTTTCGATCAGTCGGCTTGCCTGCTTCCTCGACAGATCAGTTACTTGTTCTGCATTGGTGTGCTGTTTCAGCCACCGCTGCGCATCAGCTTTGCCGGGGAACAATTCATGCAGGAGCTTGCGGATCATAGACAGTTGTTTGTCCGTCACGGGCAATCCATTGGTTCCTTTTCCATTCGATGCAGGCACCGGTTTCTCCTGTGCTTTCGGAGATGACTTCGGCGCTTCCGGTTCCTGCTTATGTTCCTGCTGCTGTTCTTTCTTTGTGATCGGAATGACCGTAGCCGGACTTCCGGCAACAGCGGTGCCGTTGATCTGCCGCTCGACCGCTGAACGCGCTTCCGCAAACAGGTAATCTGTTATGCCAGCGATATTATTAAATTCGCTCTCGGCCTCAACCGTCACCATGTACTGCTCACTGCCGTAGTTCTCCTTGCCAACCTTCAACACATAATTCGCGAGTATCCTCATGGGACACCTCCATTGAGATTTGTCGGGCTGTCCTCGCGGGCATGCCCCAAACGCAAAAGCCCGCCGCCGTAGCTCGACTGAGCATCCGATGACGGGCTTGTTACTGATTGCCGCAGTTGCGACTACGGGCTGCTGCCGTGATTGCGTATCTTCTTGAACAGCTCGGCCAGCATTGTTTCACTGATCCACAATCCGATGCCGAACAGGACGGCATAAACAATGGTGCTGATGATGTACTGCATTGCCTTTGATGCGTGGTTCAATTTCCTCACCTCCTTCCATCGTTATTTGCATAGATAGATCACACATGACTCGCACAACAAGTCATATAAACGTATACATGGGCGAACATCTATAACAGACCCGGTGGGCTCCGAACTTGAAACTGAATAGGGGACCCTATCATGATGGTACCACCCCCTACCAAAAAGTTGGATTATTTCTCTATTAGGGGCGGTGTATGTAGGGATGGAGCAGGCACAGTTCGGCCAGCGAAATCTCTCGATAGATTTATGTGACGTAGGCCGATCTGTGCGGGCGGCAGCTAAAGTGACGGGCATGGACGCCATGACCGGGCGCGCGAAAGGCGTGGATGCTTTATGCCTACGATTATCTCGGGATTATTAAGCGTGATCTCGGCCACATTTCGGCCACAACTTCAATCTGAAATAGCTCAGTATTCAAAGCGTTATTTGAGGTTTGCGCGGGCCTTAAAATCCCGGGTTTCGCAAGGAGCGTACGGGTTCGATTCCCGTCTCCGGCAACATTAAAGCCCTCTCATGGAGGGCTTTTTTTGTTTTCATGCCTTTTACTCCTGTAAGGCCCGATTCTGGCAAAGGTACCAAAAAGGTACCACTTTTTTGCTCGTGCGTCTGCCAATTCCGCCACTCCGGCGAATTCCTGCAAGAGAAATCAACCGTTTCTTTCAATTCCGGCGCGGTTACGTGGAGATATGCCATAGTCATATTGATTGTGCTATGCCCGGGGAGCTTTTGAATGTGCGTTATCGGGACATTGTTATTCTGTTAAATCGCCGCCTTCTTCTATGCGCTTTTTCAAATCTTTGGTAAATCGAGCCGCCGCCGCGCCGTCAACTATATCGTGGTCTATGCTTATTGTGACGCAAAGGAGTTCTCGCGTTTCAATTTTACCGTCTACAATCACGGGCGCCTCTGATATGCCACCCAGAGTTATGCAGAGCGTGTGATTCAGCAACGGGATCCCCCAGCCGCCTCCATCGCCGAACATACCCACCGCCGTGAGGGCGACTGTCCCGAAGTATTCTTTTGTCAGACGCGGGTTTCTCAATATCGCTAAATAAAATATCTTTCTCAGGAACCACGGCAGATAGGTGAAAGCGCTTATGAATTTCGCTTCAACGCTCTTCCCGCCTTTATTGTTTCCGGCCTGCGCCGCCCTGATCTCTTCGTGTATCTCACGAAATGTCTTTTTATTGGCGTCCTTTATTATGTGCGGGAGAACAACCTTCTCCCCGTTCACTTCTGCGTCAAAAAATGTGTTGACCGAGACGTCGTTGAACAGCACAAGCCGGCTCCTCCAGTCCCGACATGCATGAACGTGTTTATTCTCCGCCACCGTCTTCGCGAAACATGATATGACATAAGCGGTAAATGACAGCTTCTCGCCTGTTTTTTCTTTGCGCTCGCGAATGAAACTGCGCGCCTTTGTTACGTCAACTTCGAAAAACCCGTGAATCGGATGCCGGTATGCTGTCAGCCGCCCCGCATCAACTGTCATGCGCCTTATCCGCGGGAAAGGTTTCAAATCATATTCAGCGCGCTGTTTCATTATTTCCGATCTTTCTGTCCGGCCTTATTTTATGATTATAACAATATGGAATTCAGTGACACAATATTTTGAAACGCGAAAATTCAGCAATCGGGCGCCGGGGATCAACAAAAAACGGCGGTAAAGTTAAAATATCGAAGCGTTTTTGCGCTATTTATGCGGCATTGCGCGGCGCTCGCCTTTCCGGTTATTTGGCCCAGCAGCCTTGCGCAACCACCCGGCTATTCGCGTATAATTGTTTCGCGCTACACTCAAACAGGAGCTGCTCATGAGCATCACTTCCCGAATATGGAACGCTATTCTAAGGTTTCTTTCAGTGTGGATAGACACCGCGGTCGTGAAACTTGAAATCGCCATGTCCGGCCACAAATCCATGATTAGCAAACGGCTCGATCTTTCGAACCTGAACCGTCCGGAGTTTTTCGAGCGGCCGGAACTGTTCTACGACCGCGGTTTGAAACCGCCCGATGTCGAGGTCACGCCGCGCCGCGTGTTCGCCGGCATCAGCGAATCGCGATTCGCGTTCCGCAGCGAAACCGAATCCGCCTATTCGGAGAACAACATCGTGCGCGGGAGCATTTTCGAAGCGCGGGCCTCTCGCGGAGGCGCCGCCGCTCCGTGCCTGATCCTCATGCACGGATGGCGCGAGCCCGGCGTTTACACGCCCTATCACTGGCTGCTCGCCTTCTTTCTCGCCCGCTGCGGCGTCAACTGCGTTCTAACCACCCTTCCCTACCACGGCATGCGCAAACCGAAAGGCGCCTACGACGGCGACCTGATGCTTTGCGGAGACATGGAGCAGACCGTCGAATCCTTCCGCCAGGCGGTGGGCGACATCCGCTCGCTCGTCACTTGGGCGCGCGCGCGCTTCTCGGGTCCGCTCGGCGTCGGCGGCTTCAGTCTCGGCGGGTTTATCACCGGCATTGTTGCGTGTGTCGAGTCCCGCATCGACTTCGCCATGCCCATCATCGCTTCGGGCAACCTCACTAAAGGCATGTGGGACAAACCGCTCATCAAACAGCTCAGGAGCGACCTCGACACTGTCGGCGTCTCCGAGTCCGCCCTCTCCGAAAACTGGCGCGTCATCATGCCGATAAACTTTACGCCTAAACTCGCTCCCGGAAATATACAGCTTATTGCCGGTCTATACGACATCCTCATACCCACGCAAAACGTTGAAGATCTGTATGAAAAATGGAATCGTCCGCGCCTGAAATGGCTCCCCTGCGGCCACGTCTCAATCGGGCTCTGCCCCAGAGCGCTCATGCGCTCGATCCTGGATTTCATCAGGGATGTTTCCAAGAACGTTGTTTCCTGATTCATTTGATCTATTTACACACGGTATTTTGTCATAAATATCATTACTTATACGGCAATATTGCCGTTATCGTTTCTTAATCGGCGCGCTCTGCGGCTCAGCGTCTTTTTGAATCCGTTTCGTCTCTTTTTTGTGACATCGCCGCTACACTACAAAAAAATAAAATATCAATGGCGCAAACTGTTTATTATTAGTAATATTTGTGGTAACTTAACTTAACTATATAAGAGGACTCGATCAAATGATTCGAGACAGCGCTGCCAAAAACAGCATTTGTTCTTTTTTTAATACCGGGATCAGCCGCATTTTTTTTGTATTAGTTTTGATCATCGCTCTCCGGAACACAGCGAAGGCCGATATTGCCGCGGAGACCGGATATCCCGCGACAATATTCATTAATTCGACCGAGCTCATTCTTGAAACGCCGCCGGCGATAAGAAACGGCGAAGTGTTCGTTCCATTGACGGACACGCTGTCGCTGGCGCTTGGAGCCGATCTCGAAACCAGCGATGTAAACGGCCGGGTAGCTGTCAGATTATGGCTGTCCGGAACAGTGTTGGAGTACGTCGAGGGCGAAACGTCGTACAAGTCCGGCGGGGTTGAACGGTCGTTGCGGCAGGCGCCTTTCACGATCGGCGCCTGGCTCGCCGTGCCTGCGGCATCGCTTTTTTCGGAACTCGGGTTCGATGTGGAATTCAAGGACAACAAACTGCTTGTAACGAAAAAATCCGTAATGACGCTGATAGAGCAGATTCCCGAATCGCTGTTCGTCCCTGAAGCAAAAACGGAAATGCCTGCGGAGACGCCTCCGGAAAATGCCGGCGGGACGTCGGGCGAAATCCAGCCTCCGCCGTTCCAGTACACCTATGAAAATTCGTTCGAATTTATAAACATCAAAGTTTCCGGCGACAGCTCTCAGAGCAGTCTCATCCCGGAATCCGATCTATACAATAAATTAAACATCAGAAGCGTTGGAGTTTTGCCGAACGGCTTCGACATGACTATGAATCTCAAAACCTCCAGCACGACTAACGACGATTTCCGGCACGGAGAGGTTAACAACTTCAACATCAATGCAACCAAGGGCGGGACTTCGGTGTCGCTGTACGATCTCAATCCAAAGATATCACGGTTTGTGATGAAGAACTACCAGATGCAGGGTCTTCAATACAGCCGAAAGAGCGGCGATTCCACCTTAACTGCAATGTGGGGCAAAACGCCCAAAAAACTTTTCGAGTCGCTGTACAACCGGTACGCCGGCGCATTAAGAGTTGAGAAACAAGTCGGCCAGCGGTGGAATTACGCGGCGACCCACGTCAGAATCGATGACACTGGAATCCCTGAATCTACCGACAGGCACGAAAACAATGTGACATCATTCACCGGCGCATACGACACTAAACCTATGGATTTCAACATCGAGTACGCGATAAGCAACGACCGGGTTTTTCACGAATCCGGGAAAAAGGCTAACGCAACCCGCATCGAATTCAAACGCTCCACAAAAAAATACGTGCTGCTCGGCGGCTACGAGCAGATCGGCAACGAGTTCGTATCACAGTCAACATTTTTCACCGCCGGGCGGCGCGAGCGCTCCGCCATCATAAGCGCGCGCCTCAATCCGAGGACTATTGTGATGACGGGAACAAGGAACGTGCTGCTTATGGGAGAATCCACGTCATACCTTCCCCTCCAGATCAACGCCCAGCCGTTCGCCGCTCGCAAAAAAATGAAATTAACCATGAACCTCAACAACGAGAAATCTCAGAACGCTTCAGGCTCGAAACTGACAGAATCCCGGCAGTTCAGCGTATCCGACTGGTTCGGCGAAACAAAGCTGACCCTCAACCACGAACGTCGCGTTCAAAGAAGCTATGAGAGCGACCTGAGCTACAGAACAAACATGAAAGCGCAGTTGAATTCGCAGCTAACGAAAAAACTGATGAGCGCGGTTCAGTACAGGAAGGAACGCAAAACGCCGAACTCGAATCCTTTGAGCCGTTTTTCAAGAATACGATTCGAATACGCGCTGGAGGAATGGAGCGACATAGGAATCACTTACGAAAGATATTACAACGGAACGGATTTCAACCGGAACGGCATCGAACTGGATTACAGGCTGCTGAACAATAAAAACGACAGCGAGATCACCGCAGCCTACGGATTCTACAATTACAGCGCTCACAACGACAACAGCATAAGCGTTAAATACAGTTACATACGGTAGAACAGGAGAACGCCGGAATGATACACATGAATAAAATTACGGCGCGAATTGCCATGACGGCCCTGATATTTGTTGCGCTGCCGATTCTGTTTGCCCGGCCCTCGTTCTCGGCCGACGATGCGAAAGACTCGGCAAAACTGGAAAGAATAGAAGGCGCCGCGCTGATCAGGCCCGCGGGAGCGGTTCTTTGGCGCCCGGCTGTTGAAGGCGAGCCGGTGGCTCCGGGCGATCGGGTTAGAACGAGAATGAAGTCATCCGTCTTCGTGGTTTACCCGGGCGGCGGCTCAGCCAAACTTATGCCGCTGACCGAGATAATTATCGACCGCGTGACCCGCAAAGGCCTGAACTCCAGCGTTCTCGGAATCGAATCGGGCCGGGCGCTGATTCAGATGGATCTTAAGGATGCCGATTCGCAGATTGTGGTCAAAGCGGGACAGACGGCTTTCCGCGGCAGACATGCGAACGTGTTTGTCGAGTCCGCCGCAAACGGCAGTTGCGTCGATGTAATTAAAGGCGCCGTTTCACTGATATCGACCATTGACGCGACTCAAAACTTTAACGTTGAATCCGGCTATAGAGCTGTCGCCTTGAACGATACCGCTTTGCTTGACTCTACGCCATTCAACATCACTCAGGAAGAACTTGCTCTCGACACTTATACCTGCATGACTGCGCCGCAGAAGCCCATAGAACCCATAGCCAGCGTCGTTCCGGCGGACTCAGCGCCTGACAACGCCGCGCTTTCAGATGCAACTGCGGCGCCCGATGATCAATCATCAGGCGATCAGAGCGCAAGTGAAGATGAAGACGCAAAAGAAGACTCTGAGGAAAGCGATGGAGAGGAAATTGAAATAACCATCACCAGCACGACGACTGCGACTTTCAATATAACGGAAACTGCTCCAACCGCCTCAGCAGGAGAAGAGGGAGAAACAGTCTGCAAAACGCCGCCAAGGATGCTGAAAGCCTCCGCAAATGAAATCACTATTATGCCAGGGTCGAGGATGGCCGTCGAATTCATTGAGTGCGGAAATATGGAAGTTATGCTGAGCGGATCCGCCGAAGACGGTTGCGGACCGGTGGAAAAGGTATTGATTAAGATCGACGACAATGAAGACGAAACATATAAAGCTGAAGGAACAAAAAAATGGTCCTACACGGCTACGTTCGAGCAACAGGGACTGCACACTTTCGCTGTCTGGATAGTGGACAAAACGGGCGCGGTTTCGGATGAATTGGAATTCAAGCTGGATCTTGAGAAAACGGTTGAGCCGCCAACTGTGACGCTCGACTCGATAGCGAACAGGACGGCGCCTGCTTTCGGCGGATACATGAAGCTGAACAAATCACGGCTCACCGACGGAAAGATGCGGCTGGCCGGAACAGCGGAGTCCGACAGGTGCGATATATCAAAAGCTGAAGTGAGCATGAACGACGGCGCAACCTGGGTCAAAGCCGAAGGAAGGAATTCGTGGTCGTACTCTTTCGCTCCAAGGGAAGGCACATACGAATTCGCCGCGCGGTCCGTTGACGCCGATAAACAGGAATCACTTGTTTCGCAGACGGTTGAAGTCAATTATATAGACAAAACCGATGAAGAATTGCTTCGGATTGATTTCGACGCTCTTATGAGAGCCTACAGAGACAAAGACTCGGGGACCTTCGTCGACGGCGCTTCATCCATGTTCTCTTCATCCGGCTCCACGGTTGAAGACAAGTCACGGCTTGACCAGTCCCTGAACTCCAAGTTCAACGAACAAACCTCTGTTTATCTGCGCTATCAGGTTTCTTCAATAATTGTGAGCGGAAACACGGGGCGGGTTATGTTCAGTTGGGACGCGAACAAAATAACTTCCGGCTATTCACACACCGGGAACTTTGTTTTCAACATGGAAGAGGAAGGCTGGAAGCTTCTGACTGTCGAAGATTCCGCAACATTCCTCAGACACACGGACGAGGCGGCTTTCATTGCTGTCTCGGCTTCAGAGCCGCAATTGAAGGCTAATAACTCTGACACCTCGATAATCTCGATCGAGGTCCGTGATTCGGCATACAACCCAGTAAAAGACGGAACCATAATTTTGCTGTCTGCAAACACCGGAGCCATTGATTCAACGGTGACAACGCAGGAAGGACTTGCTCAGGCGACATACACTTCCGGCTCATCAACCGGGACAGCGATAATAACAGCTAATCGAAACGGAGTTTCAGGTTCGGTGTCTATCACTATAGTCGAGGAATCGCCTCCGGGGCCGCCTGCGGAACCTTGAAGGCAGCGATAGAAAGCAATAAATATAAGGTGAAATTATGAAAAGATTCTATATCCTGATTCTGCTGTTTTTATGCGCTGCGCAAATATCTTTTGCGGCCACGCCGCAGGTGATAGACTATCAGGGCTACCTGATGGAGAGCGGCACCGCAGTGAACGGTGTCAAAAACATCACGTTCAACCTGTTCGACGCTGCGTCGGGCGGCGCTCAGTTGTGCTCGTCGGGCGCGCAGTCGGTTACGGTCACAAAGGGCGTGTTCTCGTACAGGATCGGCTCTTCGGGCTGCGATCTGTCCGCGATCAACTGGGACAACCCGGTGTATCTCGAACTT
>JBAYJY010000150.1:0-11375 GCA_041664945.1 bacterium | reverse complement strand
GCCGGATCATCGCCCGGTAGGACGGCAGCGTCCCCTGCGCGGCGTAGCCCGACTCCGTTCCCCAACGCGGCGAATTGTCCAAACCCGTGCGCATTCCGTCCACAAGCCCGACGTGGTATGCCACCGGCACGCCGACCGCGAGAATATACACATCCGGCCCGGCCGCTTCGCGGATTATCCCGTAAGCCTCGCGGAAAATCTCCGCCCGCGTCCGCCCGCGCTCGTAATATTTCTTCCCGGACAGCGAGTAGTATGTAAAATCAACTTTCAGCATCTTGAAGCCCCAGTCGCGCGTGATGCGCCGCACCGTATCCGCTATCCAAACTTTCACTTCCGGATTCGATATGTCCAGCGCCTTTGCGTTCTTCGGCAGCACCGCCTTCCCTATCGTGTCGAGTTCGAGAAACCAGTCCGGATGCTGCCTGATCACCGGCGCCTCGCCCTCCGCCATGAACGGCGCGAACCAGATCGCCGACCGCAGCCCTTTCGCGTGAATGCGATCGGCGATGACCTTCATGCCGTTCGGGAACTTTTCGTTCGGAAACCAGTCGCCCCGGCTTCGCTCCCAGCCGGCGTCGAGCTCGAAAGTGTCCATTCCGTACGGCTTCAGCTTCGCCGCGACGCTGTCCACATTTTTGAAAACAATATCTTCGCTGATTCCATCGTAATAACGGGAATACCAGGTGTCCCACAAAGTCGGGGTTCCGCGTTTATAAGGGGTAATGCCGTTTGCGAGCGCGGCGGCGTCGCCGAACGCCTCCAGAGCGGCGAGAGCGGCCGGCGGGGCCTCCCACACCGGACAGACGAAAAACGGATCGGATTCGAGCGTTTCGCCCTGATTTACGCGGCGCATCGGCGACAGCGTGGCCTTCGCGTGGTAGCTCGTCAGCCCGAGGCGGCCGGTTCGCGGGTCCGCCGGCGCCGCGGCGGCGTCATAACCCGCCAGAATCGAGCCGAGCGAAGCGGACTGCTTCAGGAAACCGCCGATCAGCGCCCGCCCGCTCGCCGTGTCGTATGCGGCCCCGCTCCAATTGCTGTCTGAACCGCCCGAAACGCGCGCCAGACGCACCCAAAAGTCAAATTGGTTCTTATGTCCGTTTTCGAGCATATAAACGCTCTTAGGGTCTTTTCCAAGAAAAACGCCGCCGCCGCTTTTTGCGTCCACAATGACCGGCGACAGCCGTTCCACCCCGATCGGCGTGTCCAATTTGTCGATTACGGCTGCTGAAATGACAAAATACGGCTTATTTTCGTAAATCCGAAAGATATGCCGGAAGTCAGGCTGCCTGCCGCCGCCGTGAAGAATCACGGTTGTTTCGACGCCCGCGCCGAGCGCGTCCTTGATCTTCACCGACGTCCATTTGAGGTTCTTCGCGCCCGCCGGGGTCAGGAGCGTCTTTTCGCCGGACACCGTTACGGACGCCTCCGCCCTCGCATTAAGGATAACGGCGTCGCCGTTCGCGAGAAACAAATCGAACGTTCCGGTTTTGAGGTTATATCGAACCTCCGCGCGGGCGCCGGGGATATGAAGAACTCCGTCGCGTTCAGTGACAGCCGCCGGAGCCGCGCCCGCGCCGCCCGCCAGCAATAGCGTCATCATAAGCGCCGTTGCGGCAACCGCTGATTTGAACCTGTTGAAAGAAGTTTTCATCGGATGTCCTCATTAAGTTGTTTACTACGTCGCGTTTTCGATACAGTTGATAGAACAAACCGCATCTGTTGTCAAGAAACGATATTCCAAAAACGAGAGAAGGTCGCGTCATTGCGAGTGAAGCGAAGCAATCCCGAAATCGATTTCAATCTCCATGTCCGGGATTGTTTCGGCAATAAACGCCTCGCAAAGACGCGAGTTCGGGATTGCCGCGCCTGCTCCGCAGGCTCGCAAAGACGGCTTCGTTAATCAAACATTAATTATCCGCCTCTTAGCCGTTATCATTTTCAACATGGTAAAATACCTATAAGCAATCACAACATCAAGCGGCGCTGCGCCGGGGGGAAAGAAGCGATGAGAATGTATTGGAAGACATCTCGCGGGAAAGCGGTCGCGGCGGCCGCGCTCCTTATCGCCGTCGCGCTGTTCGCGGCGAATTGCGCCGGAGCGAAGAAGCCTGTGAAAAAAACGTTTAAGGGGGCAAAAATGAATTGGACGATAAAGAGCGACTCGATCTCTGAAAACAAACGCATTCCCGACAAGTTCACCTGCAAAGGGACGGACATATCGCCCGCGCTCTCGTGGGACGCGGCGCCGAAGGGCGCTCAGGAACTCGTTCTGATCATGGACGACCCGGACGCGCCGGTCGGAACGTGGACGCACTGGATCGTGTACGGAATCTCGCCCGACAGGACATCGCTGCCCGAGAATGTCGAGAAATCGGCCGCGGCCGCGAGCGTCGGAGCGCTTCAGGGCGTCACGAGCTTCAGGCGGCCCGGCTATGGAGGCCCCTGCCCGCCCCCCGGCCCGGCGCACCGCTATTTCTTCAAACTCTTCGCGCTCGACAAAAAGACCGGCCTTCCCGCCGGCGCTTCGCTCGCCCAGGTGGAAGCCGCGATCAAGGGCCATGTGATTGCCGAAGCGAAACTGATGGGAACATTCAGCAGGTGAAACGCGGCGATTCGCAGGCGATCCGCAATCGTTAAAATATTGAAAAAAACGCAAAACCGCTCGGGCGAGCCCCGCTTTCGCCCGTTTCGGGCTTCATCCGCCGATTGTCGATTTCGCTGAAACAACCTCATAGAGCGTTTCATAGGGGCGGACCGCGCGCCTGCCCTTTTCTCTATGATAAAACCGCATTTCCCCTATGAAACGCTCAATTTGAGGAGCCTGTTTCCGGCGCTGAAAAAAGCCGGTTCCGGCGCCCGTTTCGCGAAACCCGTTTTTTCCTCTATGAAATCCTCTATGAAAATTTCGACCCCTCTATTGACACGCCGATTTTCATAGTGATAGAATGCAAATTAATAAAATCCTATATAGGGGGTGTGTATGGCTAAGAAAGTGGTTAAGAAAGCAGTAAAAAAGGCAGCGCCGAAGAAAGTTGTGAAGAAGGCTGCGCCGAAGAAAGCCGCTGCAAAGGTAGTCGTAAAAAAAGCAGTGAAGAAAGTCGCCAAAAAGGTCGTTAAAAAGGCGAAAAGGAAACCGAATCCGCAGTTCATGAAACCATTGACTCCGGATGCCGCCCTCGCCGCGATCGTCGGCGCAAAACCGC
This sequence comes from bacterium, assembly GCA_041664945.1. GTDB lineage: Bacteria > UBP15 > UBA6099 > UBA6099 > UBA6099 > JBAYJY01. The sequence goes on along the minus strand of JBAYJY010000150.1, from coordinate 8,172 downwards.
TTCCTCGCACGGAAATCACGAAGAAGCTGTGGGCCTACATCAAAGCGAACAAGCTGCAGGATGCGAAGAACAGACGCATGATCAACGCCGACGACAAGCTGAAAGGCATTTTCGGCGGCAAGAAGCAAGTCAGCATGTTCGAAATGACCAAGCTCGTGCAGGGTCACATTAAATAAGAAAGCTGCAAGAAACGCGTCAAACGTGCAGTACGAAAATGGGGGCGAGGAGAACGCCCCCATTTTCGTTTGGGAAAAACACGCGGATTCTATTCGGAAAGCGCGCTCCGCGTTCTACGCCGTCGGAATCCACACGCGCATCGCTCCCGGCGCCCGATTGGCCCATGAATAGTATGGAATCGCCGTGAACGCGCATTTGCCGCCGCCCGACAAGGCTTCTCCGCGCAGGACTCCTACTCCGCCGAGCAGATTCTTCTCGAACGAATAATCGAGCGCCGCGCTCTCCGGAAGTTTGACGCCGAAGATATCCGCGCCGGGAAAATCCGCGCCCTCGATGCAATAGACGACCGGCCCGCGCGCAAGCGCGACCTTGCCCACGCCGTCTTTTACGTTCGGATGCGCGACCGCGCGCCTCACGCTCATCGGAAAAGAGAGTTCCACCTTATCGCCGAAGTTCCAAATGCGGTGTAGCTCCACATACTCGCCCGGCTTGTACGCGCCCGTGAACGGATTCCCGTTTATTCTGATCCCCGGATTCTCAACCCACCCCGGTATGCGGCAGAAGAGGCTGAACGAGGCCGGCATGTCCGGCTCGATGAGAAACCTGACCGTTCCTTCCCATGGATAATCCGTCGTTTGAGTGATGCGCACATTCGCGCGATTAAAAACCGTTTCAATGACGCCGCCCGCATAGTGATGGACGTAAATTGAGTCGCCCGTTGCGCCGTGGAAGTAAGCGGGAAGTTCCGCGAGCGTGCGCGCCATGTTGGGCGGGCAGCAGGCGCAGCCGTCCCAGTGTTTCGAGGTCCGCCTGTTCGAGCCGAGATGTCCGCCCGCAAGGTCCTTGCCGCCGTCGTGTTCGAGCGGGTTCGTATAGTAATAATCGCGCCCGTCGAGCGACATGCCGCTCAGGACTCCGTTGTAAAGAACGGTTTCCATAGTGTCCGCGAAGCGCGCATCGCCGGTGATGTTGAGCATCCGCCAGTTCCACATGAACGAGGCGATCCCGGCGCACGTCTCGCAGTAGGCGGTCTTATTCGGCAGCTCGTAGTCCTCGCCGAACGACTCGCCGTCGTAGCGCGACCCCGCGCCGCCGGTGACATACATCCGCCGTTCGGTGAAGTTGTGCCACTGCTTGTCCATCGTCTTCAGCAGCGTGTCGTCCGACGTTTCGGCGTACACGTCCGCGATGCCTGACAGCAGATACAACTGGCGCACTGCGTGGCCTGTCATTTTCGTCTGCTTGCGAATCGGAGTCTGGTCCTGAAGAACCGGAAGGAATCCGAGAGTGGACGCCGCGCGGCCGCGCCGTTCGATGAACAAACTCGCCTGATCGAGGTAGTCCCTGTTTCCGGTTTCCCTATAGAGTTCGACGAGCGCCATTTCAATTTCCGGGTGCCCGCATGCGCCCCGGTGGGCTTCGCGCCCGAACTTTTTACGCACGCAATCGGCCCATTTCTCGGCGACGTCGAGGAATTTTTCGCTGCCCGTGGTCCTGTGGTGGGCGATGGCCGCCTGAACCATGTGGCCGCCGCAGTAGAGCTCGTGCCAGTCGCGCAGGTTGGTCCACCGTTTCGCCGCTTCGGCCCCCATGAAGGCCGTATTGAGATAACCGTCTGTCTGCTGCGCCTTCGCGCAGAGCCGTATGAACTCATCGAGCTGCTTTTGCAGTTTTTCATCGGGTCGGAGCGCGAGGTCGTAGGCGGCGCCTTCCGCCAGCTTATATACGTCCGAGTCGTTGAACACGGCTCCGAGGTGGAGGCAGTCTTTCTCGCCCGCGGCGCGGCGGAAATTGTCTATCCGTCCCGTGCGTTCGCACTCGTCGAACTGGTGCGGAATAGAGACGTCGTGGTTGACGGCTATCTTCGGCCGCCAGAAAGCGCCGGTGAGGTCGAAATCGTCCGCGCCGAACGATCGAAGCCTGGCGGAAGGGCTTTTCGCGGTGTTGGTGACGACTTTTCCCATGTTCGTTCCTCCGGCGGAAGAAGCGGCTTTCTGCGAGAGCTGCGCAAACAGCCGGTCGCTGAACATCCCGGAAAATCCGAGCGCGGCCGCGCCCCCGATTCCCATTTTCAGAACTTCACGACGTGTCATTTTCATAGATGCCTCCGCGAATCAGCGTCCCGATCTTATTTATATCTTATATAAAACAGCGCGAGCGCCGAAAAGTCAACGTTTATTCCGGCGGGCGACGCGGTTTTGTTGACATCGCTTGCCGGCGGAATGTAATATTTACGCAAATCACAGGAGATAAGGGCCGAATCCTGCGGGGCGGGCAACCCCGGCGAAAATCGGGAGGAAATCATGAGAACAAGAAATCTGTTTGTCGTGTTCGCGCTGCTTCTCGCCGTCGCGCTGTGCGCGGGCGCATGCGCAAAGAAGGAAAAAGCGGGCGGGAAGCTGCTTGTGGGATTCTCGCAGGTGGGCGCGGAAAGCTCGTGGCGCACGGCGGAGACGGAATCCATACGCTCCGAGGCGGCGAAACTGGGCATCGAACTGAAATTCTCGGACGCGCAGCAGAAACAGGAGAACCAGATCAAGGCGATCCGCTCTTTCATCGCGCAGCGCGTTAAGGCGATCATACTTGCGCCGGTCGTCGAGACAGGCTGGGAGCCGGTTCTGATGGAAGCCAAGCGCGCGAAGATTCCGGTCATTCTCGTGGACCGCGGAGTGAATGTCGCCGACCAGTCGCTGTACGAGACGCTGATAGCGTCCGACTTCGTGGCCGAGGGCCGCATGGCGGCTGAGTTCATGGCGAAGAAGCTCAACGGCAAAGGCAACATCGTTGAGTTGCAGGGCACGCCCGGCGCGGCGCCCGCGATCGACCGCAAAAAAGGATTCGAGGAAGGCATTAAGGCATTTCCGGGACTGAAGATCATCAAATCGCAGACCGGCGATTTCACGCGCACGAAGGGAAAAGAAGTAATGCAGACGTTCCTGAGCGCGGCGAAAGCGGAAAACATAAAGATCGACGCGGTGTACGCGCATAACGACGACATGGCGCTCGGCGCGATTCAGGCGATCGAGGAAGGCGGCCTGAAACCCGGCGTGGACATAGCGATTGTTTCCATCGACGGCGTGAAGGACGCGTTTCAGGCGATGATAGACGGAAAGCTGAACGCGACCGTCGAATGCAATCCGCTGCTCGGGCCGATGGCGTTCGACGCGGTAAATGCGGCGCTGGCCGGAGATAAACTCGAAAAAATGACGGTTGTGAAAGATCAGGTGTTCGACCAGACAGTCGCGAAGCAGACGCTTCCCGACCGGAAATACTAAAACCGATCGGGCGGGCGCGGCGATTGGCGAATGAATCAGGAATAACTGAAAACACGGCAGGCGGCGCTCCGCTTCTGGAGATGCGCGGCGTCTGCAAATCGTTCCCCGGCGTAAAGGCCCTCGATCAGGTCGACTTCTCGCTGCGGCGCGGCGAGATCCACGCGCTGATGGGCGAGAACGGCGCAGGCAAAAGCACTCTTATAAAGATATTGACGGGCGCCTACAGGCGCGACTCGGGCCGTATCGCTCTCGAAGGCCGCCCTGTTAATCCGGCCTCTCCTCTCGAAGCGCAGAAGCTCGGCATCAGCGCCGTTTTTCAGGAAGTCAACCTCATACCGGACCTGTCGGTGGCCGAGAACATCTACCTCGGCCGCGAGCCGATGAAGTTCGGCCGCATAGACTGGAAGCGCGTCCGGCGCGGCGCTGAAGCGGCTATGAAGCGCCTCGATCTCGAAATCGACGTGTCGCAGCCGGTCCGGAGCTTTTCGATTGCCGTGCAGCAACTCACCGCGATCGCCCGCGCCCTCGACGTCGAGGCGCGCGTCCTCGTTCTCGACGAACCGACGTCGAGCCTCGCCTCCCACGAAGTCGAAAAACTTTTCGCCGTCATGCGCAAGCTGCGCGGCGAAGGGCTCGGCATCGTTTTCATCAGCCACTTTCTGGATCAGGTTTACGCCGTTTCGGACCGCCTCACCGCGCTCAGGAACGGCAGGCTCGTCGGCGAATATGAAACTGCGGCGCTTCCGCGCCTGAACCTGATTTCGCTGATGCTCGGAAGGGACGCTTCCGAAATAGAACATACTTCGGCGCGAAGCGAATCGAAGGCCGGCGGCGGCAAAACGTTCCTGAAAGCGGTCGGTCTCGCGGGCGGCGCGGTGAAAGGGATCGATCTCGAAATCAGGGCCGGCGAAGTCCTCGGACTGGCCGGACTGCTCGGCTCGGGCCGCACAGAGACGGCGCAACTGCTGTTCGGAATCGACGGCGCGGGCGCCGGAACCGTGGAGATCGAAGGGAAACCCGTTCGCCTGACTTCGCCGCCGCGCGCGATTGAAAACGGAATCGGATTCTGCCCGGAAGACAGGCGAAGCGCCGGGATAATCCCGAACCTTTCGGTGCGCGAGAACATAGTCGTGGCGATTCAGGCGCGGCGCGGATGGCTGCGCCGGATGCCGCTTAAAAAACAGAGGGAGCTGGCGGACAATTACATCCGCGCGCTGAACATAGCGACGCCAGACGCGGAGAAGCCGGTCGGCCATCTGAGCGGCGGCAACCAGCAGAAGGCGATACTGGCGCGCTGGCTGGCGATAGAGCCGAAATTGCTGATACTCGACGAGCCGACGCGCGGCATAGACGTCGGCGCGAAGGCGGAGATCGAGAAGCGGATGGACGCGCTTTGCAAAGAGGGAATGGCGATGATGTTCATCTCGTCGGAGCTGGAGGAGGTCGCGCGCGACAGCGGCCGCGTCGTAGTTCTTCGCGAGGGAGTCAAGGCGGGCGAACTGGAAGGCGAAAACATAAGTCTCCCGGCGATTATAAAAATGATAGCTGAAAAGGAATAGCGGACGGCGGGCGAAAATGATAAAACGGATCCGGACATCAAAGCTGTTGTGGCCCGTTCTGGCGCTTGTTGCGTTGCTGATACTCAACGGGCTGTTCACGCCCGGATTTTTCCATATCGAAATGAAGTCCGGCCGTTTTTACGGCCACATCATAGACATACTGAATCAGGCGGCGCCGGTGGCGCTGCTGGCGCTCGGAATGACGCTCGTGATCGCGACCGGCGGGGTGGACCTGTCGGTGGGCGCGATTATGGCGATCTCCGGAGCGGTCATGGCGCTGCTGATGTCGAAACCGGGCGTAGGAATGGCGGCCGCGATAGCGCTGACGCTGGCGCTGTGCGTCGCGGCCGGCGCGTGGAACGGGCTGCTCGTCGCCTCGTTCGAAATCCAGCCTATCGTGGCGACGCTCATCCTCATGGTGGCGGGTCGCGGCGTCGCGCAGTTGCTAACTCAGGGACAGATTCTGACTTTTCACAATCCGGCGTTCGCCTTCATCGGCGGCGGCTCCTTCGCGGGACTGCCGTTTGTGGTGACGCTTGTCGCCGTCTGGCTCGCGATCACCGCCGCGCTCACGCGGCTGACCGCCATGGGCATGTTCATCGAGTCGGCTGGCGACAACGCGACGTCGAGCCGGTACGCAGGAATAAATGTCAGACAGGTGAAGATGTTCGTGTACGCCTTCAGCGGCTTGTGCGCGGGCATGGCGGGCGTCGTCATCGCGTCCGGTGTGATGGCGGCGGACTCGAACAACGCCGGCCTTTATTACGAACTCGACGCTATTCTCGCGGTGATCGTCGGCGGCACGGCTATGTCGGGCGGGCGGTTCTCGCTCACCGGCTCCATCGTCGGCGCGCTGATAATCCAGACGCTCACGACGTCCATACGCGCGCAGAACGTGCCTGTGGAGTTCGCGCTCGTCGTTAAAGCGGTGGCCGCGCTCGCCGTGTTTCTGCTTCAGTCGGACGCGTTCAACAATATGTTCAGGCGCGGGAAGGCGGGCGCATGATATCCAAAAAACACATCCCGCTCGCCGCCACCATGGCGGTTTTCCTGCTTCTGTACGCAGGCGCTTCAATCGCGTTCGACGGCTTTTTCTCATGGGGCGTTTTTTCGAATTTGCTGAACGACAATGCTTTCCTCGGCCTCGCCGCGATAGGCATGACTTTCGTCATCCTTTCCGGCGGCATCGACCTCTCGGTGGGCTCGATGATCGGCTTCACAAGCATCCTGATCGCCACCCTGATCAGAAAAAACGGCGTCCACCCGCTGCTCGCCATCGCCGCAGCGCTCGCTATCGGCTCGGCTCTCGGCGCCTCGATGGGCTGCCTCATCGCCTGGTTCAAACTGCCACCGTTCCTCGCCACTCTCGCCGGCATGTTTTTCGCAAGAGGCCTGGGCCTCATCATCAGCATGGAGTCGATCCCCATCGAGCACGGTTTCATCCGGAGCCTCGGCGACTTCGGCCTCCGCGTTTTTCCCGTTACGACTATCATCTTCCTCGCGGCGATTGTCGCCGCCGTTTATATCGCTCATTTCACAAGGTTCGGGCGCGGCGTGTACGCTGTCGGCGGCAACGAGGATTCCGCGACGCTCATGGGTCTTTCGACTTCCGGAATAAAAATCGGCGTCTATACGCTCAGCGGTTTCTGCTCGGCGCTGGCCGGCGCCGTATACACTCTTTACACATCGTCCGGAAATGCGACCGCCGGGACGACTCTCGAACTGGACGCGATAGCGGCTGCGGTTATCGGCGGAACTCTTCTTTCCGGCGGCGTCGGAACTATTTTCGGCACGGTGATCGGCGTTCTCATTCTCGGAACGATTCAGACGATGGTTACTTTCGAAGGCTCGCTCAGCTCGTGGTGGACGCGCATCGCTATCGGCGGCCTTCTGCTTCTGTTTATTTTTCTGCAGCGTTTCATTCAGCGCAAGGCGCAGGGCGGGAAAAGCAGTAGACAGTAGAGAGTAGACGGTAGTTGGGGATTGCGGCGCGCCTCATCCCCTGTCATTCCGAGCGAAGAGAGGAATCTTCAATTAAACATCCTTATTGAAAGTTTTATCTGGATTTCTCGCTTTGCTCGAAATGACAAACGTGGAGAAAGGGAAAAGCAGTAGACAGTAGATAGTAGACGGCAGACAGGGAAAGGCAAAAGCTAAGAGTTCGTCATTGCGAGGAGCGAAGCGACGCGGCAATCCCGAACTCAATGCCTGTCTGAAAAAAAGCAAAGCAGTCGGCCGCTTACATTTGGGGAAAAGCAAAAACAGAATGCAAAACAAAGGGATTGAAAATGAACCACAAAACAAAGAGCAAAAACAAAACTTATAAACTCGGATTGCTGTTTGCGCTGCTTCTGGCGCTCGCGGCTTCGCAGGCGAAAGCGGCGGACTGGAAACCGGCTGACGGACCTCTGGCGACGCGGTGGGCGAAGGAAGTTTCGCCGGATAACACGCTTCCGGACTATCCGCGCCCTCAGATGGTCCGCAAGGAATGGTTGAACCTGAACGGCCTGTGGGATTACGCGATCATCTCGAAGAAGGACGGCGCGGCCGCGACTGATTATGAAGGCAAGATTCTCGTTCCGTACCCGGTCGAATCGGCGCTTTCCGGCGTTATGAAGCGTGTCGACGAAACGCAAACGATTTTTTACAGGCGGCAATTCACCGCGCCTGCGTCATGGGCGGGAAAGCGCGTGCTGCTGCATTTCGGCGCGGTCGATTGGGAAACGACGGTCTGGGTGAACGGCGGCAAGGTCGGCGCGCACAGGGGAGGCTACGATCCGTTCACATTCGACATCACGGGCGCGCTGAAGAAAACGGGCGCTCAGGAAATCGTGGTCGGCGTGTGGGACCCGACGGACGCAAACTGGCAGCCGCGCGGCAAGCAGGTTCAAAACCCGCAGGGAATCTGGTACACGCCCACGACCGGCATCTGGCAGACGGTCTGGCTCGAACCCGTTCCGAAGGCATACATCAGCTCGATCAGGATCACGCCCGATATCGACGCGAATTGCCTGAATGTTTCGGTCGACGCTGCCGGAGACGCCGCGGGGGCGGCCGCGGAAGCGGAACTTGTGTTGCCGAACGGCGATAGCGGCGCGGTTTTGATTGGCGTGAAGGGCAAGCCGGGCGGGGTTTTGAAGATCGAGTTCCCGAAAGGAACG
>JBAYJY010000149.1:0-11474 GCA_041664945.1 bacterium | reverse complement strand
ATCCGGGCTTCTGTCAGGATGCTCCGCAGGGCTGCAGCTCCTTCGATCAGGCAACGTGCGAGGGCGATAGCTCCTGCACATGGAACATCTCCATGTGCATGGATTGCCAGGCGAGCGCTCCATTTGGCCCCGGTTGCGCCTGCGGAATAAACAGCGACTGCCTCAGCGACAACTGCATGGGCAACATTTGCGCTATAAACAACGATCCCTGTACGGTTCTCTCAATGAAGCCGCTTGGCTGCATGTGCATGGATTCATTAGAATGCGCGTCCAACATCTGCGACGGCACATGCATACAGCCGAACGGATGCGGGCTGATTTCAGTCGAGGCGGATTGTAATATGGATAACGGCTGCTGGTGGGATTTGCTTGCTGACCCGACACCCGCCTGCGCTGGCTTCGTTGATCCGGCGTCTCAGTGCAGCATGTTCGACGGAAATTCGATCTACTGCGCCGCGCACATGGATTGCTCCTGGGATGCTACGGGCTCCGTCTGTCTGCCGAACACGCCGCCTCCGACAGGCTGCGCGGCTTATACAAGCGGCTATTATACCTGCAACCAGGATCCCACTTGTTACTACAGCACGCCCGACTGCGTGGACTATGTCAGCGGCACAACTTCATGCGATGTGTTCAATGCCGACATGGACGGATGCAACGTGCACTCGGCTGATTGTATGTGGAATGGAATGACTTGCGTGCCTAACGGCAGTTGCGCCAGCTTCAATCAATCTCTGTGCGAGGGCGACAGCGCCTGCACATGGACGGGCACATTCTGTACGGATTGTTCGGCGAGCCCGCAGTTTGAGTTGGGTTGCGCCTGCGCAAGCGGAACAGACTGCATTAGCGGCTCCTGCGACGGCACCTGCATTTCCGGCGGCGGAAGCGGATGCGATATGTTGGATATGAACAGTTGCAAAGCGGACCACACATGCTCGTGGAATATAGTTGCTTGTGAATCCTGCCCGGCGAGCGGACTTCAACCGGACGGATGCACCTGCGTCAGCCCCGGCGATTGCCAGTCCGGCCTGACCTGCATTGATATGTTCTGTCAGCCGATTCCGGTCGGCTGCGCAGCGAACCCAAGCGACACGTCATGTAACATAGACGGCGCCTGCTGGTGGGATGCCGCCGCGAATCTCGGGGCCGGAGCATGCGTGAATTTTGTGGATCCGGGAACGCAGTGTTCAACATTCGATGGTTTCTCAAGCTACTGCTCAGCGCATACCGGTTGCATATGGGACGGTATTTCTTCATGCAACCCGGTTGGCGGCGGCTGCTCGGCGAACCCAAGCGACACGTCTTGTAACATAGACGCCTCCTGCTGGTGGGATGCCGCCGCTAACGGCGGAGCCGGATTATGTGTGAATTTCGTGGACCCGGCGTCACAGTGCTCAACATTCGACGGCAATATCAGCTACTGCAATGTCCATACCGCATGTATGTGGGATGGCATTTCGTCCTGTAACCCGATCGGAGGCGGCGGCTGCGCGGCTTTCAATGGGCAGGAAACGAACTGCAACAACGATATTAATTGCAACTACAACATTCCTGAAGCTTTGTGTTTCGATAACCTCGGCGCCTGCGGAGATTACACTAACAGTTTCCAGTGTGATGCTGACGGCGCGAAGAACTGCATATGGGATGGCACGGCATGCACGGTGTCTTGCGCAGATGATAACGGATGCGCGCCCGGCAGCTATTGCAACACGCCTATTGACGCTTTCTGCGTGCCTTGCAGCAATTTAGACGGGATGATGTCGACGTGCAACGGACATAGTACGCAGTGTGTTTGGAATTCGCCTCTCAGCCAATGCGACCCGATCGGCGGAGGCAGCGGCTGCTCCATCCTTGACAATTCCGGATGCACGGCGGACCACACCTGTTGGTGGCAGATTTCCCCGACGCAGGAATGCATGACATGCCCGATGACCGGCCCGTTCCCGATCGGCTGCTATTGCGCAAGCTCGATCGACTGCGCCTCCAACAACTGCGGTGTGGGCGGATTCTGCGAACAACCCGTCGTCGGCTGCGCGGCGAACATGAGCGACACCACTTGTAACATGGACGCCGCCTGCTGGTGGGATATTAATGCTATTCCTAATCCGGCCTGCGTGAATTTCGTGGACCCGATGACGCAATGTTCCGCTTTCAATGGTTTTTCGAGCTACTGCGCCGTTCATACCAGCTGTACATGGAATGGCATTTCGTCATGCGACCCGATCGGCGGCGGCTGCTCGGGATATACGGGCAGCACGGCTTGCGACAGCGACATGGCCTGCAACTGGAATGTCAGCACGAATATGTGCTACAACGACATGATGTCATGTATCGATTACACGATTGGCGACGCCTGCAATGCTGATATCGCGAAAAACTGCGCGTGGAACGGCACGTCATGCATTATCAGCGGCGGCGGCTGCGCGGGATATACGGGCAGCACGGCTTGCGACAGCGACATGGCCTGCAACTGGAATGTCAGCACGAATATGTGCTACAACGACATGATGTCATGTTTCGATTACACGATTGGCGACGCCTGCAATGCTGATATCGCGAAAAACTGCGCGTGGGATGGAATGGCTTGCGGCGTGGCTTGCGCCAGCGATACGGAATGCACTACATACGGCACGGCCTGCAATTTTGGCGGATCTCCCCCGACTTGCGTTCCCTGCAGTACGTTCGACTTCCAGTCTTCAATGTGCATGGGACACAGCTCGAATTGCCTGTGGAATCCCACGCCGCAGACTTGCACGCCTGCGCCGTAAGCAAAGCTCTTTACAACTGACAAAGTTCAAAGAGAACGGGCAGCGATGTCCGTTCTCTTTTTTTTAAACCGGGTTTCGGGTTTCGGGGTTTGGGTTTCGGGAAAAGACAAATCCAAAAGAAATCTATTTTTGCAGCGATAGAATTAGTTTGTAGAGAAGTTGGCCGACGGATTCGGTTGTTCCTAACAAATCGGATGCTTCCGCTAAGGGTATAAATTATAAGTCTTTTGATAGAGATAGTTGTGTTTCCAACTCAGCGAGAGAGCCGCACGCTATTCTAAGAAACTGTATATACTCAGTTCTGTTCTTCCGCGCATATCCTTCAGCAATATTTGATGGAATGGACACAGCCGCTCGTCGCATCTGTGAAACTATTCCATACATTTCTTCTTTTGGAAAAGTCTTTGTTATTTTATAAACGTCCAAACAAAGATGATATGATTTTTGGTAAGCGATAAGCTCTTTGTGACTTTTCATTACTCGCTCGAAAGTTTTGATTTATCTCTTTGTTTCATTGTTGTTTTTACCCGAAACCCGAAACCCAAACCCCGAGGCCCGGTTTTATGTGAATTCGCAAAGCAGGATCGCGATGTCGTCCGTTATCGGTTTGCCGTTCGCGAAGAGGAGCACTTCCCGGTATAGTTTTTTAACAATGCCGCGGTCGTTCGCGCCCGCGAGTTTTTTGAACAGGTTTACGAACCGTTTTTCGCCGAAGAATTTGCCGAGTTCGTTTTTCTGTTCCGTGCAGCCGTCGGTGAAAAGAAGGAGCCGGTCGCCGGCGTGAATCGAGGTTTCGCCGTCATCGTATTTCGCGCCTTTTTTAAATCCGAGCGGCATATTCGCCGGCCCGAGCGGAAGTATCCGTTGTGACTTTCCGCGCAGCAGGGTCGGTTTCGGCAGCCCGAATTGCGTGTAGTTCATCTTCATCGTTTCGAGGTTTACCACGCCGTAAAAACCTGCCACGAAGTAGGAGTCAGGCATGATCGGAATCAGCGCGTTGTTGAGCCGGCTCACAACCTCGTTTGTCGCCATCATGTCGCGGGAAAACTGTTCGTATTTCAATTTCAGTTCGATAGATATTATGGCTGATGTGATGCCGTGTCCCATGACGTCGGCCATCAGGATGCCTACATGCTTGTGGTTGATCCGAGACACCTCGAAGAAGTCGCCGCCCAGCCTTAAATGTTGTTCGTAAAGCTGCGAAATCCGCACTCCCTTGAATGTCGGCGGCCTTTTGGCGACCAGTTCCATCTGGAATTTGCCGGCGGCCTCTATCTCGCGTTGCATCGCGGCGAGAGATTCGGCCAGCTTTTCGCTTACTTGCGACAGTTCCGCCGTCTTCTCTTCAACCTTCTGTTCGAGAATCCGGTCACGGAATTTTAACAGATCCTTCAATGAAGCGATGCCGACAACCCGTTTGCCGTCCAGAACCAGCAAGTGCCGAAAGCCGCCGGCCGCCATGGCGGCGTAGGCGTCCTCGACAGAGCCGCTTCGCTGCAAGGCGACGATATTTCCAGTCATAACTTTATCGATCGATATGGTTTCCGCGTCGAGCTTGGGAATGACAACCTTGTAAATCATGTCGCGCTCTGTGAAGATGCCGATCGGCTTGCCGCCGGAAACGACAACGATCGAGCCCGCGCCCCGCGCAGCCATCAGTTGGATGGCTGCCGCCGTTTTCATTTCGGGCGGCGCAGTCAGCACGTCGCTGACCATAACTTCATCGAGCGTAATCTTAGAAAGCATTTCCGGCCCCGTTTTTCTCTTTCGGTTTTGCAGAGCGCAAAAGTAAGTTTATCACAATATTGATTTGCAGCGCAAATGGGGCGGAGGCAATTTTCGAAAATAATGTTGGATAAGGCGAAATATTGAAAACGGCGATTCCGAAAACATTTCGTTATGGCCGAAAGGCGAAAGCCGTATATCGCTTTTCGCCTAATGCATTTCTGTTGAGGGCAGGCCGGTGATCGGCACGCCTTTTTCGATCTTGAGTTGTATCAAGCCGAATGACTTCTCGTATTTCTCGATGTTGTCCTCAAGCGCTTTCATGAACAGTTTCGCGTGGATCGGGCTCATGAACAGCCGGGTGTGCACGAACAGCGTGTTGTCCTCCGGCACTATCTTCGCGAAATCGAATCTGAAATCAATTCCTGAATGTTGAATTTTTACGAAGTTGGCGTATTCGCCGTATCGCGCCGCTTCGCTCATCTCAGTTTTCATCTCAGTTTCTTCATTCTTTTTCAAGGCGATCCTCCCGGAGAAGCTTCGGAACTGTTCGTTCCTCGGCTCCGTGTCTTTAATGCAATTAACTTATCAGCAATGGGCGGCTATGGAAACCGCTCCAACGATTATGGCGCCGAAGCGGGGCGAACACAAGGTTTGCCCGTGTGAATTCTTCTTTTTACTATTGGCAGCAGACGGCTTTTATACGCCCGATTTCTTCAGGATCTTTCCGAGTTGTCCGAGAATGTTGCCGAACATAAGCATCGAGAGCGGAAAAGAGATCAGAATTCCGACGCCGCAGGCGATCAAGCCGGCGTAGCCGATAATGCCGTAGGCCATTAGCAAAAGCAGAACGAGGAAACAATTCAACAGGTTGGCTTTTAAGCCCGGCAGTATGCGCTTGACCTGAAAGATCGCCCAAGGGTTATCTTCCATAATAGAGACTGCCTGCCCCGCGAACATATACAGATACATAACGACATAAAAAACGAATGCGACCAGAGATCCCAAAACCCCGAAGACAACTCCGATTCCGGGCATTTTGCCTAAAAACATTAAGGGAAGGTATATAACCATTACAACCGCCATGGCCGCTAAACCAAAACAGAAGAAAGCTAAAAAATATGAGAAACCAACAGAAAGATGACCGCCGAAATCGATATCGGGAAGCGGCAGGTCAGAACCTGATGCGGAACGTTTCGCCACTTCTATGTAGTATCCTACAAGGACGAACCAGCCGACAATTGGGATCAGCGAGATCAGGCCGAGGACGAGGCATTTTTTCCACCAGTCGCTGTCCTGAAAGGCGAACGAGAAGCTGCGGCCGATGTCGAGGCTGCCGGTCGGGACCGCTGCGCCCGCCGGAGGCGGGGGAGGAGGAGGCGGCGGATTATAAGGCAGCGCGCTTGGAACGTGCGGCGCCGGGGCGGTGTGGCTTGGAGGTTGCGCGGCCGCAGGATGTTGAGGCGCGGACTGCTTCGGAGCCGGCATCGGCTTTCCGCAGTTCGGGCAATTGTTGGATCCGTCGGGAACTTTAGTCCCACATTTACTGCAGAACATATGTTTCTCCTTTCCCGTTCACAATTTCTTTCAACCGGTTCAACCGATATTCATCTTAATAAATTATAACACAGTTCCCGCGTGGTAATTTCAAGCGCTGTAAATATCGTTATTCGCCGCCGCTGATTATCGGGGGAATGAGAATAGATCTTTTTTGTTTACGCGGAACAGGTTGCGGCTGGTGAAGACCCAGAGGAACTCGCCGTCCGAGATCACGCGGCGCGCGCCGCGCAAAGAGCGGAAGATGTGGAGATTGATGTCCTTCGGTTTAAGCGTTTTGATGTCGAGGGCGGCGAGGCCGCCGAGAGTGGCGGCGTAAAGCGTTTTGTCGTCTTTGTCCAGGCTAAGAACTTCGTCCGACGGCAGCCCGTTGGCTGAAGAAATGAGCGACCATTTGCCGTTGCGAAGGATGAGAATGCCGGGATGAGTAAAAAGATTAGTGATGAAAATTTTGCCGGTATCTATATCCTTGGAGAGCTTTGTGTATTCGTTGTTTTTGTAGGTGTACCACTTTTTTTCTCTTTTGATGTAGACGTTGATGTGATCTTTGGAAATAGTGAGTTTGTCGCCGAGAACGCCGGTGTGGTCTCCGATAGTGGCGATAGCGAGCGCGCCGGGAATGGGGAGGATTTCTTTGATGAAAGCGCCGCCGCCGTGTTCCGAGGGCTGGAAGTAGGTGTATTCCTCTGTTACGCGGTTAATGCGCAGGAGGCCGGCCGGAACGCCGAGCCACATAAAGCGAGGCTCGATCAGCATGGCGCTGATTGGTTTGGAGCGGTAGAGCTTGACCCAGCGTTCTTTTTTGCGGTCGATTATGTTTAAGCCCTGCCAGCCCGGGCCGCCTTCGCCGGCGTAGTATATGAAGTCGGGCGTGAACTTGACCTGGCTGCCTGAACCGGCGTGTTCGATGATGGACCAGTGTTTCATCGAATACCACGAATTGTCTTTCGGATTGAATCTGCAAAGAGTTCCGGTGTTCTGGAGGCGCGCCCATATATAGGGCGGGTCGGGAACGATGGCGATCGTGCCGAAGCCGGGGCAGATCGAGCCGTCGTACATGAAGAATTCCCATTTGCCCGTGATGCGGTCGAACTTTCTGATGCCGCCCTGTCTACCGAGCCATAGGTAGCCGCCGTAAACCAGCGCGGCGTTTGTCTGGTATCCGATGTCCCGGCGTTTGAACTCGCCGGTTGAGGGCGAGTCTGTGTCGAACTTAACGACGCCGGCCGGCAGTTTGCCGGCGCTCACTGCCGGCGCGGCGAACACGGCAAACGCCGCGAGGGCCAAAACCGCTATTGTCGCATTAGTTCGCTTCATTCCTGCCTTGTATTCCCTTAACCCGGCGCCTTGCTACTTTATCAGGGTGTAGTTGTCATTCAAAATCTGTTTCGCGCGGTTGTAGCCGCTGTTCACAAGCTTTCTCATGTAGTGCGGGAAAATATTGAAATGGTCCATCCAGAAGATCTCAGACGAGGACGGGAAATAGAGATACTGAAGGTTGAGGTCGAGTTGCAGCATGTCGCAGATTTTGTCCTTCAGAAATTCCGTTACGGCTTTTTTAACTTTTTTGCGGTCGTTCGAGTTGACGTCTTTAAGGACGGCTTCGAGGTCTTTCTGGAAACCGGGCGTCGAGAGGTAGTCGAAAATCTCGCGGCGAACGGCGACCGACTGCCACGCGGACCTGATTTTTTGAGCGACCATGATGTAAACGGACTGAATGAATATGCCGACGAGGCCGTACTTGTTGATGGAGCCCCATCGTTCCTCATACTGATATGGTTCGAGCGTGTGAGAGATGATGATGAGGTCGGCGCCGTTTTCGCGCGGGACGTGTGTGCTGAGCGTTTTTTTGATTTCGCCGTCGATGTAGAAGATTTTCTCGCCTTCGACGATCAGTTGTTTCGGGCGGTAGATGAGCGGCAGCGAGCAGGAGGCGGCGCAGGCGGTCGCGATTGGTATCGAGTCGATGTAGCGGTCGGCCCAAGGGTCGGCGGTGTAGGGGGAGCGTTTCGGGCCGAACATGGCCTTGCGCGGCCTGTCCAGCTCGGAGGCGATCACGTACATGTCTATCCCGCGCTCGCGCTGCAACTGCCGGAAGTCGTTTATCTCAAGCACGTTTTCAAGATACTTTTCGATTCGGTCTGTGTTCGACAGCGCCGGGACCCGGATGAGCTCGCGGGCGATGCTCTCAAGCCCGAAGTAGTCAACGTCGCCGTAGTCCTCGATGACGCGTTCGAGGCTGGCTTCGAGGTCCCGCGTGCGCAAGAATTCCGGAATGAACGCGCGCGCGTATTCGCCGATGTCGTTCGCCAGCGATCCGTAGCGCTTGAAATCGAGAACTTCCTTCGCGCGCTGGAGCGCCTCGTTGAACGTCGGGATGTTCGGAGGCAGCACGTCGTAATAGGAGAGGCCGTACATCTTCCCCTTTTCGCGCGGACGCAGGTTGAAGAAATATTCGTGGAACGGTTTTTCGTCGAGGAACTTCGCGATGGTGTCGTATGAGAAATTATTCGATACGAACGCGCCGAACAGCGAGCCGGCGCTTGAGCCGACGATTTCGGAAATCTCGTAGGGCTGTCCGTAACCTTTGACGCCTATGCCTTCCTCTTCGAGCGCTTTGATTACGCCCAGATGGTACCACAAGGCCTTTGCGGCGCCGCCGCTGCCCACGAACGCAATGCGTTTCTTCTCGCGCAGGTCTATTACTTCTTTTTCACCTTCTCCGCGATGCACAAACTCGTTGATCTTTCCAGCGATGGCGATCACCCCGTCTCCGCGTTGCGCAGGCGGCGCTTCCGCCGGCTCCGCCGCAACACGTTGGATTACTGTATTCTTTACTTATATTACTCTATTAACAGCTCAATGCGCAACGAACGGCGGTGAAAAAGACGCGCCGGGGCGGGAGCGGGAGAAGGAAACGACATAAAACGGGGCAGGGGAATGGGGTGTAAAATCAGAGAAAGTCTCGCCGATTTCTTTCCCGGTCCGGCAATGTCGCTTATACTAATCAGGTATGGCTGCGAATGTGATTGAAATTGACAGCGTGACGAAAACGTACCCGACCGGATTCATGGGGCGCAAGCGGAAGCTGGTTCTGGACAACGTGTCTCTCAACGTGCCGGAGGGCGTGATTTACGGCGTACTCGGCCCGAACGGCGCGGGGAAAACGACGCTCCTGTCTCTGATCTCGAATCTGATCTCGCCCGACAGCGGGTCGATTCGCGTGTTCGGCCGCGACGTCACCCGGCACGCGCAATACGTTCGCGGCATGATGAACCTTTGCAGCGGCAATCCCAATTTCATGTGGAGCATGAGCGTCTCCGAGAACCTTTCGTTCTACGCGCGCCTGTACGGAATTTCCGGGGCGACGCGGCGGCGGCGCATCGCTGATTTGATCGAACTCATGGAGCTCGGCGAATACCGCAATACGCGCTACGACGAGCTTTCGACCGGCACGAAACAGCGCGTCGCGCTCGCGAAGTCGCTGATTTCCGAGCCGAAGTTGCTGTTTCTCGACGAGCCCACGCTCGGCCTCGACCCATACATGGCGATCAAGATGCGCGGGATCATCCGCGACACACACGCCGCGCGCGGCATCACCATTCTGCTCACCACGCACTATATGCGGGAGGTCGAGGAACTCTGCGGCCGCGTCGTCTTTCTGCGCGAGGGACGCGTCATCGCCGAGGACACTCCCGGCGAGCTGATGAAAAAAGTAGAGTTCAAGGTCGCCCAGCCGACCATGGAGGACGTTTTTCTTGAACTTACGCAGTGAGATAACAAAAACGCTGGCGTTTACATATCGCAACTTCACGATGATGAGGCGAAATGTTTTCATGATGGCCGACGTCGTTTACTGGCCGTTCATCGCCGTGCTCTCCATCGGTTTCATGCTCGCGTATCTGAACCCCGGCGCGCGCAACGTCTCCGTCGTGCTGTCCGGCGTCATCGCCATGAGCGTGTTGCAGACCTGCCAGCTCGACGTCTCGTACTCGCTCATGTTCGAGATGTGGAGCAAGAGCATGAAGCACACCGTCGTCGCGCCCGTCAGCGGGCGGCACTACCTGCTCGGCGCGTGGCTGTTCGGCATGATCCGCGCGTCGCTCACGTTC
This sequence comes from bacterium, assembly GCA_041664945.1. GTDB lineage: Bacteria > UBP15 > UBA6099 > UBA6099 > UBA6099 > JBAYJY01. The sequence continues at coordinate 1,312 of JBAYJY010000149.1, read as the reverse complement.
GCGGTTATCGCCGTTTTCATACGCCTGATTTTCAAGTTCAACATCGCCGCGTGCGGCGTCGGACCGACACTCATCTTCGTCAGCGGACTGTTCCTGTCCGGCCTGATCGTCGGGATGATCATAATCGTTCTGCTCTATACATTCGGAATGCGGGCCGAGATCGCCACGTGGTCGATCGTCAGCCTGTTGCTGCTCGTTTGCGGAATATACTACCCCGTGAGCGTGCTGCCCGCCTCTCTGCGCGCCATCGGCTATTCGATTCCGCTCACTTACTTCCTCGAATACTATCGCGGGTTCTACGGCGTCCGCGTCGTTCCGGACGCGCTTGCGAAAGGCTATATACTTTCCGCCGTCTACATCGTCGGATTTTACCTTCTGCATTACCTCGCCGTCCGCCGCGCGAAACGGATCGGCACAATCCTCAAAATGTCGGAGTAATTAATTATTATTGCGAGGCGGCTGTTTTTGGGCTGTTGTTAGGCTGCCCCCGCGAAAGCGTGGGCGGCAATCCCGAACAGAGAGCGCGTCATTGCGAGGCGTTTTATGCCGAAGCAATCCAGAACTCAATTCTTATTTCTAACGTGGCAAATATAATATTCTTAATTCTGTTTTCTTCTTTTTCTTTCCCTGTCTACCGTTTGCTGTCTACTGTCTACTGCTTTTTAGCTTTTTCTTTTTCCGAACTTCCAACTACCAGCCTTTCAGTACGAAATATCACCTGAGCTATTTCATTGACGGATATCATCGTTTTTCTATAATTTAAACATGTGGCACTTATTGCTCGGCCTGATTCTTATATTCTTTGTAAAATTATCTATTGTTTTTCTACTGCCCGGAATAGTTTTCGCTCTCGGCGGCACATGTCAAATTTTCCTCTGGGCAGTCGGCGCAACCCGTGATTAGTTTTTGCCCCTCTTTTTGCTGTTCGCCTGGGCACAAATCCGAAAACTGTAAGATTCTATAGATCCGGATAATTAATTACGATTTATGTTTGTCGCAGTATGAATTATTTTTTTTAATTTCGCATCCGCATTTCAGGCAGCGCCATTTTATCGGCATCTCGTTTTGATTTTTCAATTCAGTTGTCGCCTTTTCGAGTTCCATGAACCTTTTTATAAACTCCTCGGTCTTGTCGTTTGGAATCAAATCAAACCTGATCTTCTTCTTTCTTCCAACATAAACATTCAACATCATTTCCGTTCAATTAGATTTTAACAAAGCTGAAAAAAGCTTTTGAACGCTTGAGCCGTGTGTACATATAGGTAAAACAGACATAATTTCCGAATCTCAAAAAAATGAATGAAAAAGGGCT
>JBAYJY010000148.1:0-11598 GCA_041664945.1 bacterium | reverse complement strand
GATAAAGAGACTCTGCCGCAGAATATCATCGAGCCTTCCGGCGCTTTCAAGCATCGCCTTCTGAAAAGCGCAGCGATTTACGGCGCCAACGCTTCCGGAAAATCGAACTTCATAAAAGCGATTGAGTTTATGACAGCATTTGTTAGAGAGTCAGTCGTTGGAGATAACAACACGAGAATTGATGTAACACCTTTCGCATTCGACAACGAATGCGCCGGGAAACCCAGTCTCTTTGAGGCTGATTTCATTCATGAAGGCATCAGGTATGTTTACGGATTCACGGTTGACGCGGAAAGAGTTCATGAGGAATGGCTATATTCTTTCCCGAAAGGTCAGCAGGCTACTCTGTTTGAAAGGTTTTTAGACGAACAACATAAACCTCAGTATAAATTCAACCGGAGTTTATCAAAATCGAAAGACCTTGTCGGAAAAACACGGCACAACAGCTTGTTCTTAACGGTAGCGACGCAATTTAATGTTGATTTTGCTGGGAAAATCAACGAATGGTTTTACCTATTTCGACCGCTCCCTTCTATAGAATATTCCATGCCGGTGATTACTTCAAAAATGGTTCTTAATGACAACAACAATAAGAATCTTATTGTTGATTTTTTAAAGAAAGCTGACTTGGAAATCTCAGACTTTGAAGTCGAAGAGAAAACAATTGAGGTGGATGAAACTTCAATAAAGATGTTGCGAACTTTGTTGAAAAATTTGGACAAAAACGGCAATGTTTTTAAGCCGCCGCCAAGCGAAGCGCCCAAAATGCTTAGTGAATTTATGATCAAATTTCATCACAGAATAAGAACTTCACAAGGCGAAGAAACTTTCATGCCTATGGATTTTAAAAATGAATCTGATGGCACACAGAGGCTTTTTCAACTCGCCGGACATATTATTTCTACACTCAACTACCAATTAAATGTATTTTCCGACGAATTGGATTTGCGGTTACATCCCCTTCTTTCAGAATGGCTTTTGGAGTTCTTCCATAACTATAAAAAAGATTCAACTGCTCAAATGCTTTTCACAACTCACAATACCGAACTTTTAAATCCGGAGTTATTTCGCAGAGACCAGATATGGTTTGCGGAAAAAGGCCACTCCGATGGAGCGTCAAGTCTTTTCTCGCTTTCAGACTATAAGGCGCGAAAAGGCGAAAATTTCAGAAAGAATTACTTGGACGGACGATATGGAGCTATTCCAATTCTACAAAAGTTTGATATGCACAAATAGAGGGAAATAAGCTTACTATGTCGAAGCCTCGTTATAAAAAAGGAAAGCCCCTTAGAAGGACTGATTTCAAGTCCCAGAAACCGGTTATTCTAATCGTTTGCGAAGGAAAGAAAACAGAGCCGAATTATCTCACAAGTATAAAACAAGAGTGGCGGCTGACATCCATGGATATTGAAATAGTTGGGGGAGATGAATGTGGAACCGACCCCAAGGGAATTGTGGATTTTGCAAAGAGTAGAGCGAGGCAACTCAGAACAAATAAGAGAGAAATCAAAAATGAAAATGTCTGGTGCGTTTTTGACAGAGATCAACACCTCACTTGCGATGCCGCTATTATAATGGCAAACGATAATGGATTCGGCGTTGCGTTTTCCAATCCGTGCATCGAGTTATGGTATCTTCTGCATTTTCAGGACCAGACTGCCTATCTTGAAAGGGATGCCGCCAAAAGAGAACTTAAAAATCACATGCCTGATTATGAAAAGAGCATGGCAGGAATATTCAGGGAATTAGAAAGCGGGCTAATAGGCGCTGAACTGAGAGCAAATAATCTGAGAATCAGACATGTCGGCAATGGTTATCCCGAGAATCATAATCCATCAACAAGTGTAGATAAACTTATAAAACATCTAAGAAATATCCGCGAAGCAGATACAACCGAAAATGGTTGTTCCTGAAACTAAATTACCTCTTCCACGCCGATATAAAATTGACGTCAAATATCTGATTGCGCCCTGTCGCGAGCGGTTAATCTTGCGGGCGGGGCGTCGGCATGATACTATCAATAACGGCGGACGCGCCGACTTTAACGAAAACGAGTGAAACGATGGTATCTGTCGAACTGAAGAATGTTGTGAAGCGGTACGGCGAGACGACGGCTGTCGGCGGCGTGTCGCTGACGATAGGAAAGGGCGAGTTGTTTTTTCTGCTCGGCCCGTCCGGATGCGGGAAGACGACCGCGCTGCGGATGGTGGCGGGTTTCATCACGCCGGACGAAGGGGAGATTTTATTCGACGGGCGGGACATCTCGCGCACGCCGCCGCACAAGCGGAACGTGGGGATGGTGTTCCAGACGTACGCGCTGTTTCCGCACATGACGGTGGCGCAGAACATATCGTATGGGTTGCGGTTCCGCAAGCTCGAAGCGGCGGAGAAGAAACGGCGTCTCGATGACGTGATGGAGCGGACGCGGCTGGGCGGGCTCGGGGCGCGTGTCCCGGCGGAGCTTTCAGGCGGCCAGCAGCAGCGGGTGGCGCTCGCGCGGGCGCTCGTCATTCAGCCGGATGCGCTTCTGCTGGACGAGCCTCTGAGCAATCTCGACACGAAGCTGCGCGTCGAGGTGCGCGAGGAGATAAAACGTATCCACGATGAATTCAAGATAACGGCGCTGTACGTGACGCACGATCAGGACGAGGCGCTGTCGCTGGCGGACCGGCTGGCGATTATGAAGGACGGCGCGATAGTTCAGATCGGGACGCCGGAGGAGATCTACGCGCGACCGCGGAGCGCGTTCGTGGCGAGCTTCGTCGGCGAGACGAACCTGCTCGAAGCGAGGGCGGCCGCGCGGGACGGGCGGCAGGGTTTCGACACTCCTGCCGGCTGGATTCCGGCGCCGGCCGGCGGCGGCAAACCGGAAAAAGCGCTGATCTCGGTGAGACCGGAGTCGGTGCGTCTCGGTTCGCCGGATGGCGCGGCAGTGACCGGCAAGGCGCGCAGCGTGAAGTTCTTCGGCGGGACGGTGAAGATCGAGCTCGAACTGGAGGGCGGCGCGACGCTGACGGCGGCGGCGCCGGGGGCGAGCGCGGCGGGCCGCTGGAAGAAGGGCGACACAGCCGGAATAACATTGGAGGAACGGGATGTCGTTATCCTCGAGTGAGCGGTCGGGCGCGGGAGTTTATATCGGAACCGGCCTGATCGCCGCGTTCTTCGCTCTGTTCCTGTTTTACCCCTTATATTACGTATTCAAAAAATCGCTGATGCCCGAGGGGGCGTTTTCGCTTTCTTTTTTCAAGCTGCTGTTCAGCAACCCGGTTATGGCGCGCAGCATTGTGAACAGCCTGCTGATCGCCATGAACGTGACTCTGCTGTCCGGCGCGCTGGGATTTATTTTCGCGACGCTGACGGTGAAGACGGACCTGCCGGCGAAGAATTTCTGGGGCAACATGTTTCTGATTCCGATGATTCTGCCGCCGTTCGTGGGCGCGATCGGAGTGAAGTATATTCTGGGCCGTTTCGGGATGGTTAACACGCTGTTGATGCATTGGGGCGTTATCGGCGCGAGGAACCCGATAGACTGGCTGGGCGCTCCGTTCTGGGGCGTCGTGATTCTGGAGACGCTGCACCTTTTTCCGATTATGTATCTTAATGTCGTCGGGTCGTATGCGCTGATGGACCCGTCGCTGGAGGAAGCTGCGCGCGGGCTCGGGGCGCGCGGCCTGTCTCTGTTCCGCTCCGTGAAGGCGCCGCTGCTGGCGCCCGGATTCTTCGCGGGCGCGTCGGTGGTTTTCATCTGGGCGATGACCGACCTCGGCACGCCGCTGCTGTTCGAGTATCGCGCGGTGATTCCGGTTCAGATTTTCAACAGCCTTCAGGAATCCAAGGAGAATCTGCTCGGCTACGCGCTGGTGGTTGTCGCGCTTGCTATCACGGCGGTGTTTTTCGTGGCGTCGAAATATCTGTTCGCGCGCCGCAAGGTGGAGATGGCGGCGTTCGGGCGCACATCGGGCCGCCTGATAAAGCTCGGGCTGCCGGGCAAGATTCTGATCACGGCGGCGCTTGCGGTTTTCATCGCGCTCGCGCTCGTGCCGCACATAAGCGTGGCGCTCGTGTCGCTGTCGAAGGAATGGTTCATGACCGCGCTGCCTGAGGCGTGGACGTTCGAATATTACGGAAAAGTTTTCACGCATCCGATGTCGTTTTCGTCGGTTAAGAACAGTCTGGCGTTCAGCGGGCTGGCGGTAGTGGCGACGCTGATCACTGGCGGCGCGATAGCGTATATGATATCGAGAAAGCGGTTTCGCGGCCGCTGGATACTGGATGTGTGCGCAATGATGCCGCTGGCGGTTCCGGGCGTAGTTCTGGCGTTCGGATACGTGCAGGTTTTTTTCGGGACGTTTCTGGACCCGCGGGTTAACCCGGTGGCGTTGTTGGTGATCAGCTACGCGGTGAGGCGTCTGCCGCTGGTGGTGCGGGCGCTGTACGCGGGGTTTCAGCAGACGAGCGTGACGCTGGAGGAGGCGTCGGCGAGCCTCGGGGCTTCGCCGGCGACGACGCTGCGGCGGGTGACGTTTCCGCTGATCCGGGCGAACATGCTCGGGGCGGCGATACTCGCGTTCGCGTTCAGCATGCTCGAGGTGAGCGACAGCCTGATATTGGCGATGGAGGAGAAGTTCTATCCGATGACGAAGGCGATCTACATGCTGATGGGGCGGCTCGAGGACGGCGGCATGATAGCGAGCGCGATGGGCGTGCTGGGAGTCGCGCTGCTGGCGGCGTCGCTGGCGGTTGCGCAGAGGTTGCTCGGCCGCAAAATGGGCGATCTGTTCCGGGCGTGACCGCCGGGAGTTGACAAAGGGCGCGCCTGACGCGCGGAGCGCTATTGACGAGGCCGCGAAAACAAATAGGATTATTCACTATAAGGAATGATGAATAAAAACGGCGATAAAAAAAAGAAGCAGATTTCGTTGCGCGAATTTTTCCGCAAGTATCCGACGCTGTTCATGCTCGCGGCGGTCGCGGTCGCCGCGAACGCATGCTACACGGCGATAATTCCCCTTGTGCCGTTTTATTTCCGCGCGCAGTTCCACGACCCCGCGCAATCCGGGCTGATCTTCGATATATTGAAAGGCTTCCGGCATTCGGAGGCGCTGATCGGGTTTCTGAAGGGCTTGGGCCACTCGGACATGCTGATCGGGCTCGCCTACTCGGCATACGTGTTCACGGAGATGTGCTTCAAGCCGGTTGCCGGAGCGCTCGGGGACAGGTTCCGGCGCACACGGCTGGTTCAGATTGGATTGGGGCTTGGGATAGTCACGCCGTTTCTGCTGGCGCGCGCGATGTCGGCGGACACATTCATACTTGTGCGTCTTGTGGACGGAGTAGGGGCGGCGATGGTGTGGCCGGCGATGATAGCGCTGTTCGCCGACATGACGGATGAAGAGGACCGCGCGACGGCGATGAGCGTTTTCACGATGTGCCTGATGGCCGGAATGGGCGCAGGAGTGACGCTCAGCCCGTTCCTGAAAGCGTGGCTCGGGGAATATAAATATGTGTTCATGGTGATGTCGGCGCTGATGGCAGTCGGATTCGTAGTGATGCTGATATCGGGAAATAAGATCGGGGCGGCGGCAAAGAAGCAGCATACGAAGTCGCATCCGGACGGAAGCGGCACATTCAAGGAGAATCTTAAAAAAATAATGTCGAACCGGGCGGTCGCGGGGCAACTCGTGACGCTCGTTATTCTTGCGTTTATGCAGATGCTGGGGACGAGCATGCTGACGCCGACGACGTTTTTGTTCGCGGCGGACGAGCTTGGCTGGGCTGAAAAGCAGGTTTGGAGGGCGTTTCTGGTGGCTGGAGCGGTGATAGCGTTAATGGCGCTGCCGGCCGGCAGGCTCGCGGACCGCGTTGGAAAAGAGAACGCGGTGAAGATAGGGATGACGCTGGCGTCGATCTGCCTGCTGACGATGTCGGTTGTGAGGCAGCCGTGGACGCTGGCGCTGGCGGTGATTGGATATGCGATAAGCTTCGTGATCGGCGCGCCGTCGTGGATGGCGCTTGTGACGCGCGGAGAGTGGTCCGGGATGCGCGGCACGGTGCTCGGAATGGTGACGGCGTTTCAGGGGGCGGGTGTTGTGTTCGGCCCGACGATAGGAACTCTTGTCTGGAATGACTACGGACACTATGCGCCGTTCGCGGTCTGCGCGGTGATTCTCGCGGTCTGCGCGCTTGTCTCTTTTGTCGGTCTGCGTCCGATAAAAGCCGCCGCGGCGCCATGACGGGCGTTAGCGCGGCAAAAAAAATATTATTCAAAAACACGGTTCTAAATCTTTGACAGCATTATTTACGTATGATATCATTACCGGAGTTCACCGACACACGTCGTGCGGTTGTGTGCGAAAGCGTGTTCAAGGCGGTTAAAAAATTGTCCGGTCTGATGACTCTTAAAGATATAGCGCACCAGCTTGGCGTTCCCGAAAGCTCGCTCAGGAAGTACCGCGAGATATTCGAGGCGTTCATCCCGTCGGTTGGCAGCGGGCGCGCGCGGCGTTACCGCGAGGATGCGATCGGGATTTTGCAGGAGATACGGCATCTGCGCGAAGAAATGCACATGCCGTGGGACGCCATCACGGACGCTCTGGCGAAAAAGTATCCGATAGACGCGACTCCGGCGTCGCCGCAGACATCGTCGCAGATGCAGATGCCGCTCCAGCCGCAACAGCAGGATTCATATGCAATGGAGCCCCCGGCGGCTCAGCCGATGGCCGCTCGCCCGGCTCCCGCGCAGGCGGTTGCGATTCAGCAGCCCGACAACCAGATTTTCAAAAAGATGATAGCCGTCACCGAACGGCAGACGATGCTTGTGAACGCGCTCGCGCTCGAAATGATGCGCAGCGTCGAAAAGGTTCGCGCCGATAACCGGAGCGATCTCGCGCGCCTCGAAACGAAGATGACGGGCGTTCTGAACACGCTCTATAACTCGATCGGGACTTACAGCCAGCACGAACGGGCGCTGCTCCGCGACGTTCAGGCGCGGCTGGACGCGGTGGACAAGTCGCTCGCGGCGTTCGCCGCAGTCGGCGATCAGGCCGCGCAGGCGATCCAGATGAAGGAACAGTTGAAGATAATCAGCGAAAAGCTGGCTGTGCGCGAAAGAGCGATTCAGGACTATAAAAAGAATTTTGATGTTCTCAAGAAGGAAAACACCGATCTGCGGGAGTTCAAGCATCGCCACACGGAAAACGCCATGGAACATGTCCGGGAAGTAAAAGGACAGCGGGCGGGACTCAAAAAGTTTTTCAAATTCAAAGCGTAAAACAATTCACGGAAAAAATTCGGATTCGTAATAAAAAGTCAGGCGCCTGTTTTTTCGCGCGCTATTTCGGCGATGCTGTCGACGACCTGCTCGATTGAGAGCGGGTCCGTGTCGACGATAACGGCGTCCGCCGCGGGATGGAGCGGGGAGTCGGCGCGGGTGGAGTCGCGGTGGTCGCGCTCGCGGATTTCGGCGAGAGTGCGCTCGTAGTCGGAGGATTTTCCTTTTTCGGTGAATTCGAGGTGCCTGCGTCCGGCGCGCACCTCGGCGGAGGCGGTGAGGAAAATTTTTACCTCGGCGAGGGGGAGAACGACATTGCAGATGTCGCGGCCCTCCATGACTACGCCGCCCTGGGCGCCCATCAGTTTCTGTTTGGCAACGAGGGCGCGGCGCACGCCGCTGAGGGCGGAGACGGACGAGGCGAGCGAAGAGATTTCCGGCTCTCTCACGGCGTCGGTGACGTCCTCGCCGTTAAGCGAGACGCGGTTGAGGAGTTTGTCCGGGCTCGGGTCCATCTCGAAATGGAACCCGGCCCGTTCGGCGATGGATGCGAGGGCCTCTTCGTTGGCGGGGTCGATGGAATTGCGGCGGCACAGAAGCGCCACGCCGCGGTACATGGCGCCTGTGTCGACGTATGACAACCCGAAGCGCCGGGCGAGCAGCATTGCGATCGTGCTTTTGCCCGCGCCGGCGGGGCCGTCGATGGCTATCGAAAAGAGGCGCCCGCCGGTCACGGCAGAACCGTTTCGAGCGCGTTGATGAAGCGCGCGTTGTCCGCCGCCGTTCCGATGGTGACGCGGAGGCAGGTTGGGAATCCGAGGAAAGCGCCTGGTCGCACGATGACGCCTTTCTTGAGAAGTTCTTCGAAGACCTTCTGGGAGTTCAGGCCGGTGTCGACAAGAACGAAGTTCGCCTCGGACGGCGCGTATTTCAGGCCCATGCGGTCGAATTCCTTATAGAGCTGTTTTCTGCCGGCGGAGTTCAGTCCGGCGACGCGGCGCGCGTTTTCGTCGTCATCGAGCGCGACGAGGGCGGCGGCCTGCGCGAGCGAATTCACGTTGAACGGGTTGCGGACCCTGTGCAGGACTCCGGCGAGCTCCTCGTTCATGAAGCCGTAGCCGACGCGCAACCCGGCGAGTCCGTGTATCTTTGAGAAAGTGCGGAACACGACAACGTCGCGCCCCTGTTTGAAGTATTCCATGGTCTGCGGGTAGTCCGCGTCTTCGACGAATTCGTAATAGGCTTCGTCGAAAACAACGAGAACGTGTTCGGGGATATTCTTCATTAGAAAATCGATATCGGCTTTTTTGATGATCGTGCCGGTGGGGTTGTTCGGGTTGCAGACGAACAAAAGTTTTGTTCGATCCGTGACGCGGTCGAGCATGGCCGGAATGTCGTGCATATAGTCGTCTTTGAGAGGCACGGCGACAAGAGAGGACCCTGTGACCATGGCGGAGATTTTGTACATGACGAATGACGGATCGGCGAAGACAACTTCATCGCCGGGCCCGAGCACGGAAACGCACAGAAGGCGCAGGAGCTCGTCAACGCCGCTGCCCGCCACGACGCAGTTCCGCGCAACGCCGAATTTTTTCGCGATCGCCTCGCGCAGATAATAGCAGTCGCCGTCAGGATAGAAGTTGATATCTGCCGCGGCTTTCTTAACCGCTTCAATTACCTTCGGCGAAGCGCCGAATAGGTTCTCGTTCGAAGCGAGTTTGACGACGTCGTCTATGCCCAGTTCCCGTTTTACTTCCTCGATCGGTTTGCCGGGAACGTAGGGTTTGATGTCGAAAAGATGAGGCAGGGCGAGTTTCTTGTAATCCATGGCTGCATTCTCCTTTGCGCTAATCGCGCATGCCGCGGCGTCGCGGCCGCAAGTAATATGATAGTTTGCCGCCGCCGACCGGTCAATCGCTCATTTTTCGGAACCTATTGTTCTATACAAGGGTTGATTAGGGTATGATACTCAATAAGCAATATTAGGAGGCGGCAGGCATGAAGCTCGGGATATTGTCCGACACCCACGACCATTTGCCGCGCATCACGGCGGCGGCCGCCGAGTTCAGGAAGCGCGGAATAACGCGCTTGATACACTGCGGCGATATCGTGGCCCCGTTCGCTTTGTTTCCGCTTAAGGAAGCTAAGTTCGAGGAGTGCGTGGGCGTGTACGGCAACAACGACGGCGAGTGGCGGATGCTTCGCGAGGTGTTTAAGAACATAGGCATGATACACAAGCCTCCATATTTTGAAGAGATCGCCGGGCGGAGATTCGCTATTCTGCACGAACCGCAGCCGGACGATGTTATGGCGTCGATGCCCGTGGATGTCGTTCTGTTCGGGCACACGCACGAGATTGTCATTCGGCCCGGCAAGCAGGGCGGCGGGCCGCTCGTGCTCAATCCCGGCGAGGGTTGCGGCTATCTGAATAATCGCGCGACAGTCGCCGCGCTGGATACGGAAACGCTCGAGGTCGAGTTGATAGAACTGCCGTGAAAGACGGGTGACGGAAAATGAAAAAAACAATCAAAATAATCGCCATTGCGTCGATTATGCTTATAGCTCTGAGCGCGGGCGCATACGCGGTGTTGCCGGATAAGCGGGGGCCGACGGAGGTTGACGCGGCGGAGAACAATCCGGAAATGATCGAGTTGTTCCGGGTGCGTTTCGAGAACAAGCTCGGCGGCAAGGTGGAGACGACGCTCGACGCGGGCGCGGCGGGCTGGCGGCAGCTCGGCAAGGTTTTGCTGCCGGCGGGAAATGTAGCCGGCAAAGGATACACGGCGAGCAGTTGGGCGCCGGAAGGCTGCATAGCGGCGACCGCGGTGAACGCGATCCATGTTAAGGTGCGGCTTGAGGAAGGTCGGGGCGTTACGCTGAGTTTCCTGCCGAAGGAATTATACGAAGAGCCGAAAAATTACAATTCATATTACGCGCGAAGCGCGTCGATCGTTACGGATATTCCATCCGGAACGCTGTTTTTCGGCGGGCGGGAGAGTCCGCTGATCGGCAACAAAATATTAGTGTCGCGCGGCGGCGGCGAAGCGGCTCCGATGGCGAAGGACTATAAGCCGGCGGAAGGCGACACGCTGACGGTGGTCGTCGAGCGGCCGAAGCGCTACCCGGCGGAGATCGAGTTCGAGAACCGTTTCGGCGGCTTCGTGACGCTGCGTTATCCCGACGGCGAGAGCAAGGTGATCGCGCAGGTTTTGAAGCCGGTGGCGGGCGTCGGGCGGTTCGGCGGCTCGATGTATGCCGACGTAGGCCGCATACGAGCTAACCACACAGGCGTGATCTGCATTTCAACTTCTCCGCTCGGCGTGATCGGCGGCTTCCAGATTCTGCCTGACAATCACGGGATGAGCGAGGAGATGTTCAACGCGAGGCTGCTGACTCAGTGGATGGTGATAGGGCCGACGAGCGTATTCGATCCGTCTCTCGAGGGCGTGGCGCCGTTCTTCAGATATTTCATCCGCCCGGTTTATATAGAGGAAGGCCCGGCCGGAAGAACGATCGGTGAGATGATGCAGCAGTTCATCGTTCAGGTCAGGATCAAGAACGGCGACTGGGAACGGATGCCGACAGCGGCGGGCAGAGTGGACGACGCCTTGAAGGATGTGACGCACGTAAGAATATTATTTCCGCTGGAATGGCTGAAAGACTGAACGAAGCGGCGAGCGGCCGGTAGCGGGAACATAGCGAAAAGATAAAAACAAAGGCGAAAACAGGGATTGGCAGTTAGGGATAGGGGAAAGACATCATTCTGAAGCGGGGCAAAAGGGGGAAGCATGGACATATTGTCATTGCTGATGGGCAACCGGTTAGCGCGCGGATTCGCGTCGAAAAAAGGATACACGAGCGACATACTCGATATACTGGAGGCGGTAGGGAAGGTCGGGCAGCCGTCGGACCCGGCGTTTCCGTCGGAGATGTTCCCGATGGGGGCGCAGCTTTACGGGCGCGGGATGTACACGCTTCTTGCGGTTCAGCCTAACCGGGACTGGATCTGGCCGTTCTTCATAGAAAGGCAGTTCGACCCGCATCACAAGGATTTCGTGGGGCGCGGGCACTCGCTGATGGCGCTGAACACGACGCACCGGAACTGGACGGCGGTGGGCTGCATCGGATCCGACCGCGAAGCGGTTGTGGACAACCGGGGTCTGGTCACGCCGCGCTTCAACGGGTGGTCGGTGGACACTTGGTTGCGGGAAGGCGACAAGCTGTACGCGCCTTCGAAGATGGATTCCTTGCGCCAGTACAATGTGTCGCGCCTGCCGATCGTGCGCACGGTGTTCGTGGCGGGCGACCACGAGGTTCAATCAGAGGTT
>JBAYJY010000147.1:0-11677 GCA_041664945.1 bacterium | reverse complement strand
TCGAAGACATTATCGACGTCGGAGCGCCGGTGACAGGCTGCACAATCAATGAAGTCACCAATCAGGTGTATATGACGAGCGAGTCAACCAATGAGGTTATCGTTTATAACACTAAAACGAAAAGAATAACCAACCATATTCAAGTAGGCGTCGGGCCGACGTGTTCGCCGTGCGGAGTCAATACGGATAGCAATCAGGTGTATGTAACCAACAAGGGTTCGGGAACGATTTCATTGATTGACGGGGCTACAAACACGCTTGTGGATACGATTACCGTCGGACATGACCCGATAGCTACGTATGCAGATCCTGTCACGAACAAGCTTTATGTGTTGAATTATGGCAGCGATAATATCTCGGTTATTGAGAATCCTCTGCCAGCGACGCAGACCGACACAACGCCGCCGGCGCAGCTAAGCGGATTGACTGCGACCAGCGGCGGCGCTGGCATCGCTTTGTCTTGGACCGCGAACCAGGAGAGCGATTTGTCCTATTATAACATTTATAGAAAGACCAATCCCGCGGGAGATTACGGGCCGCCTCTGACATATACGATAAACAATTCCTACAACGATACGAGCGCCGCCACCGGAACTGTTTATTACTATGCCGCGAGCGCTGTCGATACGTCGAACAACGAGAGTCTGCTGTCGGCGACTGTCAATGGCAGGAAAGACCTGCCGACTGTAATAACTGTCGGCTCTTATCCGGCTAACATCGCTGTAAACGAGACATTGAACCGCGTTTTTGTCAGCAACCGCGATTCCAACAACGTAACTATCATTGATGCCAATACGCATTTGGTTCTGGGAACCATGGTAACCGGGACTATGCCGTGGGGGCTTGGAACGGATATCGCCACCGGAAGGGTATATGTAGCCAACATAGGCGGACTCGCAGTTTCCGTGCTCGACGGGTCGACCGGATTGCCTGTCGGCAACGCATTCACGGGCGGAACCGGACTTTCCGGAGTAGCGATTGATAACGTTAATGGTAAATATTATGTATCTCACACAACGCTGACTGGCACGGTTGTTCCGATGAATCTTGTGACTAATGCTCCCGGAACAGCAATAACAACACGCCCCGGTTCAGCGGGAATCACAGTCAACAAGACAACACGAATGATTTATGTGGCGAACGGGCTGGACAGTTCGGTATCGGTCATAAGCGGCGTGTCAAATACGGTGGTCGCAACAGTCGCCGTAGGATCGCAGCCGACGGATATTGCAGTTGATGAATCGTTGAATAAAGTCTTTGTCGCCTGCGCAGGCGTGGGAAAGGTTTATATCATAGACGGCTCAACGAATACTGTTGCGGCTAACCTTACAGTAGGTCTTGAGCCGATGGGCCTTGGGATAGACGCGGCGAGGCATTTGGTCTATGTCGCAAACGCCGCCTCAGGAACTGTTTCCGTGATTAATGGCGCAACAAATGCTATAGCCGGCACAATAAATGTCGGCGGGGATCCTTCTGATGTCGGCGTTCATTCAGGCCGGAACGAATTGTTTATCTCGCTCAAGACAGCCGGAACGGTAATCGCACGCAGCGGTTATTGATTTATTTCGGGTTCTTAAAGAGAAGCTGAATCCGTTTATTTCGATGTATTTTTAATTTTTTTTATCACATCGGCTGTTATGTCGACACCGCCGTAAATGACTACCATGCGGTCGAGCACGAGGTCCAGTTTCTTCTCTGAAGCGATGACTGCCGCTGCGTCCCTGATATCTTTTTCGACCTTCTTCATTTTTCCAGCCTGTTTGGGGGCCATCTCTGCTGTGAATTTGTCATTTTCTCCGATAATAAACTGCTGGACCTGCGCGCGCTGCGTGTCGGTAAGATGCGTCTCCTTGGTAACGCCGAATTTATCTTTTATTTGTTTTTCGACGGATTTTTCACGCGCCGCTTTTAACGTTTCAAGCTCCTTGTTCCATTTAATCAGCGCAGGGTGAGTTTTGAGAACATCTTCGAGGTTGACGTAACCGACAGTTGGTTTACCGGCAGCGAGCGCCGGACAGGCAAATGCGGCGGCGACAAACGCTACGGTGAGTACAGTTAGCAAAGTTTTGATTTTCGTTTTCATTAAAAAGCCTCCATTCGGCCTCGGCGCAGGTGCGCTTAACCGTTCTATTGTAAGTTTTTGGCGTTTTCTTTCATGAAATAAGTGGAAAACGCCGCTCCGGGATTTGTAATTCCGGCGCGATCATGCTAATGTTATTGCGTTTTTGAAAATGTTTGTCAACAAGACTGAAAAGGGAGGGAATAAGGGATGAAAAGGGCAATTAAGACGGCGGTTCTCAGCTTATTGATTCTTGGAACAGTAGTTTTGCGCGCTTCGTCTGCGACCGTTTTCGATGAACACAAAGCGGACTTCAATTACGATAAGTCGCAGCCGCTGAACTCGACCGCCAAGGTTGTCGAGGAGAGTGCGTATTATACAAAATATCTCGTTTATTACGATAGCGTGAACGGCGAGCGAATTCCGGCATTCCTGTTCATCCCCAAAGATGTAAAGAAATTCAGGGATTCTCTCGACCCGAAATCGCGTGAAGGCTATGACAAGCGCACGGTGGAGCTGGACGGGCCGCCGTGGCCGGTGATTTTCTTTATGCACTGGCTACAGTCGGACAAGTCGCTTGCGGACAATTTTGCAGGAAAGTGGGCGCAGTACGGATATGCGCTGCTCGCAATCGACGGAGTGTTCAAAGGCGAGCGGGCAAAACCCGGCAGAAGCATTCTCGAAACTGACATTACCGATACCCGCAATAATCTGGTGCAGCAGGTTATCGATTGCCGCCGCGGCGTGGATTTTCTCGAAACTCGCAAGGACATCGATATGAACCGCCTTGGTTATTTCGGCATCTCCATGGGTTCGCTTTCCGGAGCGATCACTACTGCAGTTGATGACAGGTTCAAGGTCGTCGTGCTCGCCGATGGAGCCGGCGATTTCTCGACGGTTTTCTCTAAAGCCGATCTGCCGGAGTTCAAAAAAACAGTTGAAGAGATAAAAGCGAAGGGATTTACGCTCGAAAAAGCAATGGAAATCCTTAAGCCGGTCGATCCGGTTGAGTATGTCGGCCATATCTCTCCGCGCCCGGTTCTGATGATAAACGGGAAGAAAGATGAGATATTTCCAT
The DNA here is from genome assembly GCA_041664945.1 of bacterium. Lineage (GTDB taxonomy): Bacteria > UBP15 > UBA6099 > UBA6099 > UBA6099 > JBAYJY01. The sequence continues at coordinate 8,540 of JBAYJY010000147.1, read as the reverse complement.
ACGAAGCGATGGAGGCATTACACAATGCTGCCAACGAACCTAAAGCGGTTCAGTGGTATAACTGTGGACATATTCTTCCGGTCCCTGATACGATCATGCTGACACTAAAATGGTTTAAGTTCCACATGAAAAATAAGTAGTAGCCTACTAATAAAAGCGCAGCTATGCGCAAGTATATGTTATTATAGTTGAACAGCGCGCTTCTTGTATTTTTGATAATATTATATAATATTCGGCAAAGTCATTAAGATTGAAAATGATAAAATAGCCGATATATATGCCAAATGAAAAGCAAAATATTTTCCTGGCCGCTGCTTTATTAGTATTGACGGGCGCGTTTTTTTGGGCGATGCGCGGGGCAAACGGATATGGCGGAATCTCAGGAGCGGTTTTGCCGGGTTTGATGTGGGGATTGATCTGGCACGGCTTGGAGTCGCGAAGCAATCGACAAACAGACTGGGTTATTGTCGCCTGCGCGATTGGGTTCGGGGTCGGTGGTTTTAACGGTTACGGTGATTTTATTTCATGGATCAATGGCCGATTTTATCTAAATTATCCAAATGATTATAAACAGATAGAGCCAATGGTAGGATACGCGTGGTTATTTGCATGCGGCGCAGGCTGGGGCGGTGTCGGCGGCCATATTCTTGCCTCTGCTCTTTATCCTGAGAAGAACAGGGCGTTTGGAGTAATGAGGTTTTTATGTCTGCCGGCCGGCGCAGTGGCCGGTTATCATATTTTTTCCAATAATCTTAATGTTTTCGCGCCGCTTTATTCGAAAGAGCTATATGAACCTTCGATTTGCAAGGATTGCGGGAGCGCGTTGGAAATATTAAAAAACGTGTCAGGTTTTATCGGAGCGTATACGGCGGCGCTTATATATGACGCCGCGAGAGGCCGGTGGCGATCATTATTAGCTCCGACGATCTGCGCTGTAGGCTTCGGATTGGCGTTCGCCGGCTCGGGACCGATTCAACTGTTGAACAAAACTGCGCTGGAATTCGATTGGTGGAAAGTGTGGGAACTGACGATAGGAGCTGTGGCCGGCGCGAGCGTCGCTTTTGTTTATCTCATTAATGGCAGCGGCTCAAACAAAGTTGTGAAAGCAAGCATATCCGGCGTCATCGCAGGTGAATTGGCGGTATTTGTTGTTTTCAATTGGGCTTTCCAAGGATGCGCGCGAACGCTGGCCGCCAATATCGGACTTGTGGCCGGGCATCCGTTACATTGGCTTTTTTCAGCTATTGCGCTTCTTGTTTCAACAGGGTTCTTGACTCACGATGCGGCTTATACAATTAAGCGGTTGGGGCAGGGCGCAAGTTGCGCATCGGTTTGGTCTAAAACTATTGTTCTTCAGATAGCGTTTTCAATAATGGCATTTATTGTGATTTACCCGGACAAAAAAATGTTCACTGTATTCATTTTGCTGAGTTCCGCGATACTTGCGGTTATGTGCACCGTAAAATATGGTTGCTGCCGTTTGAACGGGAATACGCGCTGAATATAGACAGCGCAATGCGTCCGCCAACAAGCGGCAAAATGTTGGAATTATTCAACGATAGCGGTTTTAGCCGGTTCGACGTGGATCGTTATGTTTGCGCTTTGGAATAGCTCACTGATATCTTTTTCGAGGTGGTCGCACAGATTATGGGCTTCTTCGAGGTTCTGAGTTCCCGAGACAACGAGATGAAGATCGATATAGCGCATGGCGCCTGATCTGCGAGTGCGCATCTTATGATATTCCACAAACATGCTGGAATGATCTTCGATTAATTGCCTGATTTTCTTTTCCTCTTCCTCAGGCAGTTTCTGGTCGAGAAGATCGAAGAAGGAATTGAAGAATACTTTGGCGCCTATCCACATGATCAAAGCGGCGACTCCGAAGGCGACGACTGGGTCCACCCAGTGTTTGCCGGTCAATCTGACCAGCACGAGGCCGATAAAAACTCCGAATGATGTCATAACGTCGGTTGAGAGATGATGGCCGTCCGCTTCGAGCGCCTGCGATTCGAATTTTTTTGCCACTTTGAAAAGAACGCGCGAAACAAAGATGTTCAGCAAGACCGAAATGAACATCACAATGAGGCCAAGGTTTATGCCGGAATTGGATATTTCGCCGCCGATGTGCAGTTTGTGAATCGCTTCGCGTATTATCAAAGCGCCTGCGACGACGATCAGCAACGCTTCAACGGCGCCGCTTACGCTCTCGATTTTTCCGTGGCCGTAGGGGTGTTTCTCATCTTCAGGTTTTGCTGAGAGCGAAACGCTGAAGAAAGCGATTAAGGCTGCAATGAGATCTAAACTGCTGTGAATGCCTTCCGAGAGAACAGCGACTGAACCGCTTAATATTCCTATCGTAACTTTCGACGCGACCAAGATAGCGTTGGACGCCACTGACAGCATCGCAGCGCTTCGCGGAGTTTTAAATATTTTATCAATCATTATATTTTCTCTCAGATATCTATTTTATTCGCACGCTAAGCGAAAATCAAATAAATCCAAGAACAACTGAAATATAAAAGAGATAAAAAAACAGATGAAGAACGCATGCGTTTACTGCTCAATAATCTGGCAGGTTTCGAACAGCCGTTCGAGTTCGCTCTTTCGGCTTTGGAGAGTGCGCTGACGTTCCTGCGCTATTCGCAGTTCGGCGTTGTCAGAAATATCGCCCCATTCGCGCGCCGTTTTAACATCGTTCAGAGCCTCTGTCAGTTTGTTGTCAACGATATCGCGATATTCTTCCTGGAACTGTATGTATGCTTCTTTAGTAAGCTGAATATAGTCATCCTCGGCCTTTGAACGTTCTTCGATCAGTTCAATGCCGGGGAACTTTTCCATGGATTTTTTCACGAATTCCTCGCGGCGCTCGACTTCGATCGCGTTGCACTCGAAATAAAACGAAACGAAATGTCCGATAAGCGACTTGCTTTGTTTTTCGAGAAAAGCGAATATCTTCTTCCAGTCCAGAAGAATTTTGACGAGTTCGTCTTCTTCGCGCGTGATGCTGATATCGTCAGTGCGCCGTGAGTAAACTGAAGTAAAGTGCATGTTGTTGAGAATCTTGAACATAGCCTTAATGAGTTCGCCTGGCTCGGGACCGACCGGGGCGAGCGCCTCGTGTTTTTCAAGAAGCGCTTTGAACAGCCAGACGAAAGGTTGCATGTTCGTCGCAATATCGGCCATGGTGGTATTGATTACGGTTTTGATATGAGTTTTGTCTTCGTAGCCAAGCAGAGTGTCCAACGTCCAGTCTCGCTGCATCTTTTTAAAGCGTTTTGCCAGCATGAACGCGATTTCTATGAACTCATCGGGGCGTTGTTCTTTGATGATGTCGAGCAGAGCGCGCCGCACATTCGCTTCCTGAACTTCTGAAACGGCTTCCGCAGATTTCTCGTCCGTCAGCGCGTTGATTTCCTCTAACAGCGGATCCTGCAATATTCCGTGCTGAACCGGATCGAGGTCCTTCAAAAAAATAAGCGCCTCAAGTCGGGCGCCCATTTTGTTTGTTCGGCTGACGGTTGTCCCTGTGAAGAACGAGATTGCCGCCTCCCGGATTTCATCCACCGGAACGCCTTTCTGTTCCAGTTGGATCATTTCGCGAATTATCTTTTGCTTTTCCTTCAGAGACGGCGCTTTCTTAAAGCGAGCCAACATGTCTTCGGCGATCTCGAACAACTCGCCTTGATAGCTGATAACATCTCCCTTAGCGACATTGAAACGCGGATCGTTGCGAGCGACAAGCGTTAATTTCTTATGCCACTGATCCCATTCCGCTTCAGGTATTAGATCCGGGGTAAGCATGTTCTTCAATTCGCCGGCGGCGAACTCTTCCAACTGGTCACAGACGAGAGCCAACAGAACTTCCAGCGGCTCTTCCTTTATGATAGCGGCGAATGCTTCGCAATCATTCTTTTTCTTCAGCCAGAATCCGTCTTCAGCAAGCGCGCAAAGCGGCGGCCGTTTTCTCGGGCCTACTTCGAATATCTCTTCAACTCCGCCTTGGAATTCTACGAGTAATTCGCGCTCTGAGCTTAGTCCTACTTGTCCGACACCCATCTTTTTGTGCCAGACCCAATCACCTTCGTTGAAATACGTCCCCATCTTGAATTTCTCCTTGAAACCGGCTCCGCTTCAGCGAAGTTCAGTTCCGAATTGAACATTCTATGTAGTTGTTTGCGTGAAGTCAAGAATTATCGCGGATTCGTCAAAACAATGTTGAATCCTTGGTAAACTCCATAGCGGCGCACTCTGCGGCGCCTAAGCTGATTATTTTTCATTTTTTGTAGAGCGGATTTTAAATCAACGCTTGTTTCGCAATCATTAGCGATGACTGTTCAGGCTAAACAAGGAATTGCTGATAAGGGATAATCAGAGATTGTTGCAATTATGTCATTTCTTAGAATGCCTTGATATGAATATGTTGGTTTTGATCTCAGGATCAGTTTGCGCGGATAAAAGTCTAAATAAAAAAGCCCCTCAGAGAGGGGCTTTTTAATCGTCCATATAACGGCCGGAACCGTTTGAAGCATTATGCGTCCGGGCGTTTGAAGACTTTCTGTGATTTCATAACATCTGCCATGTTGCCGGAGATGCGAATTTTGCCGGTCATGAAAGCGGTTGTGGGCTCGACTGAGCCTTCCGCGATGCCGACCCATGTTTCCACATCTGTTTCGACTGTCGCTGTCGCGTCGTCGACATTGCCTTCGCTGACAGAGCAGGCGCCGCCGGAAACCGCGACCACCCAGTTGCCGCCGCCGTCGCCTTCGACGTTATACTGAACTTTTGCTTCCCAATCGCCAGCGGCTTCAGCGTCGAATCCTTCCGGCATCTTCTCGAAAATCTCTTTGATCGTAATTGACATCTACCGCACCCCCTTGTTTTCTTAACGGATATTCTCGTTTTCCGCAGCGGCCCGAAAGCCGCTGTCGGAGTGTATCGCATGATATCATTGCTTATCCGGCTTGTCAAGTGAAAAGTTTCACTCATAGGCTATTTGGACGCCGTATCGGATAGGTTGCAAACCATCAGCATTTTACATTTTTACTACTCGCGTTAGGTTCGGCGGGTTGTCAGGGTCAATATTCCGGTTGATCGCCGCAAGCGCCGCGAGATACTGAATGAATGGCATGTACAAAATTCCCCGGTACTGTTCCGGCAGGCTGCGTCCGGTTAGAACAAGATAATCGGCAAGCGCGTCGAATTCCTTTTCTTTCTTGTCGGCGAGAACGAGCGTTTTAGCGCCGTAGTTCCTTACTTCAGCAAGGATATCGATTTCGAGATTGCGCGCAGAATTGGATATGAAGAAAATTACGAGGTCGCTTGGCCCAATCTGCGCGCGAGGTCCGTGTCTAAGTTCAAGCGGACTGAGAGCCTGCGAGCGTAGAAGCGCCATCTCATCTATTTTCAGGCTGCTCTCGCGCGCGAGTCCATAGAACGGGCCGCCGCCCAGCACTGTGATTCTTTCGAGCGGAGCTTCGGCGGCGACCTGCTCGATCACGCGGCGCTGCATCTCGAAAGACGCGCGTCCTTCATCCGGAAACTGTTCCAAGTATGTCGTGTTGGTGAATTTTTCTCCGATCGCCATAGCGAACATATATGAAACGAAAAGCATCGACGTGAACGATTTTGTCATGACAATGCTTTCCTCAAGGCAGTTTTTAACCGGAAACGATATGTCGCATTGCTTGCAAAGAGCGCTGAGCGGATCGCAAGAGATTGCGACGCTCGCCACGCGGTAATGCTTGCGAAGCTCATCAAGCGCTTGCAAAGTTTCCGGCGTCTGTCCGGAGCGCGAGAAGAACACGACGAGGTACTTGCGTTCTTTTTTCAGTAGATAACGATGGAAAAATATGAGTTCGGATGCCGGATATGCGACCGCCATTTCGCCCGAAACGAAACGGAATGAAGCAGCGGCTGCGACTGCAAGGTGAAAAGATGATCCTGCGCCAACGAAAATTATGTCGTCGTACTCTTTCACCTCGAAAGTGTTGCCGACATCTGTTTCCAGCAGGGCAATGTCCTCAATAAGGCCGGCCCAGACGTCGAATTGTTCGGCGATTTCCTTAAGGGTCGCTTCTCCCGCCATGCGCGCCTCCAGTCGATTTTTGTCTATTAATCAGGCTTATTATCTTAAAAAAATCATTTTGATTCAAAGCAGTTCCGCTTCACTTTGGTCACCGAGCATGAAACGCAGAACGCGCGGCGGGCCGACTGTGCGGGACACGCGCGCCTTGCAACCGATCAGACTGTCCGTAATGCGGCCTTCGATGTTCAAAACTTCCGAGCCGTCCAACAGTATGCTATGCTCGATTTCACTGTTCTCGACCCGCGCGTCCGGCCCGACCGCAGTAAAGGGGCCTATGAAAGAGCTTATAATCCGCGCGCCTGTTCCGATTATTGCGGGTCCGCGTATTATGCTGTTCTCCACGTAAGCGTCAGCTTCAATAACCACCTTGCCTTCAATCTTCGATTTTCCGTCAACCTCGCCTTTGATATCACATTCTGCAAGGTCGAGCATGATTCTGTTCGCCTCGAGTAAATCGTCGATTTTGCCGGTGTCTTTCCACCATCCTTGAATTATATGGGGAACAACGTTGTATCCGTTATCGATAAGCCATGAGATAGCGTCTGTTATTTCCAGTTCGCCGCGCCGCGAGGGCTTGATCGCATGTACGGCTTTGAAAATAGTCGAGTCGAACATATATACGCCGACAAGGGCGAGGTCAGAGCGAGGCTCCTTGGGTTTTTCTTCGAGTCGCACGATGCGTTCGCCGTCGAGTTCCGCCACACCGAACTGAGAGGGATTCGACACATGCGCAAGAAGGATCTGAGAGTTTGGTTTCTTCTTCATAAACTCCGCAACAAGCGCATTGATGCCGTCCTTGATGACGTTGTCGCCCAGATACATGACAAAGCGGTCGTCTTTTAGAAAATCCTCGGCGACCATAACGGCATGCGCGAGGCCGAGCGGCTCAGACTGTTCGATGTAAGTGATTTTGCAGCCGAATTTCGAGCCGTCGCCGGCGGCGGCCATCACTTCATCCTTAGTGTCGCCGACTATAATGCCGATGTCGGTAATGCCGGCTTTTGCGATCGCTTCGATGCCATAGAACAGGATCGGCTTGTTGGCAACAGGGATAAGCTGCTTCGCGCGTGTGTAAGTCAGCGGCCGCAGTCTTGTGCCGCGTCCTCCGCTCAGAATCAGGCCTTTCATTTTATGTCCCTCATTTCCAGAAAAGATTGTGGGCCAGCCAGTCCATTGCCATTAAAAGGCCGAGCGTCGGCTTCCGGTCCACTATTGTCAGGTCGTATTCGTTTTCGGAAAGCGTTTTATTGTTCTGAGACACTTCGCAGTTGATTTTCCAGCCGCCGTCTCCCCGGAGCGTGACGGTTACAGGGTCGAGTTCTACCATGCCGTCGGCCGGCACATGCGCCGCAGTTAGCTCGATAGTTTCAGGATCGCCGTCTGTTTGCGAAACTGTTACTGCGACTTTAAGATTCTTATATTCGCGGTGACGGTCGTTAATCAGAAACGCGCGCGCCTCAAAAGTCTGTTCCGGCTCGTATGGTCCGAGCGGATATTCCATCGAGAACAGGAGTGGGGAATATATTTGTTTCAGTTTGTGATAGGCAAGTTTCGGACGGAGGAAATAGTCCACAACGCTCCACGAGACGGTCGGCCACGGCTCATTGAATTGCCAGAACATGACTCCGCTGGTCCGGTATCTTCGGCGGCGTACATGTTCGACAGCCACTTGAAGCGCCTGCGCCTGCATTCTCTGTGTCGCGCTGATGAACGAGTCGCAGTCGTCGAATCCGATCTGTTCCGCATAGCGGAAAAGCTTAGTGAACTGTGCGTCGTGGTAGTTCCAAAGCTCGGCGTTGCGGCGTTCCGGGTTGCTGATAATTAGTCTGTTTAATATGTCGAACTCTTCGGCTCGTTTGAAAGTGTATTCGCCGATCATGTTCGGGAACTGCGGCGCGATGGGCCACTGATATTTACGAGGGATAATATGGTCGAGAGTCTCGCGGACCGGAACCGACTGCATTCCGAACTCGCTCAGGAAAGCTTCTTTTTCGCTGCGATATTCAGAGATGTTGGCGAGGCCGTGGTAAACGCGATAGTTGTGGCTTTCTCCCTGTGTGGGGGAGGTTACTTTGAAAGGACGGCCGCCGCCTTGCTGGAATACTTCCCGTTTAAGTATTTCAAAAATCGGTTTGTTCATCGAGTAGCTGACTTCATTGCCGCCGCAGTACATTGCGACCGACGGATTGTTGTGCAGCTTGTCGAGGATTCCGACCGATTCTTTTTTAACAAGTTTTTTAAAATGTTCGTCGCGCGGATACTGCCTGTGAGCGCATGCGAATGGAAACTCCTGCCATACGAGTATTCCAAGTTCGTCGCAAAGATCATAGAAATCGTCTTTTTCGCGCAGGCCGCCGCCCCAAACGCGAAGCATATTGATGTGCGCCTGTTTTGCGAGGTTTAGAAGGCTCGAATAACGCTCGCGGTCCAGACGGCCGGGCAGCGCGTCGGCCGG
>JBAYJY010000146.1:0-11692 GCA_041664945.1 bacterium | reverse complement strand
TCCGCGCCTCCTCATTTTTCGAGGAACCGAGCGGCGTTCCGACGTCGAACCATGCGCGCTGATACCAAGCGCCGTCCCACGCCGATTTCTCGATGGAAGCGGCAAGCCGCTCCGACTTTATAATGTATTGCGCCGCCGACTCCGAGGTTCCGCCCGCCAACTCCGTAAGCCCCGCGAATTGCTTAAGCGTATCCACGAGGAACCACGCAAGCCACACGCTTTCGCCTCTGCCTTCCGCCCCGACGAGATTCATTCCGTCATTCCAGTCTCCGGTTCCCATCAACGGAAGCCCATGCGGGCCGGACGTGATTCCACGTTCAATCGCCAACCTGCAATGTTCGTAAAGAGATGCGCCGTCACGCGATTCAACGGGCGTCCCGAAAACTTCTCGCTCGCCGGCTTCGAGCGGCTGGGCTTCGAGGAAGCCGATTTGTTCCTTAAGAATATTTACGTCGCCCGTGACACGTACATAGTTGGCAGTCACATAAGGAAGCCACAGGAGATCGTCGGAGCATCGCGTCCTGACGCCGGCGCCGCTCTGCGGGTGCCACCAGTGCTGTACGTCTCCCTCCCGGAACTGCCTGCCTGCGGCGCGCAGCAGATGTTGTCGCGCCAGTTCTGGCGCCGCATACATCAGGGACATCACATCCTGAAGCTGATCCCGGAAACCGAATGCTCCGCCCGACTGATAGAAGCCCGAACGTCCCCACAGCCGGCAACTCAACGTCTGATAGAGGAGCCAGCGGTTCAGCAGCAGGTTCACGGAATGCGATGGCGTGTTAACTTGAACGGTTTCAAGCAGTTTGTCCCACCATGAGTTGGTTTGCTCCAGCGCAACTTTAACGGCTGCGGCGCCGCGATATTTTTTGACGAGAGCTTTCGCCTCATCTGCGGAACCCGCTTCGCCGAGCAGACAGAAAATCTCCGCACTTTCACCGGGCGCAAGGTTGACTTTCACGTGCAGGGCCGCGCAAGGATCGAGTCCTGTGCCGACCCTGCCCGAAAATCCGATGCGCCTTAGGGCAGCCGGTGTCGCGAGGCTGCCGTTTCGGCCGATGAACTCCGAGCGGTCGCCGGTGTAAGTCTGCGGAGCCGGGCTCGTTGTAGCAAAGGCGACACGGTCGCCGTAATCTGCGCGATAGTGGTTGCGAGCCAGTATTGTCTTTGAGTCCCGGTCATACGCGGTGATGATGTGCGTCTGCATGTTCTCGCGATGTTCGCCGAGCGTCCATTCAACATAGAAAGTTACTGAGAGCTTTCTCGGCCGGGATGAGTCGTTGCGGAGTTTGAGCTTTCGGATGCTTATCGGATCGCCGCCGCCGTCTGTGACCGGCACGAACATCGTGAGCTCCTGTTCAATGGCATGGCTGTTGTGCTCGAAAACAGTATAGCCTGCGCCGTGCCGTGTGCGGTAAGCGTCGCGTTCCCGAATCGGCAGCGGAGTAGGTGTCCAGAAGGTTCCAGTCTCCTCATCGCGAATGTATACGGCTTCCGAACAAGAATCCGACACCGGGTCGTTCGACCATCCGGTAAGCCTGTTCTGCTGACTGTTGCCGTACCAGGTGAAACCCGAACCGGATTCGCTGACCATGGTTCCGAAAGTCGGGTTCGCTATTACGTTCACCCACGGGGCCGGCGTCTGTTGGTGAGGGCCGAGGAAGATAGCGTATTCCCTGCCGTCTGGCGTGAAACCGCCCAATCCGTTGAAGTAAGGCAACTCAATGAACGGAAGTTGCGCCGAGGGCTCTTCCTCGATATATTTCGTGGCGAGCGCACCGGGCAGTTTGACCACCTCGTGCGGTACGCTCAACTGCTGTGGTAGAGGACCGCGCGCCGCGACAAGCACAACACGGGCGGCCGCCAGCATGAGGTTTAAATCTTCCGCCGGAATCTGGTTTGCCGTTCTTAGAAATACTCCGCCGGGCACATCTATGCCTGTATTCATCGAGTGACTTATGATCAGGCGTTTCAGTTGCTCGTTGAGAGGCAACTCGTAACTGGCGGCTTCCTCGTTGAGGATCAATAGATCCGCAACAAGCCCGTGCAGTCTCCAGTAGCTGTGGGCCTGCAACACCTGTCTCACAAGGTCTATATCCATATCTTCGCCGATAACGACAACAGCCATCGGCAGGTCGCCTGATATTCCGTAAGGCCACAATCGCGGCTGTCCCAGTTTATTCTGTTTCAGCAGTTCGCTCCATAACCGAAGCTGGGGGTTGGGATAGAGCATCGAGTTTGCGAGCTCCTGAAAGCGTCGGGCGTCATCGGGTTGAATGCGCAGGTGGCGCAGTTCGAGTTGAGCATGGCTCCATGACATATCGAGTTCCCGTGACACCGAATGAAGGTGGCTGTACTTTTCGATAAGCGAAACAATTTCGTCGTATGTTTCCGCGGCGCAGAGAACCAGAGAAAAATCCATACGGCCGCCTGGTTCGAGCGTAATCTTCCTGCGCAGGCTGAAAACCGGGTCCAGCGTCGAACCCTGGGTGTTGGAGAGATCATCGCGAAGCGCCGCAGGATTGGCTGTTGTGCGTCCGCGTCCTATGAAACGCTTGCGATCTGTTTCGAATTCCATCTCGCCCTGAGGCGCGTCCTCCGTGCAAATCAGGTGGGCTGCCCAGACCTGCTGTTCATTCGGGCTACTTGTGCGGCGATGGGCCGTGAGCGCGCCGAACCGCGGTTCCGTTTCCGTATGCACGAACATCTTGCTGAAAGCCTGGTGCTGAAGGTCGGCATTGTGCGGAGCGAGAGCCAGTTCAATGTAGCTTGTCACTTCGAGTTCGCGTTTCCGGCCGGATCTGTTGATAAGACTGATATGGCGGATTTCCGCATCGTCTTCCGGAGCCACGATGATTTCCGTTTCTGTTTCGATGCCGTCGTCGGAACGGCGGATATCCGCGTGATCGAGTTTGAAGCTGACTGCGTAATTGTCCAAGATGCCGCATATCGGCTGAAAGCCGTTGTTCCACGCGCGCTGGCTCTGCAGGTCGCGTATATAGCAGAAAACGCCCCATGGATCGCGCGTCGAATCGGCCCGCCAACGCGTGATGTCGAAATTCCCCCACCGGCTGTAACCGCCTCCGGCGTTCGTGACCATGAGAGAGTATCGCCCGTTCGAAAGCAACTGTGTTTTTGGATAAGTTGAATGAGGAGTGGTGAATTCGCTTACAGACGGAGCGATCCCCTCCGGCGCCATGCGCGAAGACAATTGGTCCCGTTCTGAACCTTGGTAGATCGGAGGTGAAACCGGAACCCGCTCGTAGAAAAGCGGTTCACTCGCCCGCACCCGCGCGTCGCGGTGAAACCTCCGTTGCATTGGCCTGTCGTTGACAAGATTGTCTATAGCAAGAAAACTCATCGCCTGATGGTGCGCCATATAAGCTTCCACTATGACGCCGCGTTCGCCTTCGCGGCTTCTTTCGCGTGAGAGATCGAGCGACTCGTAGAACCCGAACGCGCCATAGAGTCCGAGGCGTGACAGGCGCTTGAGATTGAGCGCCGCTTCGCGAGGCGCGACAGCAAGCGCGAGCATCGTGGCATACGGAGCCACCACGAGGTCTTCTCCTATGATGCGTTTCAACCCCAGCCCCGGCACGCCGAATGCCTGATACTGGTATGTGTGGTTCGAGTCCACGTCGCTGTACGCCGATTCGGAAACGCCCCACGGCGTTCCCCTCCGCCGGCCGTACTCGATCTGCATGCGCACCGCCTCGCGGCAGGCTTGGTCGAGAAGTGAGTTGTCATAATTCCTTTGAAGCAGCAGAGGCATGAGGTATTCGAACATCGTTCCGGTCCAGCTCAGCAGCACGCGCCTTCCTTCGATTGAGCCGTACGGCCTTGACATTGCCATCCAGTGTTTGGACGGCACATCTCCCCGCGCGATTGCGACGAGACTTCCGATCCGGGCCTCACTCGCAAGAAGATCGTAGTGCGACGTGTCGAGCCTTTGTTCCTTCACGCTGAACCCTATGGAAAATAGACGCCGTTCTTCATCGTAGAGGAACCGCATGTTCATGCCATCCGACAACTCATGGATGGAATCCAATAGTCCCACGGCCCGGTCGAGCATTTCCGCGGCCATCCATTTAGCGCGCGCGAATGCGTCGCCGATTCGCCGATTCCATTCGGCGGGTTCCTGTCCGTTAATATCATTTTCGGAGCTCAACACTTTATTCAAGAGAGATACTTCGCCAGAGGCGAGCTGCCGCATTGACGGCGCGTTTTTCAAAGCATCCCGGCGGTCCATGATAGCATAATCCCCAGGCATAACCGGCGTCTCGTGTGGCTCATCAGCAAGGATTTCCACCCATGGCAGATATCGATCAATTAATATACTCCACGAAGTCAGCGTCGATTCAATCTGTCCCGACCAGTAAATCGCTTCATTATCTGATCTATCGCGTTCACGCAGCGCCCGAAAGAGCATCCCGGCCGGACCGCTCGCCATGCGGATTCGGCCTATGAGTTCGTACAAAGTTTCGGGAGGATCGCTGAACTGATGTTCGAGCAGTTTTATGATTTCCATGTACTCTTCAATTATTTTGGTCTTCTCAAGCGATTCACACAGAACGTGAAGCGTATCAAGGAGACCGTTAAGCGCTCGCGGTCCGATTACAGGTTTATCAAGAATCTCCTGTATGCCTGCGTCGAGCGTCCATAGACAGCCAAGCAGGTTGCCGCTGTCAACTGTCGACACATACCTTGGTTCGAGCGGCGCGAGCGTCTTCAGATCGTACCAGTTGAGAAGGTGTCCGTTATATTTTTCAAGTTGTTTAAGGGTGGAGAAACTTCCTGTTGCGCGTTCCATGACCTCGTCGCAAGTCAGAAAGCCGAAATCGTGAGCGCCCAGATCGCCGAGCAGGCTAAGGCCTATGTTGGTGGGACTTGTGCGCATTGCGAGATTATTTCCGAATGAAATCTGATAGTTGTCCGGCGGCAGCCACGCGCTGTCCGGTCCGACAAATTCGGCAAAATAACGCCAGGTGCGCCGGGCCGTATTTCTCAGCATTTCTTCATCTTTCGGCGAAAGCTTCTGTTGCTTTCTGTGTTGCCGCGGAGCGCTCAGGCGCATTCCTGCTATCGGGGCGGCTATCCAGAGTAAAAGGAAAGGTATCGCGTACAGGAGATTACCTGGATGCAGTTGCCATATTGCAATAATTGCCGCTATGGACAACAAACTGACTGCGCCCAATTGAATAAGAAGCGGACGAAGCCGGCCTGACGCTTTCTGCTGAACCGCCTGCGCCGTGGCCCATTCGAGAAATTTGCGGTGGCTGACCATCCGCCTGTAGAACACTTTTAGTATCGCGTCTGTCGCCACAACGGCCCGGTGCGGCAGAAATATCAGTTCGACGAAACAACGCAATGTGTTGTGACCCAGTATCCTCAGCGATGCGGATTCCGAACCGCGCTTGCTGGTGACAAGAGTGACAAGTCCCAAAAACACCGGAAAGAATGCGAGAAGGCCTGCCAGAAGGCTTGCCGCCGCTCCCAATGCCGAAGAAATCAACCACGACGCTACGAGAAACACAATCGTCACGGCCGGAACAACGCTGCGGCGGAGGTTATCGCCTATCTTCCAGCGGTTCAACGCGCTCAACGGGTTGGGCGCTCGTTTCCCGTCGCCGGACGGTACGCGAGGCATGCACCAATCCGCAATCTGCCAGTCGCCCCTGATCCATCGGTGTTCTCTTTTGGCATACGAGAAATAGTCGCCGGGAAACTCGTCGAACAACTCGATGTCGCTGACATATCCGACTCGCAGATGCGCGCCTTCAATCAGATCGTGGCTTAAAATTGTCTGCTCCGGAAACCTGTTCTTCAGGACATGGTGAAATGTGCGGGGATCGTAGATTCCCTTGCCGATATAGGACCCCTCGCCCGAGATGTCCTGATATACATCTGAAACCGCTCTGGTGTACGGGTCGGTTCCGACAGGGTCCGTGAAAAGCCTGCTGAACGCGGTTGCCGTTGCGCTTGGAAGGCTTGAACTGACGCGCGGCTGGATGATGGTATAAGCGCGCGAACCGGTCCCTTCGGCAGGGTCGAAAGGAGGCCTGTTCAGCGGATGGGCCATCGTTTCGATCATGCGCCGCGCGGTGTCTCTCAGCAACTGGGTGTCGCTGTCGAGTGTTATGACGAAACGGACGTTGCTCAGAAGATCGGGGTCTCCTACGTGAACAATTTCCTGACCGTCGGGAAGCGCCTCTCCGTTCAGCAGCCTGTTTAGAATTTCCAGTTTTCCCCGTTTGCGTTCCCATCCGATAAAGGATTGTTCCGACTCCGTCCACACGCGGTCGCGGTGAAACAGAAGAAAACGGTCGGCGCCGTAACGCTCGTTCAACGCCTGTATTCCATCAACGGCAGCCGTCAGAAGCTCGGCGTCGCCTACCGCATGGACCGTATCGGCGCCGGTGTAGTCGCTGAACAAGCTGAACAGAAGGTTTGCATCCGGATTGGCGAGGTAACGGACCTCGAGTTTTTCAATCTCTTCACGCACTGTGGGGAGATTGGTGAGCATCATAGGCACAACAACAAGCGTGCGGAATTCGTCGGGGATACCTTCCTTCTCGAAAGACATCTTTGGGAGAAGGCGCGGAGGAAGAAGCCGTGTTACAAGGTAATTAACCGTCTGAACGGCAATCTGACTGGCCGGAAGCGCGCCGAGAACTGCCGCTGCGGCTATCAGAACCGCATGTTCTCCGGCTATTAGGCCCACTGAGAACAGAGCGGCGACGGCGGAAGCGGTCAGTATGAGAATAGATGCGATATAAATAATAGTGTGGTTTCGATAGACCCACTGGATCGTCCGGCGCCGCCGGGTTTCGCGGCATGACAATTGCGAGGCTAATCGGGGACGGCCCTTGTCAATCAGATAGTAGCCGACGTGGTCCAGCCGCTGATCGCGCTCCGGGTTGTCGGCGGATGCCATGGCGACCGCGGCCGAAGCTACGTCCTGCTCGGAAACACCGCTGCCGCGGGCAAGCTCTTCAACAGCGTGGCGATATCTGTCTCTTGTCGCGAAATCCATGCGGAGGTAGATGCCGGCCGGGTCTGCATGAAGAATCTTCTCAACCGCGTTCTGCTCTTCAAAAACTTCCCTCCAGTCGAGAAGCGACAGTTGGCGAAGGCTGGTAATCGCATTGCCGATTGAAGCGTGGTGAGCAGCCTGACGAGCCTGCTCACGAACGGTTCCGTCAACAAAGTTGCTGGTTGGCTTCCGCTCCAGCCAACTCTTCACATGAAGTAGAACGTCGCTTTCGCCGAAGAGGCGGCTTGTCAGATGAAACGCAAAATGCTCGCTCGGCTCAGGTTGTTCACTCGCCAAATCGGATAGGAAGGAAAAGAGGCGCTCAGGATCGCGTCGTGAAGCGGCCTGCAGGCGGTTGGCCCAGAAGTCGGCGGACTCGCGATCCCGCAACCACTTGATCATCTGGCCTGTCAACCGCCTGATTTGGGCTATAAGAGCGATTCGCAGCATCAGGGGCGCGGCCCACAACTCACCCATCGTCAAGGATTCGATCTCCTGATAATTGTTGAGGTGATTTGATATTATATGGCGATCCAGTTGGCCATCCGTATGGGAAATCAGGTCAGACGCAATTCCGTAAATGCGCGGCATGCCCTTCAACGGTTCAGCGATCAGGATTGGAAGTTCGCGATAGAATTTTTTGGGCAGATTAAGACGCACGTCGTCGGCGTTCGCTTTTATGAGGTGAAAGTTGTCGAGAATCCATTCGGCGGAAGGCGAATTGCGCTGTTCGAGTCGCGATGCCTCGTCGAGTTCCCGCCGGCACTGATCAATCTCCGCAAGGCAGGAATCCACTTGATCGAGGAGCGGTGGCTTGTGTCCTATATACGGCTGAACGTTATGATATCCGGCGAGCAGACGCGCCTGGGCCGACAATTGGGCCGCAGTCATGTTCTTGGCCTTGGCCGGAACGGGCGCAGCATCTGTTTTTCGATCGGGGTGAAAAACAAAGATCGCGGGTTGTGCCTGACCCGCGCCGCGCAGAAGGTTGAGCGCCCGCTCCAGAGCCACAGACGGCGCCTGCACGATTATGACCGTCTCTCCGGCAACCAGCCGCCCTAAGTATATTTTCACCAAGTCACTGTCAATGTATACCCGGAACACTCTGGCCGCGAGCAAAGTAGCCATTGACCCAGCGGCAGCCGAGATAACCACAGTAAGAACCCCGGCTAACTGAATCAGCGCTGTGGCGGTTCCAAAAATCAAAACTGCTATCGGTATTCCAAGCGCGAAGCCAAGGACCGAACCCCAGGCAATCCAGAATAACGGCGATATGGCAACCTTATGGAAACGGCCGTCAACGGATTTAGAGATTAGAGCGGTTCGGCGGAAACGGTTATGGCGTAACCTCCGGAGCGCTTCTGTAGCGTCTTTCTGTACAATATAGAATCCAAGGATAATACCTGTATCGCTCATCAGCGCCTCAACAGCAATATTAACGTATATGTAATCGCGTTCTGCTTGTCTTATTTCATTATACATAAAAGAATGCATTTACACGAATTCAGTTTTGAATCGACATCGACAACTAACATGCGAGTTTCCAACATCTTGTTACTATTGACGGCGCGTAAAGATTGGAATGACGTTCTTTCCAAAATTATATTTCACAACTCTCCGCCTTTTAATTGAATCGCATCGTCGTTATTGATATAATAATTCAATCAGTCGACGACTATGCAGATACAACAGGTTCCGGAGCGATATAATGAAGTTGAAACCGCATGTTTATATAAAGCCGCATTCCATACTGGCCGTTGCAGCGTTAGTGATTTGCATGGCCGCTCAGTCCGTCCTCGCTCAGAGCGGCGGCAAAGGCGCGAAAGCGCTGCACGCCTATTCGTTTATATCGATTACGACTGACAGATTCGGGAAAGCGGACAACGTCGGCCTGTCGAAAATTCTGGATGGCCTTGTCGATGATTTGTACAAAAAGACGGGCATTCATGCGGTTGTCGTAAATCCGGGCGCCGGATCCTATGTAGAGAGCATTCGAAAGAACAAACCAGACTTCGCGTTTATGGGAATCGAACATGTTGTGTTGCTTGAAGAATACAATATGGATTGGCAGCCCATGGTTATAGCCAGTCTGCTCGGTTCGCCCGGCATGCGGATATGCATATACTCAACTAAGGATTACAAAGATGTCAAAAGCCTTCGCGGCGCAACGGTGAATTTATACGGCGGCGGAACATATACGACGGCCCACATGGCGATCAGAAAGCTGCTATTCGATAATGGCATCGACATGCCTATCGAAAACTTTTTCGGCGACATCTACAGCATCCCGTTCGAAGGGTCCAACTTTCAGGCGCTGATTCTCGGCAAAGTTGACGCTGTTGTGGAAGGCGACTGGAACTACAAGTTTTACGGCGCAAACCTGCCTCAGGCAAAGACGATCAAAACTGTGGCCTGCACAGACGAGTATCCGGCAGTCGGCATTTTTATGAAAAAAGGGTTGGACGGCGCCGATGTGGCCAAATTGAAAGATTATCTGAAAAACATTCATAAAAATCCGAAATTAAAGGAGCTGCGCACGTTGGTTGTCGGTTTAAAGATTCGTTTTGTCGATCCGGACATGAAACTCATGGAAAGCGTTGATTTATTGTATAAGGAGTCCGCGAAAAAAGGATGGCTCAAAGAATCGAAACAACTGACTGCGAAGATGGAGAAACTGCCATTCGGACAGGCGCTGAAAAAGGAAAAGAAAACTTACGACCAGTGCAAGAAAGAATGTAAAGGCGATAAAAACAAGGAAAGCTGTATGGATAAATGCATGGGAGAATGAGCAAACCGCGCGAGATAGCCTGGTATAAGAAAATGGGATTCAGGCTCGCGACTCTTGTCGCTGTTTCTATCCTCGCTTTTTCATGCATTACGCTCCTGTTGCAGGCGCGGCGCGTCGACCGTCTGTATTCAATCGAATCAACTGACTGTAAAATTAAACTTTCCACTGCGCTCGAAAAGACCATCCGCGATTATATTCTTCCCGGCGACACGGGCAGGATCGCGCCATATTTAGACAGATTTGTCGAGCAGAATCCGGACGTCGCTTACATCTGCATCGCGAGCGCCGACAAAGTAATCATTTCTTCTTCCGGCAAAGGCAAATGCCCGGGATTCCCCTACAAAAAGGAACTTTCCGCTTATTCGACAAACGTAATGCGCGTCTACAGGATTGAAGGCCAGAGGCGCGGAGCCGGTTATCTCGAAACAATGTTCTATCTCAGCCCGGACAGGCGCGACTTAGGCTATATTCGCCTGGGATTCTATGAAATGGACGCGACGGCGGCGGAACGATTTCGCAAAGTTATCGGTCTCGAACGCTACATATCCTCAAATGTCGAGGGCATGATCAGTAATTTTTCTTTTGCGGGAATAGACCGTCTCGCAGCCGACATGGCCGGCGGGGATACGAACATCAGATACGTCATCGTAACGGACGGCGATTTCCAGACGCTTTTTCACCCCGACAGCAAAAAGAAATTCATCCGCCTGACGGACAGCGTGGCGCTGAAAGCTGAAAACACCGGGCCTTTCAGCCCTATCATGATTCAATACGTTGAACGAGGCGGCGATGAAATAATGGATGTCGCCATGGGAATGTTCAGCGGCGGGCAGCGGATCGGCGGCATCAGGATCGGATATTCATTGCGGGCGCAGAAGCAGCGCACGCTCATTTCAGGCTTGCAACTTGCTCTCATAGTATTTCTGCTTGTCGGCATAGCGCTGACGCTGTCAGTCGTCATCGCGCGCCGAATCTCAGCGCCCGTGGTTTCGCTTTCGGAAACCGCTCTGAAGGTCGGAAGCGGCGATCTCGAATCAAATGCCGTCTATCAGTCAGGCGGCGAGGAAATGCGGCTTCTTTACGAATCGTTCAACCAGATGATATCAGGCCTGAAGGAACGCGATTTTGTGAAAGACACTTTCAGCCGCTACGTCACTAAACAGGTTGCTGAGGAGATTCTTAAGAATCCGTCACGTATTACGCCCGGCGGAAAGAATCAGGAAGTAACAGTCCTTTTCTCCGACATACGCGGGTTCACGACATTCGCCGAGGGACGGCCGCCTGAACAGGTGCTCGCGCATCTCAACGAATACCTCTCGGCAATGGTGGACATCATTTTCAAATACGAAGGGACGTTGGACAAATTCATCGGCGACGCTGTCATGGCGGTGTTCGGCTCGCCCATAGCGCACGACGACGATCCCCTGCGCGCGGCGAAAACAGCGCTCGAAATGCATGAGCGGCTAAAAATCCTCAACGAACAGTGGGCGAAACAAGGAAAAGAAACGCTCGAAATCGGCGTCGGCGTGAACACCGGCGAAGTAATCGCCGGAAACATCGGCGATATCCGGCGCCTCGAATACACTGTCATAGGCGACAACGTGAATCTCGCCTCCCGCATCGAGGGACTGACAAAGGAATATCACTGCCCGATTATCATCAGCGAAAGCGCCTACGCGAAAATCAAGGAACAAGTTGTGGTGAAAAAAATCGGGTATGTGCCGGTAAAAGGAAAAACTCAGGAAGTCGAAATATTCGAACTAATCTCGTTGAAATAATGGAAGGTATGATTGTAAGAGCAGGCATGATGAAACGTAAATAAATGATATTGATAAAATGGGCTGCAATAAAAAACACTTATGAAAAAGAAAAAG
>JBAYJY010000145.1:0-11695 GCA_041664945.1 bacterium | reverse complement strand
TTCGGGGCAGTTGCCGCTGGATGGAGGGATGATAGCGACCGCGCTGCTGACGGAGAGGGAACATCCGCGTGTTCCGCGAACAATGATTGAGAAGTGGTTTCCGACGCTTCCGCTGATTTCGACGCTTATGACGCGATGCGGGCAGGTTGTAGGCGTGACGGAAAACGCCGAGCGGCTTCTCAAACGCGGCGAGTTGCTGATGATATTCCCTGAAGGCATGAAAGGCTCAGGCAAGCTGTATTCGCAGCGCTACCAGTTGCAGAAATTCGCCATGGGATTCATGGAGTTGTCGATACGCTACAAGGCGCCGATCATACCGGCGGCGGTAATCGGCGGCGAGGAGCAGGCGCCGAGTTTCTACAACGTCGAGTCTATCGCGAAAAAACTCGGCATGCCGTATTTCCCGCTCACTCCTCAGTTCCCCTGGCTCGGGCCGCTCGGCCTTATGCCGTTCCCGTCAAAGTATCGGATATACATAGGCGAACCGATGGACTTCAGCGACCGCGCGGGCGATCTCGACAAGCCGGACGTAATTCGAGAACTCGCCGACAGCGTTCGCGAGCGCGTTCAGGAAATGGTGAACGAGGGCCTGAAAAAGCGGCCGTTCCCCGGATTTTAAGCCTTAATAAGATTTATCAATTTATCAATCAACAAAAAAGCCCCGTCTCCGGGGCTTTTTTTTTCTATTAAATAATAGGGTTGTTATCAGCCTTTGTTGATATGCTCGATAACGATATTCAGAATTCTTCTGATCGGTTCGGCTGCGCCCCAGAGGAGCTGGTCGCCGCAGGTGAAAAGCGCAAGGTATTCAGGTCCGATGTTCATTTTTCTGATTCTGCCGACCGGGATTTCGAGCTTGCCCGAAACCGCGGCGGGCGAAAGGAATTTCCGCGTGTCGTCCGGATTGTTCGGAATGACTTTAACCCATTCGTTAGCGCCGGCGATTATGCTTGTGATTTCGTTGATCGGCATGTCTTTGGTCAGTTTCACTGTTATCGCCTGACTGTGGCATCTCATCGCGCCCACGCGCACGCACAACCCGTCGACGCTGATCGGATTCTTTGTTCCGAGAATCTTGTTCGTCTCGGCGAATCCCTTCCATTCCTCGCGAGTTTGTCCGTTTTCCAGCAGGCTGTCGATCCACGGTATCAGGCTGCCGGCCAGCGGCGCTTTGAAATTGCCGATCGGGAACTCCGCGCTCCTTATGGTTTCGGCGACTCTGCGGTCGATTTCAAGGATGCCGACATCCGAATCGTTGAGCGCGCCTTCAACCGATTTCGCTATGACGCCCATCTGCGCGACTAATTCGCGCATGTTGTTTGCGCCCGCGCCGGACGCCGCCTGATAGGTCATGGACGATACCCATTCGACCAGCCCGTTTTTGAACAGGCCGGCGAGTCCCATCAGCATCAGGCTCACCGTGCAGTTAGCTCCGATGTAGTTCTTTACGCCGTTTGCGAGCGCCGTGTCGATTACGTCGCGGTTTACAGGGTCCAGAACAAGAACGCAGTCGTCATTCATCCGCAGCGCCGACGCCGCGTCTATCCAGTAGCCGGCCCATCCTTTTTCGCGAATCGCGGGATAAACCTTTTTCGTGTAGTCGCCGCCCTGACAGGTGACAATGATATCGTGTTTCGAAAGGCTGTCGACATCAAACGCGTCTTCGAGCGGTGATGCGCCGGAGCCGAAATCCGGACCGGACTGCCCAACCTGCGACGTCGTGTAAAACTTCGCCTCGAAACCTTTGAAGTCGCCCTCAGCCGACATTCTATCCATCAGCACTGAGCCGACCATTCCTCGCCAACCTACAAATCCTACTTTCAACATACGCACACCTCCTGATGTTAAAACCAAACATATTATGCATATGGAGAGCATTTTGGGTACTTTTTTAACGAAATATTTTAAGTCCATCGCCACGCTAAACAAAAGCTCCGTCATTCCGGTCGGAGAACCGGAATCCAATTTGACAGGATGTCAGGGGAGTTGGGCTTTCTGAACAAAATGGATTTCCGATAACAACATTCGGGCATTACGGTTAAAAATGCTTAGGCGCTGAAAACAATATTGTTGACAGGCAGCGAAACGACAAGTAATATGGGGACATGTCCCAAATCGTAAGATTGGCAGTTCACAGGGGGTATTCTAAATCTGAGTTGTCACATACGAACAAACAAGCTGCTTGAAGAGAGCGGTTTATAACAAGCTTTGAAAAGAAATTTGAGCGGATATTGATGCCTCAAAAACAAGGACCGAAATCTGCGAAAGTGGGAAATTAAGTATGGATGCCCCCGAATACGTGATATAATTGAGATGGAATATATCGCTATGGAACATAAAAAAGAAAATTTTGATTTTTCAAGAGCTGCTTTAATATATTACTTGTTTTTTATTTTAACAATCATTGCCCAAGTATTGCTTGAATTTTATAATCATGAAGAAGTGTCACTTGAAGTTGTTGTTAATTCACTTACATTTCATTATCATCCAATATCCTCATTAGGCCCTTATATATTTTTCTGATTTGGCTCGTATTTTTTGTACCTCTTTGTATGCCGGAACATTAATGCAGGTAAATGAAAAAAGAAACAACAGAAAGTAAGATTATATTATTTAGTTAACAAAAGGTTGAATCATGGCTATATTAGCAATGTTATTATTAATATCGTTCGCTATTATATTATCATTAATATTGCAATCGGATGAAATAGGCGCAATATGGAAAATATTAATAATATTATTATCAATTATCATTACAGTGTTTATTAAATGGCTATTTTAATTGTTGTAAGCATTGAGTTCTGTGAAACGAGAACTTCGCATAGTACATACCTTGGATATGGGGGACAAAACACTGGACATACAGGTTACGGGATCGTTCTCACGTTTCACGTTGGTATGCAGACGAGGACGCTTCGCGTTCTGCTTTCGAACCAGCGCATTACCCGCAACACAAGCTCCGTCATTCCGATCGGAGAACCGGAATCCAATTTGACAGGATGTCAGGGGAGTTGGGCTTTCTGAACAAAATGGATTTCCGATAACAACATTCGAGAATGCAGGACTTTTATGATCGGAGTATGGCGGACTCTAAATAGCTGACATGTTTACAATTCCCATTATCGCAGATTAAAATATTATCAACAATTGTTGAGACACCGGTGAGCATGCATAAAGAAAATGAAACGTCGGCGCTGTGCGGCGCGCGCGAAAAAGCGCCTGAGTTGTACTGGAAAATGTACGAACTGTTCGCGCCCGCTATTCTGCGGTTGCACCGGGTCGATATAGTTAACGAGAACAATCTGACGCCGACAGGCGAGGGCGGCCTGATCATCGCAGCAATCCACAACGGGGCGCTCGACGGCGCTTTTATCGCTCTTGCCGCGGGACGACGCGGCCGGGCCGTTCGCTTCATAGGCGACGAAGAGTTGTGCAACACGCCTTTTCTTGGAAAGTTGGTGCGGGGCGCGGGCGTAATATCAATCGCTTCCCACAGAGGGAAAGGCGCAAAGCCGGAGCAGGTACGCATAGCGCTCGCCGAGGCTGCGGAGGTCATACAAGCCGGCGGCACGATCGGCATTTTCCCGGAAGGCATAATACGTCCATTTTTCAGCACGAGAAAGTCGTTCCCATTCAAAACCGGCGTCATCCGGCTCGCCGTTGCAACAGGCGCCGCTATTGTTCCCGCATGGGCGCAGGGCGCAGGCGCTGTTTTCCCTTGGATATCGCCTTTCAAGGTAAAAGGAAAAACGTTCTATGGCGCCATTCCTGTTTGGACGCCATCGCATATAAGGGTTCACTTCGGCAAACCGTTTAAGGTGGATAAGAGCCTTACGCTCGAATCGCCTGTGGATGCGTTTATAAAGGAGTCGGAACGTCTCATGCGCGCGGCAGACGCTCTGCGGAATTCCTGACTTTCACGATTAAATCGAATATTATGCTGTCTTGCTTGCCACTTTGAGGTTGAGAAGGCGCTGCGCGTTTTCATAGAGAATTTTGCGGCGCGATTCCGGGTCGCCCTCGGTGGCGATAAAAATCTTTGAGAGCGGCATTGCAAGCGGATAGACCGGCCAGTCCGAGCCATACATGATGCGGTCCGGGCCAATCGTGTCGATCAGCTCGCGCACCACATCGGGCGGCTGCCCGCCGATTTCGAGGTAAGTGTTGCCGTGCTCTTTCGCCATGGCGACCGCTTCGCGGAAAAAGCCCATTCCGGCATGTCCGAGAACAAACACGGAATCCGACAGACGGCGCAGAGTCTTTTGGTAAAGTTCGATATGCGAGAACTGCCGCAGAACTGAAGGTTCGACGCCGTTATGCGCGGTGTGGAATAGAATCGGAAGTCCCGAGCGGGACCACCGGCGGAAAAGGCGTATCGCCATCGGGTGGTCCGGAGCCATGACGTTTATGTAGGGGTGATATTTCAAGCCTTTGGCGCCCATCGCGAGGCATTTCTCAACATGCCGCTCCCAGCGCAGAGAGCGCGGGCTGACGCCGCAGAACGGAATCAGGCGTCTGCCGTCGCCGGCAGCTCGAATGTGGCCTTCGGACGCTGTCATGCTGCCCGGAAGGTCCATCGCCAGCAGTACGCTGCGCTCGACGCCGCAACGGTCCATCTCTTCGAGCAGATTCGGCGCTGTGTAGGTTGTAGCGGCGCCGCTGCCGAAAAATGCAGCTTCAGCATAGTCCCGGAAAAGGCCGCCACGGTTCTCCTGAGTCAGGTTGACCCCGGAATACACGGAAAGATCGACGCCCATGCCTTTTTCGCTGAAACTGTGTTTAACATAGGGGGTGCGGCGCGATAAATTCAGCGGCGGCGCGATCGCTGTTGTAAATCCAAGATGTGTGTGCATGTCGATGATCGGGCCAAGCTCTTTCGACGCCAGTTCGATCTTCCCCGACTCATTCAGCTTGAAATATTCTAATTCCGATAGCGCGTTCACGCTTTCAAATGTCATTTTGGTTTCGTTCAAGTCGCTGTTCCCCTTTTTTGTTTGTATCTTAACAATCAGCATAATTTAATACGCAGGCTTTGTCCATAGAATACGGCTTGTCGAACTGAGCGAAGAACAATGAATAGACCGGTTCGAGGAAGGAATACCGTACAAAAGAAAAAATCGAGATATTTATCGTTTAACGCTTTTGACGGGTGTTTTCAATGAAGTTCGTTTAAGCGTGAAGTTTCCAGTGCGCTCATTCAATGAGATGA
This sequence comes from bacterium, assembly GCA_041664945.1. Classification (GTDB taxonomy): domain Bacteria; phylum UBP15; class UBA6099; order UBA6099; family UBA6099; genus JBAYJY01. The sequence goes on along the minus strand of JBAYJY010000145.1, from coordinate 6,486 downwards.
TGTCGGCATATAAGGGCGTTGCGTGGCCGCCTGATTTTTTGAATGTTATGAGGGCGACAGTGTATTTAGGTTTTTCAACTTTTAGAAAGTATCTCGCGCCGGCAGCGCCGGTTGTGCCGGCGTTCACAACGAGCGAATTTTTAAGCGTTTGGGCATAAGCATTATGCGTGTGCCCGGCAAGAATAACCGGAACGCTTCCAGCGAGCGATCTGCCGATGTGCGGATAGTGGACAATTAATATGTCGGGCTTTTTTGAAGCCGAACGAATGACGCCTTGTATCCTTTCTCTGAACGCGCGGCTTTCTTTTGCATGCATCGACAGCTTGACCGATTTGCCTGCGAACGGGGAGGGGGAGCCGAAACCTAATATGCGAAGGCCCTTCACTTCGATCATGTTTCCGTCGAGAACAACAGCTCCGAAGTTTTTCTTCAATTCCTCGACTGCTTTCGGAAAGTCGTGGTTGCCCGAAACAAAAATCATAGGTTCTTTCAGGCGCTTGAGCGAGTTCATCATATTCAGTTCGAGCGGCATTCCCAAGTCTGTTATGTCGCCGGAGTTAAGGACGATATCCGGCGCGAGCGTTTTATAAATCTTGTAGACCATTTCCGCCGCTATCGGGTTGTTATGCATGTCTGAGATATGAAGAACTCTTATGTATTCGGAAGTTTCGCGGCTTTTCGCATGCTTATCATTTTTCAAATAAAAAGACGCGAGTTTTTCAGTGACGAGATCCAAACGGTCCCTGAAAGCAAGGCCTTGTTCGAGAGTGTCCTGTATCTGCGGGAGTATATCGGAACTCTCATTAATTGCGCCGCTGTATTCCAAATTGTTGAACGCTGTCGTGTTATATTGGATAGCTAAAATTGTTAATAAAAGCAGAGGAGTCGCCGCTCCAACAGCGGCGCCGGCCATCAGTCGTTTCAAGGTTATGCTTCTGCCGAGGATTGCTCCGAACGCTCCCCCGATGATCCCGAGCAGGAACAGTTTGAACAAAAACTTTGAAATCAGCCACATCGCGTCGTGTTTCATTTTCCGCGCGATTTTTCGCAGGTCCCAGCCCTTTTTTACGAACGCCTTCGCGTCGCTGACTGAAATATCCTGAACCGAAAGAACAATCGCCACAGGCAGACTGTGAGTGTGCGCGGAGATGCGGCCGAACGGATTTATGGAAAGCTCAGTGCGGCCGTGACTCGTGAAATGTATGGCCGTTCGGATCTCAAGCGGTCCGACTTTTCTTGAGCTGGCGCCGAGCATAAACACGAACGCGATAGCTAATGTAGCCGAAACAAGCGCGTAAACAGCCGTTGAAATGTTATTGTTACGTTCGATGTCATTGTTTTTGCGCATTGTATAAAGGATACACCATCGAAATTGTTTTGAGAAGGCTGCAAAAATGAGAAGATAAGCGGTTTTAGAAACAGAAATTGAGGCATGAATCGATAGATCTCTCTCAGGCAGGCTTTTTAATGCGAACGCTGATATTTGACTCGATAATAAATGCAAAACGGGTTGCAAAATATTAGGAAGTCGAGTAATATACTGACATGTCAGTTCAGTTTTTGGCGGGTCTATGAAAGCGGATGATAGAAAAAAACAGATTCTCGACGCGGCGGTCAAAGCTTTTGCCGAGCACGGTTACGAACGCGCGAGCATTGCTATTATCTGCAAAGAGGCAGGGATAGCGCGGCCTACGCTCTATCAATATTTCAATGACAAACGATCTCTTTTCAGGGAACTGCTTGAAGGCTATCTGCTCGGTATGAACGAAAAAATTCATGCGAGACAGGCGGCAAAGGACGATGGGAAGGTTCTTTCAAAGCGCGAGATTCTTAATTCCCTCCACAATGTTTTGTTCGAAGAGATAATGAACAACCGCGATATCTACATGATCATCATAAAAGAGGCGAGGGCGAGAAACGCTGAAACGCAGGACATTGTTCATGGAATCATGCACACAATGATAAGCGAGTTCGAATGCGAGATGCAATCGGAGTTTATCGGTGAAAAGGCCGTTTTCACAGATCACGAATTTGCGGCTGTATATGTGCTGGGCGGCACGATTCAAGCGATAGAATATTTTTTGTTTGACAGGGAAAGAGAGATGACAACTAAGGAGTTCGCGGAAAAAATAACTGAGATTGAGTCGAAACTATTCGATTTCGATCATGAAGAGGCATTGAAACCATAAGATAATTTTTTTGCGCTAAACTGAACTGACATGTCAGTATTTGTAGAATCTTTGTTATTTCTCGATTGTGTGATTGATAAAAAGCTACGGCTGGCAACTTCACGGAGGTAACCGGAATGAACGATGAATTCATTGAAAAAATCTACCGGATAGGCAAATTAGGAAGAGCAAAAACGCTTGCCGATTTGGAGAGCGAACTTGTCGGGATACCCGGAGTAAAATTTGTTGACTTTGAGTTTCCGGTCGTGGCGCTGCTGATGGATGTGGACCCCGGAGTTTTTAAGGATTCCGAGGCGCTGGAGCTGCTGCGACGCTTGGGTTTTCCTATTGAAATGCAGTTGGAAGTTGCGAAATGAAGCTGGAAACCACAGGCAAGAGCGTAATGTCGAAAAGAAACGTAACTAACCGAAGATTAAATATAATAAATATCGTCTCAACTGCGGCTGTATTCGGGACCGGACTGATATTGCTTATCGAATTCCATGTAGGCGGCGGAGGCTGTCGCGAGCAGTTTATGAACATGTCGAAATCCTTTTGGCTCACCATCCACAAGGCAGCCGCGGTTATGTTCTTTGCCGGCGCTGCGATCCACATTGCGCTGCATCGCAAGTATATCAAAACAATCGCTGGCCGATGGGGCGCAGGGCTCGGACGAAAGCTGAAAGCGAGATCGATCCGCCAGACGCTGCTGTTCGCGGCCTCGGCCGTTGTAATCGGAACGGGATTCTATTTATGGGCGGCATATCCGGGGGCGGCGCTCAATAACGAGAAATTTCATCATTTGCTGGATGTGCATAATATAATCGGGCTGATGATGTTAATTAGCATGTCGGCGCATATCATTGGGCGAAGGCAGCGAATATTCCGTGCGAGCGCGAAGGCTGCGCCGTCTGCCGGCGCAGGCGCTGGCATCTTACATAGGCGAGGCGCGTCGATACTTTTCCATAATCCGTTCGTCCGGCACACGCAAACAATGCATGTCAGCGTGGATGTCAGGAAATGTAAAGCTTGCTGCGCATGCGCGGCGGTTTGCGGAAACGATGTATTGGAAATAATAGATTTGAGGATTCACAGACATGTGCACGTGAGCCGCGCTGAAAAATGCCGGGGCTGCGGCAAGTGCGTCGAGGCGTGTCCATGTGGGGCGTTCGAGAAGAGGCTGAAGAAAGCGAATTGCTGAATTGCAGTCGGATTTGAATGTTGCTCTTAACGAAAAAAGCCCGCAAGAGCGGGCTTTTTAGAAGTCGCGAGGGCTGGATTTGAACCAGCGACCTTCGGGTTATGAGCCCGACGAGCTACCAGACTGCTCCACCTCGCAGCATAAGTATAAGCATTCTCTCACAGAAGTAAAGGCGTTTTCGAAATCAGGAGTGATTCGAAGCTTTATTTTTGCCATTAAGGTCTATTTTTGAGGTATTAAACGTTTATTATAAGTGATTTTCCAGAATGCGGATTCAATGAATTATCGCTGCCATAAGCTTTTCACGAAAACGTTGTTATTATTTCCTGAAACAGGCGCTGATTTCGTAAAAAAGAACGGATGGAAGCAGGCGGCGGAGGATTTTTTCGTCTATGAAGTCAGCGAGAGGCCCCAAAGGCTGAACGATTTTGTATGTGGGCCCGAAACGTTTCAGTTTGTAAGCCACCTGCCAGTGGACTGTGTGCAGCAGCGAGTGGGCGTTGCAGGCGACCATTTCGAGGCTGGCCTTATTTCCGTATTCTCGTAGTTGCCGCTTTGAATAGGATTTTTCAAGTTCGTGGTCGAAGCTTTCCTGACCCCGTTTGAACAGTTTAAAAAACAGACCCGGCAGGAAAACGAGCAGTCTGATGATTGCATTCACGAATTGGCTCCCGGTTTTCTGTGGCTCCCTGAATATGAGAAACATTCCGCCGGGTTTAAGCGTCCGGTGCATTTCCCTGAAGAAAAGTTCCTCGTCGTCGAGGTGATGAAGGAACCCGCCGCCGCAGATGAAATCGAGTGATTCGTCACGGAAGGGAAGCCTTGCGGCGTCCGCTTTGACATGAGCAGCGTCAATGCCGTTGAGTTCGGCTGTTTTTTTTGCCGCTTCAAGCATTCCAAGCGAGATATCGAGGCTTATGACGGACTTCGCGAATCCCGACACAACGAGATTGCAGCCGAGCCAGCCGGCGCCGCAGCCTATTTCGAGAATTCCCGGAGCGCCGCTTTTCAGGCTTCCAGTTCTTTCAAAAACCTGTTTCCTTACGGCATCGGCATTCGCCAGGCTGATAATCTCAGGCGGCGGAGTTTCGAGTGAGTCGTAATACTCTATGTTTGCATTGATCGTGTCAGCTATGGCGCGCACATCCTTTCAGAGCGCTTATTATATCATAGTTCACATGTTTTCCGCGAACCGTTAAGCGCAGACGGGATGAGTCATTCTTAGACATTAACGCTCATTGGGACAAAACGGATTCCATTCTTTTCCTGCTCGACATCTATAGCTGAAAAACCCAAGCGTTCGTAAACTGTGACGGCATAAGGAGATGAGTTGACGGAAATTTGCTTCAATTCCGGGTTTCTGATCAGACATTCGGATTTGGCGAGACCGAATAATTCGCGGCAAATTCCTTTTATGTGATACTCTTTGTCGACAAACATCAGTGATATATGTTCGTTGCCGCGAACTTCGATATAGCCGGCTATTCTATTTTCGTCTTTTGACGTGAAACCGAAATGGCTGTCGCTTTCTAATCGTTTTGCCATTGCCGAGGCTTCCGCATAATCCAGAAAAGTATCCACGCCTTTTTGCTCGTAGCCGGGCGCAACAAACTCGCCGAAGACTTTCCCGATCATAGCGCAAATTGTTTGTGAATCCTGTGAGAGCGCCATCGAATATGTCAGATTCATTTTGTCTATCCTCAATTGCCGAAATAATGTTAATTGTAACAATATTCTTCATGAACGCCATCAACATTCTGACTTTATATAAGATAATAATGTGCAGTTTGTAACCTTCGCAAATGACACAATAAAGGTAATTATTTTAGTTGATTTTGGTAAACGCTGATAATATGATGAAATCGATATAGCAATTATTATTAGGAGGAGCGACATGGCTGACATGGTTACCGGGCTGACGACGCAACTGACCGAGCGAAGCGTTGATCTGATGAACCGGAGAAGCATCAGCGCGGAACAGAAGGATGCTTTTCGGGCAATTCTGGATAAGGTTAGCGGGCAGGATGTCGCGGCAAAACCCAAAGACGTTTTATTATCATTGGTTGCGGATGAGCTTGCGCTTCTGTCGAAGGTTCACGGGCTTGCGGAAACAGCGGTAGTGGGGCGTCTGGATGCGGAAGGCGCTTACAACCTGTTGCAGCAGCCGGATTCATACGCTGACTTGAATAATGACGGATTTGTGCGCGTGGGAGAAGCGTGGAATTGGTCGTTTCCGCCGCCGAACGCGCCGCAGAACGTGAAGGATGCCTGGGCCGAATTCACGTCAGGCATGACCGAAATGGAATCGATGCTGGCGATGGCGCCGTACATGGCGGCTGAAGCTGCTGCGAATATCAGATACGACGCTTATGGAACGCCGATCGGCATCAACGGCCCCGACCAGCCAGGCTACCGAAATATTTATTCCGAATCAGGATTCAGCTATCAGGACCTCGTCCGGCGCTGCATCAGCAACCTCGAAGCGGGCCGCGGGTACCTATCTCTGAAGGACTATACCGAGAAAAGAGAGATGCTCGATAAATTCCTCAATATTCTCCAAAAGCATGATGTTGGTTAGAAGCGTGAGGCTAACCGTCTAATGAAACATTTTCCTCACCTATGTTGATTCAGTATCTTCTTGCAGACTGAATGATGATGAACCTTCGCAGTTCATGATTGATTTCAACTTTATTTGCTTTCTCCCTAATTTTACATAGTAAAGTATTGCGCCGAAAATGACGAATATCAAAAAAATCCAAGCCCATCCTTCTCTGGATTTCCTACTTATACTTTTATTGTTTAAACAATTGTAAAACATTCCAATGAAAAAATAGATAAATGCAAAAGTGAAAATAACTTCGAGCGCAACAAATAAATAGGCATAAGCATTTATTTTCATAATTGCATTTGATGAGTCAAAATCCACCTTTGAATATGCAATAAGAAGAATTTGCAAAAACACAATTGAGAACAAAATAAGAAGAATATAATCATATCATTTGTGTTCAATCAAAATCCCTCCAGAACGAGTTGGCAAGAAGATGGTATAAATGGAAGCGATTTCCATTTATCGTCGAGCAAGTCTGACAGGAGATATGGCGAGAAAATATTAAGCTG
>JBAYJY010000144.1:0-11805 GCA_041664945.1 bacterium | reverse complement strand
GCCTTCCGCGCCGTTTCGACCCGCTTGTCGATCATCTCAGGCCCGCGCTGCGACGCCAGCCACACGCCGCCCATCGTCCAGTCCGGCGGCGTCGCCTTCGGACGCCCCGCTTCAGCCGTCAACTGCGACACAACATCCGCCGGCTTCGGGCCCGGCAGCACGATAAACGTCACCTTCGCGTTGTTCCACACCTCGACATCCCACGTGTCCGCCGCTTTGTTGCAGAGGTTGAAAACGCTGTATTCCGGATTCGTTACGAGGAAGCCCTTTCCCTTCGCCGGGTCCATGAAATAGGGCATCGGAAAATACGAGTCCGTGAAACTGCCCATAGGCGGGAACGTCGAGTTCTTCACGCGGCCGACGCCCTGCTCCTGCACCCAGATCGGAACGGTTTGCCCCCGCAGGTCGATATAGTTGTACTGCTCGCCGAAGCCCCAGAAACGGTCGTCCGCCGCGCAGGCGAACTTCATCCGAACCGCATTCGCGGACGCCGCCGGGTCCTTCACGCTCACCGTAACGGACAGATTGCCCTCGTCCGTCTCTATGAAATTGACCGATCCCGCGCGTTCCGGCCCGCGTTCGAGCGTCACGCCGCCTGCGTCCATCGCGAACTCCAGCGCTCCCGCCTTCGCGCCGTTCTTTTTGAGCTTAAAGAACCCGAACTGCATCGTAACGTCCGGCTTGAACAAAACCGTTTCGACGCTCTTCAGCGCGTACAGCTCGCGGCCGCCGATCCGGATCGACAGCGTCCTGTCCGGCTTAAGCTCCACGCTGTACCGGCCCGCCTTGATCTCCACCGCCCGCGCAGCGGAGCCTATAAGCAACAACATCGCTACGGTCGCAAACGTTTTAATTGTTTTTTCTTTCATTTTTTCCCTGTATTCTTTTTTCTGTTTTACTTTTTCTTTTCGCTGTATTCTGAGTTCTGTCTTCTGGCTGCTTCTTTTCATTCTTTCCCTTTCTACCCTCTGCCTTCTACCATCTACTGTTTTTTCGCTTCATCCAGCGCTTTTCCCACGCATTCAAGACCTCCCACAAGCTCCTCGCGAGTCGGCCAGCCGTAGCCGATCCGCATATACCGGCGGTCCATCTCGAACCAGTGGCCAGGCCCGGCGTGCGTGGCGTATTTGCCGTTCAGCGTTTTATAGAAAAGGTCGACATCGACCCCTGAGTCCTCTCTGATTCGCGGGAAGCAAACGACGCCGCCGCGCGGCTCGACCCACTCCATGTCGCTCCGCCCAGCCATCCACGACTTCACAACCTCGAACGCCGCCTTGTTGTTCGCCAGAATTTCAGGCAGAATGCGCGACTTGTTCAGCAGCGCGTGGCAGGCGATCTCCTCGTCGACAATTGAGTTGCAGATGAAAATCTGCTCCTTCGCCGCGAGAAACAGTTCCTGCAATTTTTTGTCCTTCGCAATCAGCCATCCCATGCGCACACCCGGCAGCCCGTAGCTTTTCGACACCGACGCAACGCTGATCACGCGCGAACTGAGCGACGCCGCCGGCGGCAGCGCCCCGCCAAACGCCATCTCGCGGTAGGTTTCGTCGAACAACAGCCAGCAGTTGCGCTCCTCGGCGATCGCTATCGCCTCCCTCACATCCGACTCGCTCATCATCGCGCCGGTCGGGTTGTGCGGACACGTCAGGCTGATCAGCTTCGTGTCCTCGGTGACAAGCGACCGCAGGCGGTCCAAATCAACGCGGAAGCCGTCCTCGAACGACAACCGCAGGAATTCGATACTTGCGCCGATCGCGCGCGGCGTCTCGATGTTCGTCGCGTAATTCGGATGCGCCACGACTATTTTGTCGCCTTTCCCGAGCAGCGACGTCGCAACGATGAACAGCGCCGACGCCGCGCCGACCGTTATCAGAACGTCGTCCGCGCTCAGGCCCGCGCCTTCAGCCGCAACCGCCGCGCGCAATTCCGGTTTTCCCGCGTGGTCGGTGTACGCCAGCGCGAGATCGTTCAGATCAATGCCGAGCTTGCGAAGCGGCATGTCCGACACCGAGCTTTCAGTTAAATTGTGTTTGATATTTCCGTAACCGAGCTGCTCCGGCGACTCGATCTCAATAGGCATCCGTTTGTAGTTCATTGCATCCCCCATGCCGCGCCATGACCGCCCGCGGCAGATTTACCTAAATTCTATACAATTTTAGGGGTAATTGGGAATCGGTAACCGGGAATTGGATCGTGAACGCCGAGATAGCAATTTTCTTAATTGGGAGCGCGGGCTTCCAGCCCGCGTTTTTAATTCTTTTCCCCGGGAGCCATCGTTTTATGCGGGCAAGATGCCCGCGCTCCCAGTTAAACGCTGCCCCTTAAGTAAAAATCATAATCCATGGAACTTTCGCTGTGTGGAACGTTGCGTCAGGCCGCTCCTATCGCGAAGCCTGTTGAATTTTGGTTTGGAGACTGCTTTTCGCGCCGGGATGGTTCTCGATGAATTCCGAGAGGGACAATGCGGGCAGCCGTTTGCCGTACATTATTCCGCCTTCTGTTGAGTTGAACAGTTTAACTTTTCCGGAAACTACTTCCTGATCGAGCTCGAGATATTTGTTCAGCCATTCGAGTCCGGCGAGGAATCCCGGAAGCGAATAAATTTTGTTGCCGTTCGGGTCCACAGCTTCATAGTTGATTTCGCCTTCGTTCGGGGATTCCATGCACATATCGCAGCCGACAAACGTGATCGGGTTGCAGCCGCACCAGCGGGCGAGCAGATAGGCTGAATTCCCGCAGATGACGCCGCCGGGAATGCCCGCCACGCGGCCGCGCGTGAGCTCCACTTCCTTCATTTCGAACGCCTTGTCGTTGTCCTTGACGAGGAAGAAATGGACGCGCTTCCAAGGCAGTTCGAGCGTTCGGCGCGATATTTTTATCGAAGCGAGAAGGATCGTTTTATTTATCGGCAGACCGGCGAAGAAATCGGCGACTACATCCTGCCAGTCTATAACGACGACGAAATGTGGAATAATGCCCGCGGAGTAAACTTTTCTCAATGCGCGGTCCGTGCAAAACAGCGGGTACTCGCGGGCGTGTTCGGCGAGAAGTCCGATGTTCTTGTCGAGACTCGGGCCGGCGCCGATAACGCACCCCGGAACGCCCTCGAAAATATTGCGCAACGGCTTTATGTCTTTGTTTTTAGGAATGATATCCAAGTTGCCTTGAATATTGTCGAGCCACATGCTTTGCTGAAGACGTATATCGGCCGCCGGCAGATTTTTGCCGAATTCATTTTGTTCAACCGTCATGCTCGATCACCCACGGTTTGATTGTTCTGAATTGACAGCCGGCGCGCCTTTTACCACGGGCTGCCGCCGCCCATTCCGCCTCCGGGGCCGCCGCCCATTGGTCCCTGCCCGCCTCCGGGACCTCCCATCGGCCCCCGGCCGCCGCCGGGACCGCCGAAACTTCCCTTTTCTCCATTTTTCTTTGGCTGCATCGCCTGTTTCAACAATTCTTTCAACTTCGCCCTCTGGTCGCCGTTGAGAACGCCGCTCACCTCTATCATCAGATGGACGTCTCTCATCTGCATCAACACCGAATTCCGGGACATCTCAAGAATTTTTGCGTCAACCAGCGCCAAGTCCGGCTGTTCCTCATAGACAAGCTGATCGAGGTCCTTGCGGAGCGCCGTCATTTTTTCGCGCAAATCGGCGGTTGTGGGCGCCGCTATGGTTTTCGGGTCTTTCGGTTTTTCCACATAATTATTTGCTATTTCCCGGATTTTTGCCAGTTGCTCGTCTGTTATTCCGAGCTGCTTCTGGAAGCCCGGATTTTTTACGAGAATTCCCAAGCCGGCCCCCGGCATCATGCTCGACGCCATATCGATACATATCTGCTGCTCTTTATCCTTGCTTTCCGCTTTTATCCCGCCCCAAACCGACATCGCCGCAAACGCGGCGATCACGAGCCACAAAAACGTTCGCCTCTTCATCTTTCTCTCCTTATCTTTTGAAACGTATTTTTCTGCGGCGCTTTGACTTCTAATAGCCCGCCGCCGGCCCTGTCGCGCTCGTAACTACGCTTTTCTATTAGACGCTCGGCGGCTGTGAATATATTTAAATATGGCAAAATAATGGCGGCTTAAAATGGAAATATTTGGGGAAAATGAAATTTACTGTGTAAAATAAATTCAACTTGAGGCCACAATTTGTTGCCTCAAGATTTTCAATCTGAATTTCTCTTCGCGCCTTTGTTCTTCTGTTGTAAATCTTTTATCTTTTCACGGCGCCGATTGTTGTTTTATTGAAGATTCCTCGCTTCGCTCGGAATGACAGACATTTTTGCTTTTCCCTATATTCTTTCTAATGCTTTATAACTATTGCTGTATTCTGAGTTATGTATTCTGTATTCCGGCGCCTGCTTTTCTGTCTTTACCTAAGTTCTCGATGCCGGCTACTCGTTACTGATTGCCCCTGATCTTCTCAATTATCGCGTCGGCTTTCATCCCCGCCTCGCCGCGGGCGATGAACGGCTCCTCTTCCGGGGGCAGTTCGCCGAGAGCGTCGAGCAGGAAATTGTCGATCTTGCGATAGTGCGGGATATTGCGCAGCGGGCTCAGATCCGGCGGGATGAAGACGGAACCGCGAGAGCCGAACAGCCCCCTGCCCGTCTCGACCGTCACTCGCGCTGGAATCAGCGACTGCAGATTCGAGTTCGTTTCGTACATCACATTTCCGTCCTCGCAGAGAAAGCGCGCGTCCTGCGTTTCCCACAGCGCGAGCGCGCGGCTGCTCATCGTCAGGAACACGACAGGCCCGTTGTTATATTTCAGCAACGCCACGCTGTGCTCGGGCTTCCGCGCGTCCGGCGACACCATTCGCGACGAGCCTTCAACGGAGTCCGGAACGCCGAACATCCACACCGCGAGGTCTATGCTGTGGCAGAACACTTCGAGGATGCCGCCGGGGATGCGCGGATCGCTGAACCGCCAGTCCGGACTGAACCCCTCCATCGACATCCCCGCGCGGCGCGCCAGATTCAGCGCGTTGTTGATCGCGGGCACGTTGCCCATTGTGGACAAACCCTTCCAGCGGAACTCGGCGTGGAAACACGCTCCGTATTCGCCGCCGGCGGCGAGCTCGCGCGCCCGGGCGATCCCACGGTCGTACCGCTGGTGGAACCCGACGTGCAGCGCGACTTTGTTCTCCGCGCACGCGTTCACCATCCGCGCGCCCTCCTCGGGCGATATCGAGAACGGCTTCTCGCACATTACATGGATTCCCCGCGACGCCGCCGCGCACACGAGGTCCGCGTGCGTGAATGTCGGCGTGCAGACGCTCACCGCGTCCAGGCCCGCGCGGTCAAGCATCTCCTCGGCGTCGGAGAAAACCTGTTTCACGCCGAAACGCGACGCGAGTTTGCGCGCCTGCTCTTCGCGCGTGTCGCACACAGCGACAAATTCGCAGCGCGGATTCAGCTTATAGTGCAGCGCGTGCCCCGGCTCCGAAAACCGGCCGCATCCGATGATCCCTACGCGCAGTTTTTTCTTGCTCATGTCCGACTCCTGTTTTTTCGCTTTTCGTTTTTATTCTACTACAACAATGACCAATAGCAAAAGCGCGCCACGCTTCCGGCGATTTTTAGGGGCAGATTTTAAATCTGCCCCTACGGGCGGCGACGCCAAGCTCGTCATTTCGAGGAAGCTGTTTTTTGGCTGTTGTTAGCCTGCCCTCGCACGTTTTAAGCGGGAGAAGCAACCCCGGCCTATCTCCATGTCCGGTTTTGCTTCGCTTCGCTCGCAATGACGCCCCTGATTTGCCGCTATGCTCCGAATTCTGGTATAATGCTGCCAGAGGATTTCTTGCGGGACACAACATAAACCGAAGTCGCGGAACATTTATTCGCGACGACTGTCTTACCGGATGTGGCAGTAATTGAAAGCTTCAGTTCAAAAATATTACGGGGAGACTAATATGAAAAAGCTCAGGCCGTTTACTTTTGTTGTCCTTGTTTTTGTGCTCGGATTGATAGCGGTTATTGTTTTAGGCCCTAAATTATTTATCGGTTCGGGATTTGGAAAAATTTCGGGCCAGCTAAACAATGTTGAGAATTCAAAATACACTTCAAACATTATCGGCGCACCCGTGCGCGGAAAGCTTTTTGCCGGCATCATTGATAAAAATGTTGCGGTTTCGGATTATGCAGGAAATCTGAGTTTAGAAGAAGAATCACCTGTTTCTTTCGACAGGAAAATCATCAAAACCGGCGCTATATCTCTCGAAGTTATTTCAATAGAAAAAGCTATGGCGGCGGTAAAGGAAGCGACAAATAAAGCGGGCGGATTCATAGGAAGCTCGTCCGTGGAGGAACAGCCGCAGGACGCGAAATACGGCAGCATTGTCGTTCGCATTCCGCAGACGGCTTTCGACGGCGCGCTTTCCACTCTCAAGAAAATCGGCCGCGTCACGAAGGAAAATGTCGCCGGAGAGGATGTAACCGAGGAATATGTCGACATCGAGTCGCGGCTTCGCAACCTCAAGCGCGAAGAGGCGCGTTTCCTCGATGTGCTCGACATGGCGAAAAGCGTGAAGGATATCCTCGCCGTGGAAGAGCAGTTGGGCCGCGTGCGCGGCGAGATCGAAACCTCTGAAGGCAGACAGAAATACCTCGACAACCGGATCGCGCTCGCGACGATAACCATCGATATGTACGAAAAGGCCTCCGTCGCCTCGGCGACGCCGAAACTTTGGGGCATTGCCGACACTCTGAAGAAAGCGCTCCGCGCGTTTCTTGAAACCTTCCGGACAATTCTATTCGCGTTAATCTGGATCGCCGTCTTCTCGCCGCTAATCATCCTGATTTATCTGCTCTCTATCATCTCCAGGCGCTACAGAGCGAAGAAGGCGAAAAAGCAATAAATTATTGCATGTAAGAATCGTCGTTGTGAGGAAGCTGTTCTGTGGCTGTTTTGCGCCTGCCCCCGAAAGCATTAGCCCGGGGAAGCAATTCCGGGTTTAATTTCTATATAATGGTCATGGTCATTTCCTGCCTTCCCAGGGAAGGGACTTGTAGTATCTCGTAACTGCTCCATAACATTTTTCGAAATCAGGCAAAACGCCATCTATTTCAAGTTGCAAAGTAGGGTAATCGATTTTTGATCTCTTTTTTATATCTTCATTTTCCAAAGATTTTTTATCAACTTTCAATCCCCTCGACTCTGATTTTCTAATCAACGATTTTAATATAACCTCTTTTATGCTTTCATCTTCTAAATATCCCTTTTTTATAAGGCAATAAATGTCATATGCATCCTGTCTTCGCTCTCTATTTCTAACCGTTTGTTGAATGATTGCTCTATATTTCTCGCCTACTATGTCAGCAAGACTATAAACCTTTATTTTTTTTTCGCCTTCAAGCTCAACCGTATCAATTTTGCAGTTGTATTCGTTAAAACTGTAATCCACCTTCAGCGCGTCCGGGCAATTATTGGCCACCAGTCTTTTGTGTTTCGGCTTGCCCTTGTACGCGTATCCAATCTTTATTTTTAATGTTTGGAAAGTTGCATCTTCCCGCGCCGGCTTGACTTCATGCGATTGGATCTTGCAATCCAACCCGTATTCCAGCTTATTTACAGCGATTGCAAGCCCTTCTCTTAATTTCAATAGAAATTTCGTCTCGTCGAAATCAGCAAATTTTTTCGACGTTGAAAAATCGACATCCGTTGTGTATCGAGAGCTTTCGAATTTAACGGCAAGCAATATTCCGCCCTTCATTATCATTTCCTGCCGCAAATCGCCTGTTTCGGCTATCGCAACTAAAAGCGTATGTACCGCCTGACGATGTTCCTTTTTTGCAGGCGCATCGCTTTCAATAACCCATTGCCTTATCCTGTCAGACATTTATCGAGAGACACCATCTTTCTGAATATATCGGGCTGTACGCGGCAGCCGGATCAAGTTTCTTCGAGCTTCCCCTTTGAACATTCTTAGCCCACTCATCCATTTTCCCGTCTTTAACTCCGCAGCGTTCCTCCAGCAAATACCCTACACGCGCTTTTTCAATCAACTTCCCGTTTCTATCAACATGGTCGATGATTGCTCTTTTGTATGTTTCTCCATGCTCAGCATAGACTTCCATCACATGCCGTATTCCTCCGCAATATTCCTGCTCCCGCACCATATCGAGAAAAGTTCTGCCAATCGTCGAGACTCTTAGATTCCTATCTTCCGTCTTTTTAAAAGCCCCTTGGTGAATGCTCGAATACTGTATTACCAGCTTTCCGTTTATTTTCTCCATTTTTATTTTTTTCAACATAGGCAATCCCGCGTCGGCATATTCTTCAAACCATTGCCCCAAATCCTTCTTCATTCTTTCAATCGCAAATATCCTCCACTGTCTGTTCGGCGGAGTCGAAACAAATAACGTATGAGGAACTCTATCAGTAAGTCCATGAAAAACCATCGCGCTTAAATGCGACACATATAAAAAGGGATCAACGGCACAAGCTATATCTCCTGCATCATATCCCCTTTTCCCGGTGATTTTATATGCCGCGCTCTCCGTAAATTCCTTATCGTAAGTGATGGCTCCGTTATTAATCATCCGATCAACGAATTCATTTACAACATTGTAGCCTTTGCGTTTTCTGCTTTTTAACTTCTTTTCCTTATACAGCCTGAATATACGAGACCAAAGATCATACCGTGAAATCACAGGTTGATTTAATTCTCCCAACATCACATTGACTGCGCCAAGCTCCATTGCGTTTCCTCACCCGTTGTGTTATACGTCCTTAGGACGTATAACACAACGGCTAAACAATGTCAAGTGTCAAGTCTTGTGCGTTTTGATAGCATTGATTGTCACTATTGACAATTCATAAACGATATGCTATACTAAACGTCCTAAGGACGTTTAGTATAGCATATCATCTAACTCGCTTCAATTTCATAAACAAAAGACGCGGTATTTCCGCTCTTTTATAGGTTTGCTGTTCACCCTAAATGATGCGCATTATTGTTGCCATTTCTTTCCGTTTGCGGGTATAATCGGAGTTAATGAAAACCGTCGAGCCGAAAAAGCAGAAACATAAAATCCCAACGGTCGAGCGGCTGATCAATCTCAGCGTGTTTCTTCTGAATGAGAAGAAGCCGCAGACTCTGCGCTCGATCGTGGACCAGGTGGACGGTTTCGAAAAGGACAAAGACTTCGAAGCGAACCGGCGGATGTTCATCCGCGATAAAAAAGCGCTCGCCGAGCTCGGCATTCCGGTTCGGCTTGCCAAAACAACCGACCCCCTGACCGGCTACGAAACCGAAGCTTATAAAATAAATCCTCAGGATTTTTACCTGCCGACTATTTTGTTTTCCGAAAGAGAGGTCGGAGCTTTGTCGGAGCTTGGCCGTCGCATTTCAGGCGGCGCGGGCGCGCCGCCGATGCGGGAACTTGAATGGGCGCTCGCGAAGATCGCATCCGCCGCGGGACGTCCGGCGCCCGGCGCGAGTCCGGGCGAACCGGTTCTTCTGCAACTCGACCGCCCGGAATCAGCCGCCGACCCGGAACTTCTCGCCGCCCTGCAGGATGCTGTCGCCGAACGGAGAACAGTCAAGCTCCGCCACCGCGCGTCCGCCGGACGCTCCGTGGACCGCCGGGTCGATCCATACGGGCTCTTCCTGCGACGCGGTTTCTGGTATCTCTACGGCTATTGCCGCCTGCGGAAGGACCCGCGCCTGTTCCGGCTCGATCGCCTCGAACTGCTCGACGCGCCGCAGGCCGGCGGAGCGCCGGATTTCGAGCCGCCCGCGGGCTTTTCCATCGAGGAACAGTCCCGCCGCCGCGCCCCGTGGGAGTTCGGCGATGAACGGCCCACAATCGCCGGCATCCGCTTCCATCCCGACCTGTTTTGGCAAATCCGAAACGTCTGGGGCGACCTCCCATCCGTTTCGTTAAACGAAAACGACTATTCGATGGCCGTCAAATCTGTCAATAATTACGCGCTTATTTCGTGGGTTTTGGAGTTCGCGGACCGCGCGGAGATTGTCTCGCCGCCCGCGCTGCGGGCTAAAATGGCGGAAACGCTGAAAGGTATCCTCGCAGATGCGGGAGAAGACGCCTGAAAAGGTTAAAAAGCTGATCGGGATCGCGAACGCGGTCTATCTGAATCAGGGCCGGACGCCGGACGAGCTTGCCGTGTTGCTTAAAGTCGACAAGGCGGAGCTTCTCGCCGCGCTCGAAACGCTGAGCCTTTGCGGGCTGCCGCCGTACGGTCCGGGCGACCTTTTCGACACTTACATAGAAGAAGGCAAGGTTTACATTCACCACGCGAACGGGCTTTTCGAGCGGCCTGTGCGCCTGGACCGCGCGGAGGCGCTGGCGCTGCTTGTCGCCGGGCGCGCGTCGGGACGCGGAGTCTCGCGCAACGCCGATCTCGATTCGGCGATGCGGAAGGTTCACGACGCGATTGCCCCCGGCGAAGAGGCCGGGATTGAACGCATTTCGGAACAGCTCGATATCTCGCCGGAGACGGGCAATCTGCGCCCGCTGCTCGAAACGCTGAAAGCCGCCGCCGGCCGCGAAAAGGTCGCGATCGAATACTTCACCCCGGCGCGCCGCGAAACCGCCCGCCGCACGGTGCGTCCGTACGGTCTTATCTATGATGTGGAACGCTGGTATCTCGTCGGCTGGTGCGAGTCGCGCCGCGGGCTGCGCGTGTTCCGGGTGGACCGCATCAAATCCGCGCGGCCGGCCGGAGAGCGGTTCGAAATGCCCGCCGGATTCGATCTAACAAAGTTCCGGCGCGAGGAGATGTTCCGGTTTATCGAACGCCCACACAAGGTCTGCGTTAGCTACAAAGCGACATCCACCGAAGCGGCTCCAACCGAAACCGAATTCAACACGGACAGTCTCGAAAGCGTTGTCGCCACTGTGCTCGGCTACGCCGGCCAGGCGGCCGCCGTTTCGCCCCCGGAATTGCGGCGACTCGTACGCGCCGCCGCAAAAGACGCTTTGAAGCTATATGAATAGAAAAGATAAAATAAGAAAGAAAAAGACATTAAGGGAAACTTTTGAAAAAGTTTCCCTTAAGATCCTTTCAAAACTTTATAACGCTTCGCGCGGCTGCGCGCGCTCCGCTTGTGGTTATACACATTTCGAATGCCGATTTGAATCATTAGCAGATCTTTGAGGCCCGAATAAAAGCCGGCCGGCCGGCAAAATTTCCCTTAAGATCCTTTCAATACTTTATAACGCTTCGCGCGGCTGCGCGCGCTTCGCTTAGGGCTATACATATATCGAATGCCGATATGAATCATTAGTAGATCTTTGAGACACGAATAAAAAGCCGGCCGGCAAAGTTTTTTCTCGAAATAGATTTTTTTGATTTTGAGATGCGCCGTCCCCGAAAAATGTCACACCCCCTGATTATGATTATCGCAACAAACTGGGGAGGCGAAAAAATGTTCGACAAAGACGGGATGACGATCGAAGAGCATTTCTACTGGATCACGGCTGTTTTGGGGCTGTTGGCGCTGGCGATATTTATGACAATATCGAATCCGGCCGTTCACATGTAAAGCAGTATTCTGATAAACGGCGGACACGAAAAGCAGAACCCTGAAGGAGATTTTTCACGCAAATGTGATTTTGGATATCAATAACTTTCGTGGCCGGTGTGATAAATTTGATATTTCGGCAATTCCGCGCCTGTTTTGCCGGCGGGATGATATTTATTTTCAAGAACATGCGGAATACTGGCCACGACAGCGGTAAGAAACCAGAACGGCTCCATGATCCGGATTAAAACAAATGTATTTGCGGCCAGTCCATGAATCAACAGGCCGGCGATAGCGCAGATATAGCCCT
>JBAYJY010000143.1:0-11823 GCA_041664945.1 bacterium | reverse complement strand
CGGCTGAGAACGCCGCCGACGCAGATGAGCATGAACGCCGACAGCAGCGAGTAGATTAAATCCTTGCGGCGCGGCAGGTCGAAGCTGTGCATCAACTGAAGCCAGATGAGCATTTCAGTCAGAACGACGATGTGGTCGCGGCTTGTGTAAAGCATCTGATTGATATAGAAATAGCCGGCGGCGATCATGCCGAACGAGACAAAAACTTTCATCCACCAGTTGGAAAACATGCGGCGCGCGTAGCTGAAAACGAAGCCGGCGGAAATGCCGGCGAGGCCGATCGCCATCGGGGCGGCAAGTCCGGTGTCCCGCGCCGAGACGAAGACGCCGAGCGCGACCGCGAGGAATGTCACCGCGCGCAGCGAAAGGCTGTTCTCGACCTGATCGAGATGGCGGTAGGGGCGGTTGATCAGCTTAATAAACGCGCCCATCAGGTATTCGCCTCCGTATTCGGGCTGAAAGTGTATTCTATGAATTCAGGCGCGCGAATGGCGAGGCAATCGCCGCCGGCGGGCGCGTCCTCAAGCCGGATCAGAGCGAGCCAGCGGAGCGCTCGCTCCCAGACCTCGTGCGTGTCCAGTTCGATCTCCGGCGAAGCGGTCGCGTATAGCGTCACGCTCATTCCGCTTGAGAAAAGCAAATGCCGCGCGAGCGACGCCGCTTTTTCGAGCAGAAGCTCGAACTTCTCTCCGCCGTCCGGCGGCGGGTAATGGTCTCGCAAGTTGTCTACAAGAATGCCGGCCACGCCGAACGTCTTGCTCTCGTTTATGCGCATTATCGGTTCGTTCCGCTTCGCCGTCAGTTTCCAGTGAATCCGGCGCAGGCTGTCGCCCGGCACATACTCGCGAAGGGCGTAGTGATAAGGGTCCTCTGTGACGAGATGCCTGTTGACAGGGGAGGAGTTGTCCGCGCCGGCGGCGCCGGCGAGCGATTCGCCGTCCGCGTCGGAAAGTTTCGGGTAAACGAGCGAAGAGGAGGCGACAGCGGCGACGCGTTTTTTTGCGAACAGGCCTGTCGGGCCGCTGCAGACGAGCGTGACGTGGCCGATGCGCAATTCGCCTCGACGCATGGGAACGAACCGGGCGGGGATAGCGACGCTCGAACGGCCTGGAATGCGTACGGCGAGCAGGTTCGGCGGATCGAATTCCAACCCGCTGCCCGCAGGCAGTTCGACGCGGATTGTGTATTGAGCGAACCGAGATCGGTTTTCGAGAAAAAGGATTGCGGCCTGCGGAGCGCCGCGCTCGCAAAGTTCGGGTTGCGAAGCGGCGACAGAGATCGAGCGAAGCGCAAAGCCCGGCAGCAGCGCCGACAAAAAGCCGAGCAATGCGAGAAATGAAATGATGACGTAGAGCCAGCCGGACTGGATGTTTGTCGCGATAAGAAACAGAAGGAATATCCAGCCTGCGAGGAAGAACAATCGTCCGTAGGAACGGATTCTCGCGACGGTTTTCATAAAATCACTCCGGCCGCGGAACGGGGATTTCGTCGAGAATGGCGGCGAGCGCAGCGCGGTTGGCGTCGAGGTTGAGGCGGGTCGCGCCGCGCATGATGAGCCTGTGGGCGAGAGTTGAGGGGGCGATCGATTTGACATCGTCCGGAGTCGCGAAATCGCGGCCGGCAATGATGGCGCGTGAGCGAGCTGTGCGCATGAGAGCGAGAGAAGCGCGCGGGCTGGCGCCTATCAGGATGCCGTCGCCGCGACGGGTGGCCTCGGTGATGTCGAGTATGTAGCGCTTGACCGGTTCGCTGATGCGCACGCGCCGTGCGCCTTCTTTTATCATTTCGACATCTTCGAGACTCATCACCGGAGCGAGCGAATCGAGAGGCTCGGAGGAAGCGCGCCCGTCCATTATGCGGCGCTCCTCGTCGCGCGTCGGGTAGCCGATCACCGCGGAGATGAGGAACCGGTCGAGTTGCGCTTCCGGGAGCGGGAAGGTGCCTTGAATCTCGATCGGGTTCTGAGTGGCGATAACCATGAAAGGCTGTTCGAGCTTGTGCGTCGAGCCGTCGACGGAGACCTGGCATTCCTCCATGGCTTCGAGCAGGCTGGACTGCACGCGCGGAGTGGCGCGGTTGATCTCGTCCGCGAGCAGGATGTTCGTGAACACCGGCCCGGGATGGAAAGTGAAAGAGCTTTTTTCGTGGATGTAAATATTGACGCCGGTGATGTCGGTCGGCAGCAGGTCCGGAGTGAACTGGACGCGTTTGGAGGAGCCGGCGATGGAGGCCGCGACCGCCTTGGCGAGCGTGGTTTTTCCGACGCCTGGCAGGTCCACGATCAGAAGGTGGCCGCCGCTGAAGAGCGCGTTAATCGCGAATTCAACCGTCTCGCGCTTGCCGACGAACACGCTCTCGATGTTTGCGATGAGTTTGTCGATTTTTTCTTTGATCTCGTTCATTTGTTCATTCTATGGACCGGCGGCGCGGGTGTCAAACCGCCATGCCGGCTCTTTCCTTTGATATGGTTGACGTTCAGCAAGCTAAATATCGGTCCTGTAATTTAAGTTTTCCCCGATGCGCTACCGCTGAAACCTAAATCGTATTAATTTCCGCGATTAATCCGGCGCGCCGCCCTTATTTATGGACGAACTGCCTGAGATACAGGGCGAACACGAGCGCGCACCATGCGGCCCAGACCGCTATATAAATCAGATTGGGGCGGCTTTCTTTTTTTTCTTCTTCACGGTTCAATATATTATCTCCCCGAACATGAAATCATCTATGGTTTTCATAGGCCTGAAATGACGCGCGATCAACGAGTCCCAAGCGCCACAGCGCGTTTTGTCGACGATAGCGAGGCATGCGCCGGGATGAGCGTAGGTTTCAGCGAACAATAAGTGAGTCACTTTTTTATCGCGAAGCCAGCCGAGCAGGTCGGATTCGCCGCGCAGTTTGAACCAGTTGAGATAGGCTTGCCCGTATGGTTCGCCGTAAAGGTAGGGTCGGTCGAGATAGTAACCTTCGCTCGCCGCGAAGCCGAGCATGATTTTAGAGCCGGGCGGAAGTTCGCGGTTTGCGGCCTTGATGGCGCGGTAGGCGGGCATTCTTTGCGCGAGGTAGTCGTCACGGGAAATGATTCCGGACACGACCGATATCTGGGCGACAATCGAATTACTGCCGTACGCGACGGAGGCGCAGGCGAAGAGCATGTTCGCGGCGACGAACAAAAGAGCGATGCCGAACAGCGCCTTGGATTTATTGAACGATGCTGAAACGAGGTGGCCGACTGCTATGCAAAGGAGCGCCTCGACGGGAAGCCAGAAGCGCGTGTTGATCAGGAGCGCCGCCCAGAAAGTCAGTCCGACCGCGAGGCAGAACCAGAGGATGGAGCGGACGAAGCGCGGCAGTGGCCTGAGAAAAAGCAGGCCGGGAAGCAGCGCGAGAAACGCGGGGTTGGCCGGCGGGCCGAATCCGGTGTCGTTTGTGAACCCGTTCAGCGTCGTGAGCCACGGATAGAAGAAAAAAAAGCGGAAGTAGCCGATAAGAGACGTTGGCCGGTCTACTCCGGAAGCCATCCAACTGCAACTGGCGGGGTCGTAGTACCTGCTTCCGAAATACTGGTTCAGAAACGGAAAGACGGGGTTGCCTGTGAAGACGGCGTTTTTGATGAGCCACGGCGAAAGCAGGGCGACCGCGATGGAACTGTATAGAACAACACGCGATGCGGTTTTCAGAAAAGTGGCGCCGCGCCTGATCTCGGAGAAGGCGAGAAACCCGGCGAGGCAGGCGAGCCAGACGGCCGCCTGATAGCGCGTGGAGAGCGCGAAACCGCAAAACGCGGCGGATAAAAGAAACTCGCCGCGGGGTCCGGAATCCAGCCAGAGCAAAAGATAGTGGAAGGCGAGGACTCCGAACAGGACGAAGCCCATCTCGGTCATCGCCTGAGGAGCGACGAGGGAGACGATATATGATGAGGAAAAAATGAGAGCGGCCCAAAGTCCAGCGGCGCGGCCGAGGCGCCTTTTGGCGACCGCGAAGATCGCGAGCGCGCTGAGGGCGCCCATGAAAAGGTGTAAAAGTTGCGCGAGAGCCGGCCCGCGGAGCGACAACCCGAGAATGAAAAGCATGTTGACGCCGGATGGAAACGACGCGCGGAAATTGTCGGGCAGAAAGACGATGCGCCCGAGGTGGACGTAAATTTTAGGGGCGGCGAGCTGGTACACCAGCGCGTCGGGGTGAATCGGAGGCGCGAGAGCCGCCGGCAGATAGAGGAAAAACAGGAAAGCGGTCACGGCGGCGGCTGCGCGATGAAGCGGTTCCGCGTTTCTGAAAAAAGACAGGATTTTGCGGGCGCCTGATTTGATGATGAAAGCGAGGTCGGCAGGAGCGGCGGCGATGAAAAGGAGCGGCGGCAGGATGAGAATCCAGCGGCGCAGAAGCCCGGCGACGCCGAGCAGGAAGATTGTCAGGATGAGAACGCCGAGGCCGAGAGCGGCGCCGGCGCAGAAATTCTCCCAGAAACCGCCTTCCGGAACTCGCAGGGCGCGCATAAGCTTTCGCCCGAAACCGGCTGCGGCGAGCATTATTCCCATGGCCAAAAGAATATCGATGAAAAAACTCATCTGCGCAGAGTTTCTCCGAAACCGGCCTTACACATAGGCGAACTTAAAAGCTAAGGCGCGAAAGTCCCGCCCTTCGGATTCAACGGGAAAAGACCGGCCGTCAGACAACCAGCACGTTGTTCTCGGTGCCGTACGGGTTTGCCGCCGTTTCCTTTTCCGGGTCCAGCCACCACTCGCCGTCAACCATATACTTGTAATGGTATTCGCCCGGCTTGACCACGACGGCCTTTGCCCATATGCCGTTCGCGTCTTTTTTCATCGGATATTTTCCGATTTCCCAGTTGTTGAAATCGCCTACCACCTCGACGCTTCTCGCGTGAGGAGCGTGCAGCGTGAATGTGTAGGTTTTACGTGAAGCCGCGGGTTTCTTGGCAGCAGGTGTTTTCTTAGGGGCTACAACTTTCTTAGGCGCGGCAGCTTTTTTAGGAGCAGCCACTTTTTTCTTAACGATTTTCTTCTCCATATCGTTCTCTCCTTTTCTGATAATCGAATGAACGACTTTACCCAAGCATATATTCTATTGAAATTGCGGGAAATATTAAAGGAAGAGGAAAAAAAGCTAAAAACAGGCATCAGGTAAAGCCTTCAAGGATTTCCAACACCCAACACCTTCACGGCGATATGTGATATAATATGAAATTAGAAATAAACAAATCGCGAGGCGCAAAGAAACAATGGGAATTGACGGGAAATATGCCGTCTGCGGGCTCTTATGGGTCGCCTGGTGTTTTCTCCACAGCGCGACGATTTCCATTACAATGACGGATTTTATAAAAAGAAAAGCCGGAAACGCATTCCGTTTCTACCGGATGTTTTTTAATTTATTCGCCGCGGCGACATTGATCCCGGTGATCCATTATTCTTCACTAATAAAGGGGCGTCCCATCTTCGCGTGGGAAGGAAATCTGATAGTAATCCATTATATTTTGCTGGCGATCGTTTTCGCCCTCTTGGGCGGCTCGTTGTTGAAATACGATCTTCTTCAATTCATCGGAATCAGACAGGCATTGAAGCAGACGCCCCACAACGCGATGTCCGAAAGCGGCGAATTGGACACAACAGGCATTCTCGGCATTGTGCGCCATCCGCTATACCTCATGACGATCATTGCCCTCTGGTCCGGCAACCTCGACACAAAAGGCATTATGGTCAACACGATACTTACCATCTATGTGCTAACCGGAACGATTCTCGAAGAGCGCAAACTCATTCATGAGTTCGGCGACAAATACCGCGCATACCAGAAACGCGTCCCGATGTTAATTCCGTACAAATTAATGAAGCGGAAATAATAGAATTCGTTTCAACAGCATAAAAGAGCTCTATTAAAGAACTGCCGGGCTGAAGCCCGGCAGCTACTCTTTCCCTATATGCCTGCTATTGGTTGCTGTCTAATTCTTTTTCATCTTAATATCCTTATGATAGTCCTGAAGCGACTTCACCGGGAAACTGTTGTCGCGGGCTTCGCGGATGCCCTGCGCGGCGGCGACGGCGGCGGCCGGCGTTGTGATGTACGAGATTTTGTATTTAATCGCCGCTTTCCGGATGTAGCTGTCGTCGTAAATGCTTTCCTTGCCGGAGGGCGTGTTGATGACGAGTTGCACTTCGCCGTTATGAAGGGCGTCGACAATGTTCGGGCGTCCTTCATGCACTTTTTTGATCGGTTTCGCGTCGACGCCGTTCTCCGCGAGGAAAGCGGCGGTGCCGGCGGTGGCGAGGATATTGAAGCCGAGGTCGGCGAGAACCTTAATCGCCGGCAGGATGGTTTGCTTGTCGTGGGAGGCGACGGTCACGAGGGCCGTGCCCTGGAGCGGGAGCGCCTGTCCGGCGGCGAGTTGCGATTTGTAGAACGCCAGTCCGAAGCTGTCGGCGAGTCCGAGAACTTCGCCCGTCGAGCGCATTTCCGGGCCGAGCAGCGGGTCGACTTCCGGGAACATGTTGAACGGGAAAACGGATTCCTTGACGCCGAAGTGGGGGTAATCGCGCTGCTTGAGGTTCAGGTCCTTGAGGTTGGCGCCGAGAATGATTTGGGTTGCGATGCGGGCCATGGATACGTTGGTCACTTTCGAGACGAGCGGCACGGTTCGCGACGCTCGCGGGTTGGCTTCCAGAATGTAAACCTTGTCGTTGGCGATTGCGTACTGGATGTTCATCAGGCCGACGACGCCGAGTTCGACGGCGCAGCGGCGCGTGTATTCCTCGATGGTGTCGATATGTTTTTGCGGGATAGTGTTCGGCGGAATCACGCAGGCGCTGTCGCCGGAGTGTACGCCGGCGAGTTCGATGTGCTCCATGACGGATGGGACGAAAGCGAAATGGCCGTCCGAGATGGCGTCCGCTTCGGCTTCGATGGCGTTTTCGAGGAATTTGTCGATCAGCAACGGGCGCTCCGGCGTGACGTCCACAGCGGCGGTGACGTAGCGTTCGAGCATCTCGTCGTCGTAGATGACTTCCATGCCGCGGCCGCCGAGCACGAATGACGGGCGCACCATGAGCGGATAACCGATCCGCCGCGCGACCACGAAAGCCTCCTCGACCGATGTCGCCATGCCGTTCTCAGGCTGCGGAATATCGAGCTTCTTCATCATCTCCGAGAACCGCTCGCGGTCTTCGGCAAGCTCGATGCTCTGGTGCGACGTTCCGAGAATTTTCACGCCCGCCGCCGCCAGTTCCGACGCGAGATTGAGGGGCGTCTGGCCGCCGAACTGCACGATTACGCCTTCCGGCTTTTCTTTGTCGTAAATGCTTAGGACATCCTCGACCGTAAGCGGCTCGAAGTAAAGCTTGTCCGATGTGTCATAGTCGGTGGAGACCGTTTCCGGGTTGCAGTTGACCATGATGGTCTCGTAGCCGAGTTCGCGCAAGGTGAATGCGGCGTGGACGCAGGTGTAGTCGAACTCGATGCCCTGTCCGATTCGGTTGGGGCCGCCGCCGAGTATCATTATTTTTTTGTTGTTCGTGACCGACACCCTGTCGGGCGCGTTATAGGTGGAGTAATAGTAAGCGGCGTCCGCGCCGCTGACCGGCACGGCGTCCCAAGCCTGTTTCAGGCCGAGGCCGAGCCGCTGCTCGCGGATTGCTTTCTCCGCAACGCCGAGTATCTGGCCGAGGTATTTGTCCGAGAAACCATCCTTCTTGGCTCGTATCAGCAACTCGTCGGGCAGCTTGCCGCCTTTGTGCTTCAGGACTTCTTCTTCGAGCGCCACGAGTTCCTTCATCTGCTGAATGAACCAGCGGCCGATGTATGTGATGCCGTACATCTCCTCGACATCCATGCCCTTGCGGAGCGCCTCGTACATGATGAACTGCCGTTCGGATGTCGGCTCTGCGAGCAGCTTTCGGAGTTCGTCGAGCGAGAGGCTGTTGAAGTTCTTGGCGAAACCGAGCCCGAACCTTTTGTTTTCGAGCGAGCGTATGGATTTCTGGAGCGCTTCCTTGTAGTTTTTGCCGATGCTCATTACTTCGCCGACGGCGCGCATCTGCGTGCCGAGTTTGTCTATGGAGCCGGGGAACTTCTCGAAAGCCCAGCGCGCGAATTTCACGACTACGTAGTCGCCGGAAGGCGTGTATTTTTCGAGCGAACCGTCGCGCCAGTAGGGCAGGTCGTCGAGGTTCATGCCGGCCGCGAGCTTGGAGGAGATGAGCGCGATCGGGAATCCGGTGGCTTTCGAGGCGAGCGCGGACGAGCGCGATGTGCGCGGATTGATTTCGATGACGACGACGCGGTCGGTTATCAGGTCGTGAGCGAACTGAACGTTCGTGCCGCCGATGACGCCGATCGCCTCTACGATTTTGTAGGAGTAATCCTGAAGGCGCTTCTGGAGTTCTGCCGGGACTGTAAGCATCGGAGCGACGCAGTAGCTGTCGCCGGTATGGACGCCCATGGCGTCGACGTTCTCGATGAAGCAGACGGTGATTTTGTTGTTCTTCGCGTCGCGGACGACTTCGAGTTCGAGTTCTTCCCAGCCGAGGACGGATTCCTCGATGAGGACTTGGCCGACGAGGCTGACGGAGAGGCCGCGTGAGGCGATTGTCCGCAGTTCGTCGACGTTCCACGCGAAGCCGCCGCCGGTGCCGCCCATGGTGTATGCGGGCCGGATGACGACGGGGTAGCCGAGCTTTTTCGCGATCGCTTCCGATTCCTCGACCGTGGTCGCGATTTCGCTGATCGGCATCTCGATGCCGAGCGCGTTCATCGTGTCCTTGAACGCCTGCCTGTCCTCCCCTCGCTCGATCGCGTCCGCCTGCACGCCGATCACCTGCACGCCGTACTTTTCGAGAATTCCCATTTTATAAAGCGATGATGTCAGGTTCAGGCCTGTCTGGCCGCCGAGGTTCGGCAGCACGGCGTCCGGCCGTTCCTTCTCGATTATCTTTTCAAGCGACTCGACGTTCAGTGGCTCGATGTATGTGAAGTCCGCCATTCCCGGGTCGGTCATGATTGTCGCCGGGTTCGAGTTCACCAACACGATTTCGTAACCGGCCTGTCGCAGCGCCTTGCAGGCCTGTGTTCCCGAGTAGTCGAATTCGCAGGCCTGACCGATAATTATCGGGCCGGATCCGATGATGAGCACTTTGTGGATGTCTTTTCTTGTGGGCATGATGATTGTTTACCTTTCGTCAAATCAGTCTTCGGAGCGGAATGAGTTTATCATAGAGCCGCTTTCATTTCAATGCATATTGCCGATTGATTTCAAATAAAATGCTCCTATATGATTTAAAACCGATCTTACAAGGCAACGTTGCCGTTTATCGCAGTTAATATTGCCGATCAAATTGCCGATAGCCGCTTTTTATTGCCGTTAAACGGGTCGGGGCAAAATAATATTATATTCATTTATTTTGTTTGTTTGCCGCATGCCTGCGCATCTTTTAAGCTCCCGGTCGCCCCGCGTTGAATTATTTGTTAATTGAGGACTATGATATTGAAGTTGTTTTACTAAATAGGACGCTTGGCCATGCCGGATGCGAAAAAAAAGAAACTGCTGGTGATCGGGCTCGACTGCGCGACGCCGCAGCTTGTGTTCGAACGGTTCCTGCCGGAGTTGCCGAACATAAAAAAGCTGATGGACGCCGGAACGTACGGAGAGATGAAGAGCTCGATACCGCCGATAACGATTCCTGCGTGGATGTGCATGATGTCGGGCAAAAGTCCCGGTGAGTTGGGCATATACGGGTTCCGCAATCGAAAAGACCACGCGAGCGACAGGCTTTTCACGGCGAATTCGACAATGGTGAAAGAGGACCTCGTCTGGGATATACTAGGCAGGCTCGGCAAGCGGACGGCCATGGTCGGCGTTCCGCAAACCTATCCGCCTAAGCCGGTCAACGGTCTGATGGTTTCCTGTTTTCTGACCCCAAGCATCGAGAGCGAATACACTTATCCGAAGGAACTTAAGGAAGAAATCGCAGGAGTTGTCGGCCGCTATATGCTCGACGTCGAAGGTTTCCGAACGAACGACAAGGGCCGCCTGCTGCGCGAGATAAACGAGATGACGGACAAACGGTTTGCGCTCGTGAAGCATTTCATGAAGACGAAGCCGTGGGATTTTTTGATGGTGGTGGAAATGGGGCCGGACCGGATTCACCACGGTTTCTGGCGGTTCTGCATGCCGGATCACCCGGAGTATAAGCCGGGAAATCCGTTCGAAGATGCGATGCTCGATTATTATAAAAAGTTAGATACATATATAGGAGAACTGGTTGAACTCGCCGGCGATGACGCGGCGGTGTTGGTGGTGTCGGACCACGGGGCGAAGACGATGTTCGGCGGCGTGTGCATCAACGAGTGGTTGATGAAAGAGGGCTATCTCGCGGTGAAGAGCAAACCGGAGGGAGTGGCGAGGCCGGACAAATGCGAGTTTGACTGGGAGAAAACGAAGGCGTGGGGCGAGGGCGGCTATTACGGGCGCCTGTTCATCAACGTGAAGGGTCGCGAGCCGAACGGCTGCATGGCGCCGGAGGAATATGAAGATTTCCGCAACGAGTTGATAGGGAAGCTCGAAGCGATAACGGATGAGAACGGCCGCAACATAGGCACGCGCGTTTTCCGGCCGGAGGATGTTTATCCCGAGGTTCGGAACGTGGCGCCGGATCTGATAGTGTATTTCGGCGACCTCTCGTGGCGGTCAGTGGGAAGCATCGGCGGCGGCAATGTTCTGACTTATGAAAACGACACCGGCCCGGACGACGCCAACCACGCGCAGCATGGAATCTTCATCATGCGCGACCCGCACTCCGCTCCGAGAGGCAGGGTCGAGGGGATCGACATTCTCGACTGCGCGCCGACTATGCTGGCGCTGATGGGCGCGCCGGCGCCGCCGGAGATGAAGGGGAAAAGGCAGTAACCAGTAGCGAGTAACGAGGGAAAGGCAAAAGATAAATAAAACGAATGACGAACAACGAACGAGGAACCGCAGAATAACGAAGTTAAATAACAAAAACAAAGCGGAGCGCGCGAAGTCGCGCGAAGCGTAAAAAAGTTTGAAAGGATATTAAGGAAAACTTTTCACAGTTTTCCATAATAAAAAAGAGGCAGACATCATGTCGCAAAAAGGATTCACGGTCTGGTTCACCGGACTGCCGTCGTCGGGGAAAACGACAGTATCGGAGATATTGGAAAAGAAGCTGCGCGCGCGCGGCCTGAAGGTCGAGGTTCTCGACGGCGATGTCGTGCGCACGAATCTCAGCAAGGGGCTTGGGTTCAGCAAAGAGGACCGCGACACGAACATCCTGCGGATCGGATTCGTCTGCCACCTGCTGACGCGCAACGACGTGATCGCAATAGGGGCGGCGATATCGCCGTACGCCGAAATAAGGGACAGGAATCGAGCGCTGATCGGCAACTTCATCGAAGTGTTCGTGGATACGCCGCTCGAGGAGTGCATCAGGCGCGACGTGAAGGGTCTCTACAAGAAGGCGCTTGCGGGCGAGATGAAGGGTTTCACCGGAGTTGACGATCCGTACGAGGCGCCGGCCAATCCGGAAGTCCGCCTCGACACCGTTAAAAACAACCCCGAACAGTGCGCGGACATAATCCTCGCGAAAGCCGCCGAAATGGGATATCTCGAATAACAGAACGGAATGGCCGTTCGGCTGGCGGGATGCCGCCTGCATTTAAGCGTGGCGTTTTCCAAATGAATTACCCCGGACTAAAGTCCGAGGTATCTAATTCAGTCGAAAGAAAGTGAAAGTTGAGGAATTCTAAACACTTTTTTGTAACTCATTCCCTGCCCCTCAACATACTGTTGGACTACAT
>JBAYJY010000142.1:0-11870 GCA_041664945.1 bacterium | reverse complement strand
CAATATCGTTTCCGCGGCGGAGCACACGGTCGCGCTGATGATGTCGCTTGCGCGCAACATTCCTCAGGCCCACAATTCCATGCACGCCGGCAAATGGGAGAAAAGCAAATTTGTGGGCGGGCAGGTTCTGGATAAGAAACTCGGCATTGTCGGCTTCGGAAAGATCGGCCGTCTGGTCGGCGAGCGCGCGGCGGGCCTTGGCATGAAAGTTCTCGTCGCGGACCCGTACACGCCGGCGGCGGCTGTCGAACGCATCGGCGGCAAACTCGTGGACAAGGAAACAGTGTTCAAGGAAGCCGATTTCATAACTTTCCACGTGCCGAAATCCGCCGACACCTTTCACATGTGTTCCACGGATGAATTCAAGGCGATGAAGAAGGGTGTGCGGATAATCAACGTGTCGCGCGGCGGAGTGGTGGATGAAGCCGCGCTCGCGCAAGCGCTCAAGAGCGGCAAGGTCGCCGGCGCGGCGCTCGACGTTTTCGAGTCCGAACCGCTGGGGGAAAGCGAACTGCTTGGGTTGCCGAATGTCATCACAACGCCGCACCTCGGCGCTTCGACTGTCGAGGCGCAGGAAAATGTGGCTCTGGACGTAGCGGCTCAGATGGTTGAATTCTTCGGCGGCGCTCCGGTCACTTCGGCGGTTAACATGCCGGCTATGAAAGCGGAGATCGCCAAGATTCACCAGCCGTATTTCGATCTCGCTGAAAAGCTCGGCGTTCTCCTCGAGGGGATCCGGGATTCTTCAATCGAAAACATCGAAGTCGTTTACGAGGGGAATGTCGCAGGAATGCAGACGCCCGTTATCACGCGATATTTGCTCATGGGAGTGCTGAAGGCTCACATTCCGGAGACGGTAAACATAGTCAATGCGCCTATACTGTTAAAGAACCGCGGCGTGAACATCACAGAGACGAAAAGCGAACGCGGAACCCGGTACGCGGACCTTATTTCCGTAACAGTGAACGAGGCCGGCGCTTCGCATTCGGCGTCCGCGACGCTCATGAACGGCTCCGAAACGCGCATTGTGAAGATCGACGGGTTTGATATCGACCTGATTCCGCAGGGGCACGTATTGGTGATTCGTCACACGGACAAGCCGGGCATGATCGGCAAGGTAGGCACGCTGTTGGGAAACAAGAATATCAACGTTGGCGGGATGCAGGTCGGCCGCAAAAAAGTGCGCGGAGACGCGGTCATGGGGCTCACGATCGACGACGAAGTGACGCCGGAATTGATTAAGAAAATCGAAAAGATAGACGGCATAAGGTCGGTAAAGCTGATCACATTTTAGAGTCAACGTCGGCGAAATAGAAAAAAGTTTGTTTTTTGCATAAACTTATAGTAGAATTCTTCGCCGTTGTTTAGTTTGCCGCAAGGCAGGAGGTTTTAATTAATGGCTTCGTTTAAGGGCAAGATGGATGATGATTTTTTCGGAACGCCGCTGGGAGCAGCAATGAATGTGCCGTTCACACTTGAGGTGGGCGATATCATTTCCGGCAGGATTTCGAAAATAGACGAGGAATTCGTCTATGTAAGCACAGGTTTCAAATCGGAAGGCCGGATACCCGTGAAAGAGTTTAAGATGGGACCGGACGCGGACCGCGAATTCAAGCTCGATGACGAGATTGAAGTGATGGTAGACCGGGTCTCCGGAGAGGAAATCTATCTCTCGTACGAGAAAGTGGTCGGAAGACGCCGCTGGGACGAACTGCAGAAAAAGTTCGAAGACGGCGAAGCGATCGAGGCCGAGATCGTCCAGCAGGTGAAGGGCGGTTATCGCATGGCTATCGGGCTGCCACGCTACGCGTTTCTGCCGGGCTCGCACATCGGCGCTCAATTCGACGATCCAGCGGATGTTGTCGGCAAGAAGCTGACCGTGTACATTATAGAATTCAACCGGGATTCAGAAAATATCGTCGTTTCCCATAAGGAATGGAAAAAGAAGCAGCAGCAGGATGTAGAAGGCGAAGTGTTCGTGACGCTGAAACCGGACTCGATCGTCGAAGGCCGCGTTACTCGGCTGACAAACTTCGGAGCTTTCGTGGACATCGGAGCCATTGAGGGGCTAGTGCACGTTTCCGAGTTGGCATGGTCGCGCGTCAATCATCCTTCGCAGGTTCTCGCCTGCGGCGACACGATTAAGGTTAAAGTGCTCGATGTCGATCCCGACACCAAAAAGATTTCGCTCAGCTTGAAACAGGCATTGCAGGATCCGTGGGACACGGTAGGAGATGTGTTCAAAGTCGAGCAGGAGATAGTCGGCACGGTGTCGAAGCTTGTGAAGTTCGGCGCATTCATAAGACTTTCAGACGAATTCGAAGGCCTTTTGCACATCAGCGAATTCCAGGGCCCCGGCTCCGACGATAAGATTAAGCTTACAGTCGGCGACGAAATCAAGGTTAAAGTTCTGAACGTCGATTCGAAGGGGCACAGAATCAAGCTCGGATTTGACCGCGAATCTGCGGATGCGGTCAGCGGCGATATGAAACGCTACATTGATAACGGTTCGAACAGCGTCAACCTCGGAGATATGATCGACGGCGCGCTCGACGACAAATGACAATTGATGAAATGAAGGGTTTTCAAAGGGCGGTCCGGATGGGCCGCCCTTTTTCGTGGCGCGCGTGTTTCAATAATTAATTACAACGACCTCATTAACTGCTATAATTCAAAAATATGGCAATTCCAGGATTGGCAAGGCGGTTTTTCGCGCAATGAAATTGATAGGGTTGACCGGGACTATAGGGAGCGGGAAGAGCGCAGTGGCGACAATGCTCGCAAGTCTGGGCGCATATATTATCGACGCGGATGAGATCGCCCGCGAAGTGGTTTTGCCGGGAACGCAGGGTTTGAACAAGATAGTGGAAACGTGGGGCGCGGGCCTGCTCGATGAAAACGGAACGTTGGACCGGGACCGGCTTGCCCGGATTGTTTTCAAGGATGAGGAACAGAGAAAAAAACTTAACGGGATATTGCATCCGCTGATAATGCTGGAAACGCAGAAACGGATCTCGGATTCCGATGCGCAAGTTGTGGTTCTTGTTGTGCCTCTGCTTTTCGAGAGCGGGATGGACAGAATAGTAAGCGAGAAGTGGGTTGTGACGGCCCCCGAGGAAACGCTGGCGCGAAGAATATGCGAACGCGACGGCTGCGAGGCGGAACATGCCCGCGACAGAATCGGAAGCCAGATGAGCCAGCGCGAAAAGATCGCGCTCGCGGATGTCGTGATAGACAACGGCGGAACTTTGGAACAGACTCGCAAACTCGCTGAGGAGGCGTGGAACAAAATTGAAAAATTTTAACTTTTCGCTGATCGTCGCCTTATATCTTTTTCTCATCGGCTGGTATTTCACCCGCGCAAAAGACAACCTGGAAATGTTCATTGTCTTTGCGATTGTTGTCTCTCCCTTGCTTTGGCTCGCTATGTACGCTCAGGGCAGGCGGCTCGGCGGGTTCAGCGCGTCGAATCTGAAATCGAATTCCATTTTCTCTCATTTCTGCGCTCTTGTCTGTTCTGTTTTTCTCCTTTTCTTTATTAAATCGATGGGCGAGACAAAACTCGGGCCGGTGCAGTTCTTCGGCAATTTTACAATGGGCTGGAATTACGCGGGCGCGGTGAAACTTCTCGCGATGGTAATCCTTCTCGGAGCTTGCGCGGCTTCTATATGGACCGGTTACGGATTTGCGGAACCTT
Source organism: bacterium (assembly GCA_041664945.1). Lineage (GTDB taxonomy): Bacteria > UBP15 > UBA6099 > UBA6099 > UBA6099 > JBAYJY01. The sequence goes on along the minus strand of JBAYJY010000142.1, from coordinate 8,173 downwards.
CAAAAAGCATTTTCAAAAACAAGGCGCCGCGTCTTTTTTTCGCCGGTTTTCCGGAAACGTACAGGTTTCCGCTTTACGTTTATTTTGTAGCCTTTTTGTGGGCTCTGGGTTTCATGAGCGTTCACATTATTTTCGGATACAAGGAAACCGGCCGTCTGACTATAATAACAGCGCGCGCGTTGCTGCCGCTGCTCGCTCTTTTGCCGATCGCGATATTGAGGCTCCGGATTATGGGGCCCGCGAGCTTGGTCGCCGCCGCCGCGTGCGGTTATCTTGTGAAAATTAACGGAAGCATAAGCATGGCGGTTGTTTTTGTCGGCATTCCGCTTGCTGCCGCCGCGCTGTTTCTTTTTGTGAGATATTTAACAGTTCCGGAATACATTCCCGCGCAGGCTGCCGCTTTCGCGCCGGCCGAAACGCAAGCTGTTCAGGAACCGTCTGCCGTATCCGATGAAATCAAGTCCGGGGAGCCTAACAATGGGTGAATATGTGGATTGGGGCCGCGAGGCTTTTGATATCGAAATAGAAGCGCTTGTAACAGCGCGCGAAAAGCTCGGCGCTCCGTTCGCAGCTGCCGTCAGGGCGATTAAGTCATGCAAGGGCAAGGTGATAGTCACGGGAATCGGTAAGTCAGGCCACATCGGAAAAAAGATCGCCGCTACTCTCGCGAGCCTCGGAACCCCTTCGTTTTTCATGCACTCGACAGAGGCTCTGCATGGCGATTCCGGCATGATTGAGGGACGTGACATTTTTATCGCCATTTCTTACTCCGGCGCGACTGCCGAGGTATCCGCCGTGGCGGGACTTGCCAAAGAGCTTGGGTTGAGAATTATTTCCATGACTAAGTCGTGCGCCACTCCGCTCGGAAAGCTTTCTGACATTTGCCTGGAAATAGCAGTTTCGAAGGAGGCTGATCCGCTCGGCCTCGCGCCGACCGCGTCTTCAACGCTGACGCTCGCTCTCGGCGATGCGCTCGCGGTCGCCGTTTCGCGCGCTAAAGGCTTCAAGAAGTCGGATTTTGCGCTCAGGCACCCGCAAGGCGCTCTCGGGGAAAAAGCAAAACAAAAATAACATTATTCCGTATCCGGCTGTTAATATCCGCTGTTAACTTTTCACAGCAAAAAAATTAGTAATTCATTTTGTCGTGGAATTTATTTACCGCGCTTGATCGCGATCGCTCACAAAGGTATTTGAATGATGTGCACGAGGTAGAGCGGAATGAACAGAAACAAGACATATAGAAACGCGGTAAAAATGAAGGAGAAGAAAAGGGCAAGCGTCGACGATATCCAGTCGACGTTGAAAACTTCGCGTACGCCGATAATCAGAAGGATGATAGCGTAGATGTGCACGACGATGTTGACGTAAGGAATAATTTGAAAAATTGAAAGAAATAAAACGAAAGCGAGAATTTTATATGCGGCTTCGAGATTTCCCACGCCGCCGAAGAAGTTCGCTATTCTGTAAAGGAAAATCGATTGAGAATAGAGGATTAGCAGAAACATGAAAGGAATCAGGGAAAGAACGATGAAGGCCGAGACTGAAACCGGCGCGATAGCCTGAAAGCGCGGGTCAATAAAATAACCCTGATGGAGGCTGAGAAGGAAGAAAAGCAGCGACCTTATGAAATATATGATCAAGGCAAAATAAGTCGCGCGTCGAATGCCCTCGGTTATCGTTATTCTCCGAAAAAAAGAAACCGGACCGAGCAAGACATCTCTTGCTATTGTGAAATATGCGAGCGCTCCGTCAAACATGAATTGTGCCTCGATTCACTGCTATTTTATCTGTTTGAGCCCGTATATACAAGACTAATGCGCTTCATTTTAATAAATATTGACCTCTCATGCTAAGGCAGTATCATGTCCTCGATCACATCCGGCGCTGTTGTCAGTCTGACTGCGCCTGTCGCAGTGATCAGAAAATCGTCTTCGATATGCATGCGGAATGAGCCGTCAACAATAAGCGACGGTTCGAGAGCCAGAACGATGTTTTGCGCGAGCGTTCCGTTGTATCCGGAGTAGATAAAAGGACCCGAATGAACGACGCTTGAAAGCCCGTGTCCGGGGATGGATATCATGTTAGCCCCGAAACCGCCGGACGCTTCGAGCGCGTTCTTCATTGTATTATAGAGCGATGTGGCGGATACGCCGGGAGCGGCGGAGCCGGCGGCAGCTTGCAGAGCGACGGTCACAGCGGCGAACGCATCGCGCATTCGCTGGGTTGGCGGCTCGAAAAAATATGTTCGCGAAACGTCAGCGCAAATTCCGTGATAGCGCGGCGCGAGGTCTACAAAAGCGATAGCGTCTGTCGCGACGGCATGCGTCGAGTCGTTCGTGAAATCGCCGTGAATCAGAATCTCGTCGCTTCCTGTGGCTACAATCGGCGGATAACACCAGGCCGCGTCTGCGCCTGCGGCGCTCGCCGCCGCTTTTACAGCGTCCACCACTTCCTGTTCCGTGACTCGCGCGGTCCGCGCTTCGCTCAGTTTCGCCGCAGCCGCTTGCTGGCATGTTACCGCGATCTCCGCCGCGGCGCGCGCTGAAGCGATTCCGTTTGCGTCGAGAATTGCTATCGGATATTGCGTTTCGATAGTGGGGTTCGACTCCCCGCCGCCGCAGCCGCCCGCTAACGCGCAGATAAACATGCCGATAAAGTAAACAGCAAGACGTCTCAAAACTGTTTTGCCCGGCAGCTCGTTTTTTTGCGTTTGGTTCGGGGCGCTCATTGATCGGCATCCTGTCCAATTGCGTCTCATTTCTGATAAAATAATAGCAAACGTGGAAAGAGAGAGAGGCAAATGAAAAAAATAGATCCGGTGGAAGGTTTGCGGCTGATTAATTCCGGGCCGGTGATAATTGTGACGAGCGGGCCGGTTGAGGAGGCGAATCCGGTGACGCTCGCGTGGAACATGGTTGTCAGCAAGAAACCGCCGCTGGCGGCGTTTGCGCTTGTGCCGACCCGGCATTCGCACAAGCTGATTATGGAAAACAGCGAGTTCGTGATAAATATACCCGGCAGCGATTTGCTGAAGGCGGTGATGGTCTGCGGAACGCGCAGCGGGCGCGACGGCGACAAGTTCGGGCCGGCCGGCCTGACGGCTGTTCCGGCGGAAACTGTGAACACGGCCTACATCACCGAGTGTCCGGCGCGGCTGGAATGCGCGCTGTACAAACAATTCACTACGGGCGATCACTCGATCATTGTAGGCGGCGTTCTCGCGGCATTCGCGGACGAGGAGGCTTTTGACGGCAACTGGAAGCTCAATTCGCCGCGCTCGCGCACTCTCCACCATCTCGGCGGCGAAAAGTTCGGAATTCTGAATGAATGGGTTAAGGCTTAGGTTTTTGCGTTTTAATCCGTGTCATCGCCGCTGAGATAGAGCATTCTGGGCAGCGGGCACAGACTGCAGTTCAGAACGTTCTCATCGCAGAAGTCGTTAAAAATCTGAATCAGGCCCTGTTGGTTGATTTCGCGGGCGAGTATTTTTCCGCCGGTCCCGTTTTTCCCCCATAACCGATGTTGCATGAGCTTTGTTATCCGGTGTTTATCCAGCGAAGGGAAAATTGAATACAGGTCGAGAAGCCGGTCCCGCAGCAGCGTGTCCTCGCGTTGAGCGGCGCGCGCGAGCAACAGCGGAACCACGGTGTTGAGCGCGATCGCATGCGCAAGCGGTTCGCCGATTAGCGAAGGCACGGCGTCCAGCCGCTTGCCGCCGGGAACGATGTGGTGAGCCCAGTATCCGTATCCTTCGCAACATAGAAGCGCGCTGAATTTATCCAGTTCGCGCTTTATCTGCTTGATGTCGCCGCAGGATTTGATCGCTTTGCCGAAATTTGTCGCAGCCTCTCCGGGCCCTTTCTCGAACCGTTCCGCCATAAGAAAGCTAAGGCCGGCCATTCTGCGAAGCGGGAAATTCGCGGGCCGCACCCCGGCGAGCGTCCAGTCTTTTTTGTGCAGGCGCACAGGCCCCGCCGCGTATTTGATTCCCTCCCAGGTTTGCGCAAGCGCCTCGCAGTAAGCGCGCGTTTCGGCGTCCCACAACTGCACTTCGATGTTTGAAAAGAGGCCGGACGCGCCGAAATAGAGCGATTGAAGGGTCATCGCCCGGTCGAGCCGCGGCGCGCTGCTCGTTATTTCACGAACCGCGCTTATCGGTACGATGTCCGCCAGACGCCTGAACGGCGCTTTGTTGTGCCGGTAGCCAAGCCCCTCCATGATCCCACGATAGAGCGTTTCATCGAACGAACGCTTCCGCAGTTCACGTTGCAGCTTTTGCGTTTTATTGAACAGCCTCTCGCGGCCTGCCATCTCGAGCAGTTGTTTCAGCCGCTCCGGCTCTCTGTCGATCTCGTATTTGCAATGCCCGACTCGTTCCTCGCTGCAAAACGGGTAGTTCTCTAGGAAGCCAGTAAACAGGGGCTTTTTTACTTGTAGTGTCACGCAAGTGTCACGCAGCCGCGTAAGGTTTGGAAGCCGTGAACAGCGGAATGACTGTACAGACATCCACCTGTCCCATGCCGCCACAATCAAATTTAAAAGGCATCATTCAACGCGTGGCGCGTTTTCAGGCTTCCGGCATACCGAAGGTCGGCTGCGGCATTATCGCGCTTTAAATCGTTTGGATTGCCTGCTTCTCCTAAACCTGATACCGTGAAGCGAGAACATAAGATTACCGGAGCGGTGAGGACAGTTGTTGACAGAGGGGAGTATGTGATAGTATAAGAAACAAAGAGATCATGGAAATAAACAGGAGAAAAGGGGATAAAACAAGGTGTTTATGCTAAACATAGCGAGGCCAAACCCGCAAAACGCAAGACCTGACCCCTTCCTCGAAAGGCGTCAAAAGTGTCCAAGGTGGCTAAATGGATTCCAAATTTCACAGCATATGATATCACAAAAGATGGAAAGGTAATTGGGGAGCAATACGTTTTTGATTTAGGTCCATCATTGGCAATCGGTAATTTAGAAACCGAATCATATTCTGATGCGCGACAAGTTGATCCACTAGTTACGAGGTTCTTGCAATCATTTTTTGATTTTTATAATGGACTGATAGAAAATAGTATGCCTTGATATATATTTGAAAGCCTACAATTAAGGAGTTTAATCGTGCCGCCACAAAAATATTTTCATATAAAGGATATTCTTTGGAATATTTTGACTTTTCTTTTTGTATCTGGGTATTTAGCGTCATATATTGATTTGTTGATACACAAAAATGACGTCCTAATCAAGTTAAAAATAGATTATAAACAAAACAAAAAGGTTTTCGTTTTATATTTAATATTATTAATATTATATTTTATGATACCACAAGTATTATATGGTAAACTTTATAATTACATAGGAGAAACCGAGACAACTGATTCTAAATACTCTAAATTATTAATGATTATTCATATCATAGGCCTTTTTAGTTTTATCGGTTTCTTTATTATTGTGATTTCATTTGTTTTACTGTCAATGTTGCAATAAGAGTATAGTTGATGGTAATTCTGTGGACGTAATACATAATACGGATGAGAGCGATTAATGAACAGATATTGTGATATGACAAATAGCAAATATGATCCGCTCGGACGCCGCATATTCAAGCGTGACGCCGCTTCCGGCATTTTCAAAGACACTTGGTTCGCCTACGACGGCGACGACGTGATCGCCGATTATGCCGTACCTGAGCGATTATCGTCAGGTGGAAATTCGGGGGACAAAATTCGGGGGACACAATACCTAATTATTGTCAAGAATAAATTATCGTCTGCATACACATCACCCACGCCCCCCTCCCCGCAACATACAGACACTTCAAAATACCTCCCCACGCTCATTTACTACACGCCACTCCATATACCATCCTTCATCTTTTTGTTACAGCTTTGTTACAGGCAAAATCATTGATTCGAAAATCAGCAGATTATAAAAAACCCAGTAGACATTCTATTATTTTCTTTGCCCCTACCAAGACTCGAACTTGGCCACCGGGATTAGGAATCCCGCTCGCTGTTCATAAATTATACTAATTGTAAATAATTATCATGCGTGGAATATTTGATGTTACGAGGATTGTTACAGATTCAACGTGGGAAACGCAGGGATGAAAGACAGAATATTTCAGAGATTACAAACCCTGTATTCTATCAAATCGAGATTCTTAATGGAAACCTGCGGTTGGATGGATTTGTGATTACTGTAAAAAGCAAAGGTAAACAGCAGTTCTGGATTTTAAAATTTTGGAATGCGACAATTCATTGTCGCTTTCTAAGTCGGGAATTAATTACTGGCACACTCAATGACAACTTGTTGTGGTTACAATTCACTGGAAGGAAAATATGTATAATGCAGAAAAAAGCAAATATATCGTGAATACTCCTACAACGAACAAGATTGTAACTCTGGAAAAATGTTTAAGATAGAAATCTGACTTTTTTGCAGTTTGTAGCAGCATCATATTCGTGATATTCTTTTTATGTTCGATGTTAAAACTCAACACCCACAATAGTGTGATAAATGAATACATCAACAATATTATTGTTGATGGTGCTGTCCAACAATCCCCATTTGCGTATACCCGATCCAAATCTTGAACTGCGATTCTACACTGATCTCCACTAAATCGATTTGTTTTTTCTTCAACAGTTTCATATGCGGCCCATCTGTATGGTACTTTGCTGATTTTGACATTGTTCCAAGGAGTTGGCCAAATGAAATATACAAATGAAATGAGCGAGGCAATTATGAAAATTAACGATGAGAATCTAAAAATCTTGTTTTTCACAATATCATTATATCATCATTGCATGTCTTTTTGCCTGATCTCAATAAAATCGCCGGGTAACCTTCAGAAAAACCCGCCTACTTTCCAATGTTGATTAGTTACAGTAATCGTCGTACATCAAACTTTCCGATAGGCCTCATTCACTTCACCACTCTCAACACCGTCTTACCGTCACCGTACATCCGATCAATCCACGGGCGGCACTGGTGAACGATGAACCACTCGTCTGTCGTATAATTCTTTTCTAATACACCTTCGTCTCGACCCTGAATCAAATTCAGATCATCCTTAGAGGCACCCGCCATCCGCGCCCTTATCGCGAAATCCTTCCTGAATGTTTTCATCGTTAGACCGCCGATTTGGCATTCTTTAACTGCCTCTCTCATTTGTTGCTCGATGCCAGACTTACCACACCTCACCACTTTTCCGTCTGTCCTGTCTTCATTAATCAGTAACATTAAAAGCTGTCTCGGAATCGGAATTCTCCTCCAATCCGGCGTTTTATTCTTTCTTTTCGTCCTTAAATACGTCAGCGTCAATCTCTCTGGATCAATGTTATTCGCTTCAACTTCCGACGCTTCCGATGGACGCATACCAGTATAAAACATAATGCCTGTGACAATTCTCAGTTCTTTATATCTGTCAGCCCTCATGACTTCTTTCAGTTTCTCATATTCCGATGGCTCGATGATGCTCTTCAGGCGTTTTCTCGGCGCAAACTTAAAGCCATCAAGACAGTTATGAAACGGGTTTTTACTGTTCCATTGCTTTGTTTTGATAAGCCATCTGAACATTGCCGAGGCACTCCAAGCTTTTTTAGAAACTGTAGCTTCATTGTTATGATACTTCTCACAAAGCCATTCAATGAATTTATCGACGCTATCAGGAACATCTGAAAGTGGCATGTCGCCAAAAAACTCTTTGAAGCTGTTACCGTGGTGATCTCGGTTTCTCTCTGTTTCAAAGGCACTCATCGCCTGTCGGCAACTACGATATTTACAACCAATGGATTTGAGCGAACCGTCTATGAATAGTCTCTGGACCAAAATGGCGGCAGCTTGATATACCTTTTGAGTGTAAGCTGGCTGCTCATCGTGAATTGTATTTGTGCCGGGTGTAGCGTACATATCGGGGATGCGCCGGATTATCGAATTGCCTTCTCTGAATTTAACAACCACGCAATATTGGTAGCCATGTTTTTTATGCGAGTTTTTGACTATTCGGAAGTTTTCAATGTCGTTGCCGCTGAGCGCCAAATAATGCCTACTTTTTATATTTTATAAATGATTGGACTGGTGTTTAAAAGGTGAACAGGAAATATGATTACTGTTGAGTTATAGCAATAACCGTCATATACAGGTTTAAAGATTCAAAATCAGGCGGCGACTATTATAT
>JBAYJY010000141.1:0-11886 GCA_041664945.1 bacterium | reverse complement strand
CGCGACCGCCGCCTGCCAATCACGAATAGATACCGGTATAAAACGTAAAATAATATTCAAGCGCGTTATGTGGCGCTTACGCCTTGATTCCTGTGAGCAACTATTTCCCGTCCGCCTTCGGCAACTCGACATCGCACAAGAGCGCGTTGTGGTCCGGACCATCGGTGATCGGTTTGCCTGCGGGGAGGCCGTCAAGGCGCGCTGTGCCGGGGGCGACGCCGAGCGTGACGCATTTCCCATGCAAGCTATTCGAGATCATGTGATCGATAGCGCGTCCGGCATTCGTCGGATACGGCGGCTGATGTTCCGCAATCCCGCTTAGATAATGGAACGGCTTTCCACCGCCTACGTATTTCTGCCAGATTGCGACATCTTCCTTCAGCGGGTCGCCAACGTACGGGTCCATATTCATATCGCCCATTATGAGAACCGGCCTGTCCGCGATGGCGAGCGCAGGAACATCCTCATAGCCCTCGAACATGCGGGTCAGCGCTCCGGCTCGGCACACGCGGTCGGAAGCCGCCGGGTGGCCGTTAACTATGCGCATCTTAACGCCGTGGATTACAGCGTCGGCGCCGAATATAACAGGATACGGCTCGCAGCCTTCCGGAAGTTCATGAGTTAGGCCGACGCCTTCGCGGCACAACTCGCCCGCCGGGCATCCGTTTATCGTTCCGGCAGATATTTTTACGCCGAGGCACTCGAAGTTGCTGCGTCCGTCGCATACTATCGTATATTCCGGCCCGAGCAGGCGGCGCCCTTGGTGCAAAGGCTCGCGGTTTCTAAAGTTGTGGCATACTTTTTTTGCGTCTTTCTCGATCCCTTTCTGCTCGCACCATTTAATGTCGTAAACTTCCTGAAGGGAGATTATGTCTGGTGAAAGAGCGGCGATTCCGTCGGCGATTTTTCTTTCCCATTCGACAAGACAGAGTTTGAACAGATACTTCGGGCCGCAATTCACAAGATCGGCGTTGCCGACGTTCGCCGTGACAACTCGAATCCGGTCCGGCGCCTCCGCAGTCGCGACGCGGCACGCGAAAACCGCCGAAATCAAAACACATATGCTGATCGATATGAACTTTTTCAATTCGTGGCTCCTAAGCTCTTAACTGCATAGTTTCTAAAGAACGCAAAAAACAGCGCCCATTTGATCTAATCATAATGAAAATGCCGGATATTCAAATATCAAAAAGAATTCTTCAAAACGTATTTGTTGATATCTAATAATTGAAGGCGCAGTTCGTCTATTTCATATCCTGATCGTACTGCATCTGCGTGAGCCGCCGTTGTCGAAGAACCGCCTGAAGGCAGTCGTTGATATCCTCGAGACTGCAAGGCTTGCAAAGATAGCGCTGAGCGCCGGCGACATAGCCGGTGAGCTTGTCCGGCAGACTGTCCTTGACCGTGAGCATGATGATGTTGCTTGTGCGTGTCCGTTTGTCTGCTTTGATCTCCCGGCAGATTTCGAAGCCGCTTCTCGACGGCATCATGACATCAAGCAGAATGACGTCTGGCATTTCATTAAGCGCCTTGTCGAACACCTCGGCGCCGTCGCGCGCTTCGACAATACGATACCCCTCCCCGGAAAGAAAGACGCTGAGCATCTCGCGAAAATCGTCGTCGTCGTCAGCTATCAATATTTTCGGATTAGTATCCATAATAATCATCTCCCATCAAAAGCCCGCGCTCAAATCCGACACGCGAGGCCGCATTCCAAGCTCCGAATCCGGAATAGGCACTATTATTATATCAGTAGCCGCCCTGTCATCCAACTGTACCATCACATAATCCACCGATACCCTGATCCGGCTTACAAGTTCCGTGGGCACATTCCTTACGTAAAGCACGCCGCCGATATTGTCGCGCCCGCTGGCCAACACGCTGATTTCAACATTCGGGCACTCGGCGCGTATCTTTTGCTTGATAGGCTCAATGAATTGTTCGGCGTCTATAATCAATTCCATTTGTTTCTTCTCATCAGGCGTCATATTCAGTTTCCTTATCTGTGCCATAATTGCATCCTCCCGCGGCGCGCCTTACAAAAGCGCGATAATGTGAATCCGAGCCAACTCCAACGGCGTTTTGACGATGCGCAAACCGAGCCCCTATCGTAGGAACCGTGAGGCTTCGTTACCTCTTCGCGCCTTCATCAGCGCAATGCCGGAATCCAGATTATTGTAATTGTCTATGCAGCCGTTAAAGGCTAAAGCAAATCTTCTATCAAGATAATCGCTTGCGCGATATCAGCCATAGGTTTGTTCTCTTCCTGACTCTTCGTTCGAATGGCGGCGTAAGCCTCATTCTCAGACATGCCTTTCTTTTGCATGAGAAGCCCTTTGGCATGCTCTATCACTTTCCGGTTAGCCAAGGACTCTTTCATATCGTCCACCGTGGCTTTCAGCGCTATCATCTCTCGAAACCTGTCGAGAGTGAGAACAATGGACGGCACGATCTTATCTATCGTCACCGGCTTGACCAAATAAGTGAACACGCCGGCGAGCGAAGCGCGCTCTATATACTCCGGCCTGCTGTACGCCGAAAGAAATATTATCGGCCGCGGCTCAATCGCATTTAGCTTCATCGCCACTTCTATGCCGTCCATGCCGGGGTCCATCTTTATATCAAGAATCACAAGAGTCGGGTCCAACTCTTCCGTCATCTGAATCGCCTGAACGCCATTGCTTGCGACGCCGACAACTTTCATGCCAATATGCTCAAGCTGATCCTTTAGCGTCTCGGCGACATCAACCTCGTCGTCTACAACTAAGACAGTAGTGCCTTTAATTTCTTTATAAATGTCCGGTTCCATACAATATATATTCAATCTATCCGCTAAAGCGCTTTCGTTAGAGGCCGGAATATTCGAAAGGTGTGACATATTGTAGCCTCATTGTTAAAAGCCCGCCGCCAAATCTTATTGTAATTCTAAGTTTATGGACGGTCCGGGCAGTGTCAAGGTATTAAATCAATATCACAAAAGAAACATTGACTTTGTGAAATTATTAACAAGCGTCTATTTTACACTCAGCATTTTCATGGAATACGCTTTCGGGACAGGAAATATTTTATATTGTAAAAGAAAAATGGATCACGCGTCCGAACCGCGTTGAGAAACAAAAGAATATTGTGGGCGGCGAAAAATGAGGGACAATATTTTTCAAAGTTCCTCTTGAGCAACCAACGGATCGTCCCGGGCTTTAACAACGGGACAAGCGCAAAAAACACAGGAAACCGCATAAGAACAGCGTTTATGCCGCTCGCGCCGCCGCCGCTGTAGCGATGGCCGCCCTGCCCGCTTTCGATTCGCTCCTTGTCGGCCTGCATAATCAGTCCGGCTTCGAGCGCCTTGTCCATTATCTCAGTCCCCGGATAATATGTCAGCCAGAACGTAAGCAACCGTTCCGGTCTCATTTCATTGTATAAAGCGATCGCCGAACGAAGGTTTTCCGACGTATCTCCGGGCAGCCCGATTATATGATCGGCGGAAACAACGATTTTGCGCTCCTTCAGAAGCGCGACCGTTCGGAGGGCCTGTTCATTTGTGTAATGTCTGTTCAGAGCAACGCGGCGCTGCTCTTCATCAGCGGATTGTATTCCGATTGTCACATAAGAGCAGCCGCCTTCCTTTATCAGGTCGGCGGATTCGGCGTCGAGCGCCGCCGGATGCGTGTAGCAGAAATAAGGCAGCCCGATCTTGCTTCGATATTCCGCGGTGAATTCCCTAAGCCATTTCTTTTGCAGCGTAAAAACGTCGTCGCGGAAGACAACCATCTTGACATTCCATGCCTTTATCGCCGCCTCAAGTTCGCCGATTACATTTTCGACAGACCTGCGGCGGATAGGATTTTGCCCCGGAGGCGAAAATGCGGAAAGGCTCTTATAACAGTATGTGCAATTATAAGGGCAACCTCGCGCGGTCATTATCATGTATTCGCTTTGCAGCGCGGGAACGCGGCAGTAGAACAAATCCTTTGCCGGAAACGGCAACGAATCGAGATCAACCGGCAACTTCGGATCAGGCCCTCGTATAATTTCGCCGCCGCTTTTTATCCAGACGCCTGCCGGAGCTTCGGCGCCAATGGGTTTAACCACTGCCTCGCACATCCGGGTGAACACCGCGTCCGCCTCGCCGAGCGCAACCCCGTCAACAGCGTCTTCAGCTATCACTCGCTCCGGAACGGCTGTGACGTGCACGCCTCCGAAAATATTTTTTATGTCAGAATTTATCTTTTTGATTTCGCACGCGATGGAAAGCGCCCAGAGATAGTTGCCGGTGAAACATGAAAAGGCGACAATGTCCGGCTTTTCGTTCCTGACGCGCTCGATAATTCTCGGCCGGAGATCGAATCGTTTTGCGAGCGCCGGAACATCCCACATAAGATGTCCGCTGAAAATCGCCGGATCGAAAGCGAGGTCGGCCTCGTGGCCCGATGCGCGAACGACAGAAGCAAGGTATTCGACGCCCAGATTCTCGGCGCCCATGTAAACAAACAGTATTTTCACAGAGTTATTTTAGCGCATTTGACGATAGACGGAGCTTAAAATCCAAAAACGTTGATTTTCGTCGCTGTCAAACAATGTTTCAATTCATCTATTCGGACTGCGGCGGCGATGACGCCGCTTTGTAAGCCGGCAACATGTTGCCGGCAATGAAAGCGACATCATGCAATGACACTTAACAATCACGTTAGCTTTAGTTTTAGCTTCAATTGCTTACACGCAACTACTTTTCTTTCGATTTCCCGACAGTCTGTTCCTTAAGAAGCTCAGCGATGCCGGCGATGCTGCCCATGATGCCTGTCGTTTCAAGCGGCAGAAAAATCTTGGTTGCCTGTCCCTGCGCAACCTGGCCCAGAGCTTCGAGATATTTAATCGCGATAAGATCGTTGGTCGGATTGCCCTGATGGATGGCGTTATATACGTTCATGATAGCTTCTGATTCGCCGCTTGCGATGGCAATTTTCTGATACTTTTCGGCGTCGGCTACCATCCTGATGGCCGACGCTCTACCCTCGGATTCGAGAATAGCGGCCTGCTTGCGCCCTTCCGCGGATTTAATCGCCGCTTCGCGCTGCCCTTCGGCTTCGAGAACCGTCGCGCGGCGTTCCCGTTCAGCCTTCATCTGCCTGTGCATCGAGGTTGTGACATCCTGCGGCGGATCTATGCGCTGTAACTCGACGCGCGTGATGCGAACTCCCCACTTATCAGTCGCCGTATCGAGAATCTCGCGCAAATGCACGTTGATGGAATCGCGCGATGTCAGCGACTCGTCCAGCGACATATCGCCAATTAGATTTCTAAGATTCGTCTGCGCGAGCTTAACTGTTGCCAAATAGAAATTCTGTACGTTATATTTTACCTTTACCGGATCCGTCACCTCTGTGTACACTACGGCGTCGACAGTAACGACGACGTTGTCCTTCGTGATGACTTCCTGCGGCGGCACTTCAATGACCGCCTCCCGCATGTCGACCTTCGCCAAGCTGTCGAATATTGGAACAATGATTTTCAAACCGCTTTCCGCAGTGCGGTTATATTTGCCGAGTCGTTCGACAATCCCTTTTTCCCACGGGTGCACTATCTTAAGCGACGATGCTGCAAAAACGAACAAAACCACTAAAACAACGGTGAAAAAAGTTGCAAGCGCCATATCAGACTTCCTCCTGTTTATTTTGTTTCACTCTTACGATCAATCGCGTGCCGTCTATGCGAATCACTTCCGTCCAGTTGTCGGCCGGAATTATTTCGCCCGATTCAGATTCCGCCCGCCATTCTTCATTGTCCACACGCACCATGCCGCTTGCATTTTTAACATTGATTTCCTTCAACACGTAAGCGGCCTTACCGATCATCCTGTCAGCTCCGACATTCTCCGGCGACCCGGCGTCCAATTTTACAATTATCCGGCGGCAGAACGCGAGCAACAAACCTGAAGAGACAGCGAAAACCAAAAGCTGCAGATATACCGGCCCGTGAAAATATGCGACAACCGCCGCCGGGATCGCGCCTACCCCGAAAAAAAGTATGAAGAACCCTGAAATGAAGATTTCCCCTATGATCAGCGCCGCGGCGAATATAGACCACATTACCCACGGTTCAATATTTCCCATGCCTTTTTCCCACCTCCCTATTCAACGATTTGCTTGCAAGCTAAAAAACGGTTATACAATTATAACATAACCGCGCCGCCGGATATGGGAAATGCAACCAAAATATTTTTGGCGGCGGATTGATCGGTGAAAATGGCGAAAAAGCGACTGGACATTTTACTGGTGGAACTCGGCCTTGTGGCGACGCGTCAGAAAGCGCAGGCGCTGATCATGGCCGGCGGAGTTATCGCGAACGACAAGCCTGCTGAAAAAGCCGGAGCGCTCTTCGACGAAAACGCTGAAATCAGACTGCGTTCCGAACCATCAAAGTACGTGAGCCGCGGCGGCGACAAGCTCGAAGGCGCGCTCAACGCGTTCGGACTGTCGGTCGAAGGACTCGATGCGCTCGACGCAGGCGCTTCAACCGGCGGCTTCACCGACTGTCTGCTGCAGCGCGGCGCCCGCTCAGTCTGCGCGCTCGATGTCGGCTACGGGCAGCTTGCCTCTCAACTCCGAACCGATCCCCGCGTGACGGTTTTTGAAAAAATGAACGCCCGGTTTTTGACACCCGACGACTTCAAATTCAAATTCGACATTATCACCATCGACGTTTCATTCATTTCGCTTACAAAACCACTTCCAGCTCTCGCGAAATTGCTTAACAGCAATGGCGCGATGGTAGCTCTCTTAAAGCCGCAATTCGAGGCCGGACGGGACCGGATCGGCAAAGGCGGCGTTGTTCGCGACGCGGCAACGCATGAATCCGTGATCCGCGAAGTTATTGCAGCAGCCGCCGAAATCGGACTCCATACAGTCTCAATCGTCCACTCCCCCCTGAAAGGCCCGAAAGGCAATATCGAATTTTTCCTGCTGTTCAAATTCGATCGAATCACAAGCCCGGAGACCGACCCGTCCGTTGCCGTTAAGCGCGCCCACGAGGAACTGAATAAAAAACCGTCTCTTGACACATAGTTCCCGGACGCTTATATTTTCCTCTGAACCCGGCGCTGCCGAGTTGGAAAAAAGCAAGAAGCAGCGTCGAAAATGCCGTAAAATCATCAAGCGCCGCCTGCATATGTTTCAAGGTCGCGAGCGCTTGGTTCGCTGGCGCCACAGCTATATATTGTGGGTTATGATGTTTCTGATTTACGTGAAATGGCTTTGCCATTATCCGCGGTCAAGTGGAAACATATCCGTGTAAAAGTCCAGCCGGTAAGCGGTTATTAACAGGAGGCTGCATCTGTGCCAAGACCAACACGTGTTGAATTTCCCGGCGCATTGTACTTCATTTCAACACAAACCATGCCCGGCCAGACTCTTTTTCAGGACGACATTGATCGCCGGCGGCTGTTAGAGATTCTTGACAATGCCGTACGGCGTTACGGGCTGTTATTGCACGCCTTTACGCTTCTCGACGACGGCTATCGTCTGCTCGTTGAGACCCCAAACGGCAATCTCACTAAAATGATGCAATATGTAAACAGTCACTATACTGCATATACTAACACTCGGCGACATGCCAACGCCCAACTTTTCAAAGGCCGCTATTTGAGCACGGTAGTGGATAAGCCGAGATACCTGCTGAAACTCTGCCGGTACATACATCTGCTGCCTGTACATAGGAAACTTGCCGAAAGGCCCGCCTCTTATCCTTGGAGCAGTCACTCGAAATACGTGCTTCCGAACGACCAGCCGCCGATGATTTATTCGAAAGATATCCTCGACAGGTTCGAAGGACAGCCGCGGCGCGTCAGACTCCGTTTCCAGCAGGTTGTGGAGTCGGGAATCGGTTCCGATCTGACTGCGATGACTCAACTGCTCAAGAAAACGCGCATTCTTGGCAGCCCCGGTTTTGCAGAAAAAATGAAAGTATCGATAGAAAAACCCGTTCCGGAGTCGATAGACACAAAACTTATCGTTCGGGAAGCGGCAAAATTCTATAA
Source organism: bacterium (assembly GCA_041664945.1). Classification (GTDB taxonomy): domain Bacteria; phylum UBP15; class UBA6099; order UBA6099; family UBA6099; genus JBAYJY01. Next base: position 3,854 of record JBAYJY010000141.1, on the reverse strand, counting down.
CGCATCGGAAGAATCCGTAGTGGACAACCGAACTAAGCCGAATCCGGCCAGGAACGCGGCGATCTATCTTTGCCGAAACATGACGGATACGCCGCTCGAAAAGCTGGGCAGTCTGTTCGACGTCGGCCCGTCATCGATATGCAACACAGCGAAACGAGTCGAGGCCCACAAGAGGTCTGAAGAAGCGATGAACAAGGAACTGCGGCAGATAGAAATGAATGTGCGCAGTGCGATTTAACGGCAAAGCTGTCCAGACAGCCGCAGACAAGGCCGGGGAGAACTTTTGCCGTTTATTAAATTTGATTGAAATATAAAAAAGCTTGTGCTATATTAAACAATTCAAAGCCGGAGACTTGATCTGAACGGCAGTAACGAGGTAGAAAACAATGCAACCGACATTTAACCCCCATAACCGGCGCGCGAAGAAGAAACACGGCTTTAGAGCGCGCATGAAAACAAAAGGGGGCCAAAAGGTTATCAATGCACGACGGAGAAAAGGCCGCAAGCGGCTCACAACCGTCTAAACACGGTCCGCCCGCGGAATCCGTGCGCGGTCGCCGCGCCATCGACAACCTGTTCCGGACCGGCAAACGCCTTAACGGGAAACAAATCACATTGATATACAATGACCGGACGGACGGGAGTGTGCGATTTTCAATATTCGTGCCGCGGCGATTGGGCGGCCCGGTGCGGCGCAATCGAGCGCGTCGAGTCCTGCGAGAATTCATCAGGACTCACCCGCATCCGGCGATGGATGGTAGAGAAATTATAATACTCTGCAAGCAGCCGATTGACAGTGTGACTTTGAAAAAAGCCGGCGAGGAACTGAGCCGTCTGCTCAGCCGCCTCGCAGGAGATAAAAAACAGTGCCGTCCCGTATCGCAGTAAAAATACTATTGCTCTACAAGCGGCTGATTTCGCCCCTTCTGCCGCCGGCTTGCAAGTACGAGCCCACCTGCTCTGTTTACGCGGTTGAAGCGATCGAAAAACACGGACTGTTGCGCGGCGGACGAATGGCTTTTTTTCGCCTCCTTCGCTGCAATCCATTCTCCCGCGGCGGTTACGATCCGGTGCCCTGATCAGCCCCGATAAGCGCGGCGCCACGGCTGCTGCAAGAAAGCGATATTCGAAAATTGGCATTCTTACACGAAATATTCCTTCAATTCCTTAACTACACTTACGATCACTTTACGCACAGCTACGGATGGTCGATCATTCTTTTAACCGCTGTTGTGCGGCTGGTTCTGCTTCCGCTGACTCTCAGCGGCCTGCGCGGCATGAAGGCTATGCAACAGGCGCAGCCACTTATTAAGGAACTTCAGCTTAAATACAAGGACGACAAAGAGCGCCTCAACAAGGAAATGCTCGCGCTTTACAAACAGATCGGATTCAACCCGATCAGCGGCTGCCTTCCGATGGTGCTCCAAATCCCGGTTTTTATCATTCTCTTTCAGGTCCTGCGCAACCCGGAACAAAACGGCTTCATTTTCGTAAATCAAAGCTTTTACGGAATGGACCTCACTTCTTTCGCTTTCAGCAAGCTTTCTCCGGACTTCCTGGCGAACCTCCATCTGATTATTCCCGGCATGTTTGATCTGAGCGCGCTCGGCGTAAGCTTTTTTAACAATACTTATTTGTACATACCCGCGCTTCCGGTTGTAGCCGTCATGTGCGTGACCACCGTCGTCCAGCAGAAAATGATGACGGTTGACCCGCAGCAGAAGAGCATGATGTGGATGATGAACCTGATGATTGTATATTTCGCGTTCATGATGCCCACCGGCGTTCTGTTATACTGGGGCGTGTCGAACGTTCTTCAGCTCATCCAGCAGGCTTTCACAAAAACGTCTCCCCAACAGCAGGCGGCTGCGCACAAAACATTGGCAGGCTCGAAAAACGCCTCAAAAAAAGGCAACGGCAAAAAGTCAACTAATAAACCGGATATTATTATAGATAATGCTAAAAAAACCGCAGTTCAAGATGATGACGAAGATGACTGGGATTTTGATGAAAAAGGTCTGACATACGCATCGGACGAAGGCAATAAGCCATCGGCGGCCGCGACAGGAAAAGCAAAGAAATCATATCCGGCTCGAAAAAGCGCTGGCTCGAAGAAAAAGAAAAAGCGGAAGTAACACTGCGTACGACAAACGATCGGCGCCTCAGGCCAGGCCTGAGACCCGATACTATATAAGCGGGTGAAGCCAAATGACAGAAGTCATACAGGAAGGCCGTAACCAAGACGAGGCGCTGAAAGCCGCCCTCGACAAACTCAACGCCAAGGAAGAAGACGTTGATATAGAAGTTCTGGAAACGCAACGAGACGGACTTTTCGGCTTCATAGGATCGAGGCCGGTCAAAATTAAAGTCACGCTGAAAACTATTCCTACGGATAAAAACACTATTTCAGACGCAGCTCCCGTTTTTAGCGATGAGCCAGGGCAACCCCCTGCTCTGCCGTTCAACGGAAACGAGAACCCGGAAGATGTTGTTCGCGATTTCCTATCAACTGTATTCGATATGCTCGGAGCGGTTTGCGAAATGGACGTCCAGGAGGGCGAAAACAATATCTTTGTCGACATCACCGGCGACGACACCGGCGTACTGATCGGCAAATTCGGCCACACTCTCGATTCACTTCAATTTCTCACTAATGTCATTATGACAAAGAAGTACGGCAACCGGAAAAAAATCCTCATCAACGTCGGCGACTATCGCGAACGCCGCGAAAAATCAATCCATAAACTCTCTCGTTCCGTCGCCCGCAAAGTCTTGAAGACAAGACGGCCGGAAGCGCTTGCGCCAATGCCTCCTCAGGACCGGCGCATCGTTCACCTCGCCCTCGCCGAATACGACCGCATCGTCACAACAAGCGAAGGCACCGGCAAGAATAGAAAAGTCATTATTTCTTATAAAGACTGATCATTTTATTGCGTTTGCTTCACTTCTCTTTATACACATTTCTATATTAATCCGATGTTTTACCATTATAATCTCTTGTAGGTACAATCATTTTTTTGTGTGTTTAGTTGTATATTATACATATGCGCCTCGGCGGAGATGTTTTAAAAGAAATTGTTTTTATACTATCTTAAATGAAGTTTCTGTTAGCTTATGAGGTATGTTGATGGATAACAGCAGAGGGATTGATGAACAAAGCTTCGAGGCGATTGTAAGAAGATCTTCGGACGTTCTTTTGATAATGGATCGCGATGCGAATGCCAGATACATCAGTCCTTCTGTAAAAATCCTATTAGGATATGACCCTGAGGAAATTGTCGGGAAAAGCATATTTAATTTCGTGCATCCCGATCATTTGAAAAATGTGCTCGATCAATTAAAAGAATCAATTCCTGAGTCCGGCGCATCGCGAACCATGGCGCTCCAAATTAGGCATAAGAACGGCGAATGGGTTGTTCTTGAAGGGACAGGAACCAATCTTCTGGACGATCCGATAGTGAACGGATTCGTAATCAACTGCAAAGACGCAACAGCGCAAACGCGAACCAGAGACGCCCTTGCGGCCAGCGAAGTCCGGCTACGCGCTTTTCTCGACGCCACTTCCGACATCGCTTTTCTGAAAAACGAAAAGCATGAATATGTCATGGCCAACAAAATCTGCATCGACTTCTTCGGGAAAGCCGAATCGGACATTATAGGAAAAACTGACATCGACCTTATGCCCGAAGAAGCTGCCCGCCGCTGTTTAGTTACTGACAAGGAAGCGCTTGAATCAGGGAAGCTAACTATAAGCGAAGAAGCAATCGGCGAGCAGGTGTTCGAAACGCACAAATTCCCGTTCGTATTGGGAAAAGAATGCTACATCGGCGCTATCATCCGTGACGTCACTGCTT
>JBAYJY010000140.1:0-11952 GCA_041664945.1 bacterium | reverse complement strand
TGCGCAAGAATGCTAAATGGAGCAACGGCGATCCGGTCACGGCGGAAGATTTTTACTACACATTCAAACGGGTGCTGGAACCGAATACCGCTTCGGAGTATGTCTATCAGCTCTTCTATATTAAGAACGCCCGGAAGTATTATGACGAAACAGCCGCGAAAAAACCGTATGACTTCAAACAGGTCGGCCTGAAGGTCCTTGATCCTTACACGCTGCAAATAACGCTCGAATATCCGACGCACTACTGGCTGGACCTCCTGGCGTTCCAGACAGCGATGCCGATAAACAAAAAATGCGTTGAGAAATACGGCGACAAATGGACGCGGCCCGAGAATATTGTCACCAACGGACCATATTCGCTGAAGGTGTGGAAGCCCAAGGATTATATGGAACTGGTGAAAAGTCCGACCTATTATGACGCCGCCAAAGTGAGACTTGAGAAAATCACAATTTTCACCATAGAGGACAATATCTCCTCGATACACATGTTCGAAGCGGGGCAGACAGACTGGATGAACACGATACCGGTGACATATGTCGACAAGGCGAAAAAATGGCCCGAAGCTCATATCACGCCGTATCTCGGCATATATTTCTACCGCTTCAATGTAACGAAGGCGCCGCTGAACGATAAGCGCGTGCGCATGGCTCTCAACCTCGCCGTGAATAAGGCCGACATCTGCAAATATGTCACAAAGGCAGGGCAGACGCCCGCAACCACTTTCGTGCCTCAGATCATGCCGAAGTATCCGCAGATCAAGGGGCAGGAATATAATCCGGAAAAAGCGCGAGCGCTGCTTCGCGAGGCCGGATACATTGTTAACGTGAAATAATTGATTTCGATAAAGCGCGTAATTACGGCCTATTTAGCTGATGCAGAGGCCAAACGACTGATTTACGAGGTTTTCGTCGCAGTATGACTCGATATATAATACGACGCCTGCTCGGCGCTTTTCCGGTGCTGCTTGTCATCATCACCATAACGTTTTTCATGATGCGCCTCGCTCCCGGGGGCCCGTTCTCGCGAGACAGGGCGCTGCCTGAAGAAGTGAGGGCGTCAATCGAGGCGCGCTATCATCTCGACGATCCGCTATGGAAACAATATTTCAATTATATGAAAGACCTCGCGCACGGCGATCTCGGCCCGTCTTTCAAATATAAGGACCGCTCGGTCAACGAGATAATCGCGGCGGGGCTTCCTGTCACGCTGAAGCTCGGCGCGATGGCGCTTCTGTTCGCGCTTGTGATCGGAATTCCGGCGGGCTGTATCGCTGCGCTGAGGCAGAACTCGGCGATTGATTACGCTTCAATGGCTGTTTCCATGATAGGCGTTTCCGTGCCCAATTTTGTCGTGCTTTCTGTTCTGATCTATATATTTGGAATTAAGCTGAAAGTTCTTTCCGTAAGCGGTTGGGGCACGTGGCAGCAGATGGTCAACCCGGTGATCGCGCTTGGGCTGATGTATTCGGCGTATATCGCGAGGTTGTCGCGCGCCGGGATGCTGGAAGTCGTCCGGCAGGATTATATTCGCACAGCGCGAGCCAAGGGGCTTTACGAATGGCTGATCATAACGCGGCACAGCCTGAAAGCGGGCCTGCTGCCGGTCGTTTCATTTCTGGGACCAGCGGGCGCGGCGATTATCACCGGCTCGCTCGTCATAGAAACAATTTCCGGAATTCCCGGAATCGGGCGCGAGTTCGTTCAGTCCGCGCTCAACAGGGACTACACGCTTACGATGGGCACGGTAGTTCTTTACAGCACATTTCTGATTGTATTCAACATTATCGTTGACATTTTGTATGCGTTTCTCGATCCGAGAATTTCGTATGAATGAAGCAGGCCGGAAGAATGCGGCGGCATGGGCGTGAAAAGAAATAAAAACAGCGAATGATGGCAAGCATGGCGGAAGACAAATCGAAACAACAAGGCGCTGAAACAGGCTCCGAAAAGCAACTCGTGAAGGGCACGAGCCTGTGGAAGGACGCATGGCGGCGTCTGCTCAAGAACCGGATGTCTGTCGCCGGCGGCATTATCGTGATTTTCATAGCGATAGTGGCGATTCTGACACCGTGGATTGCGCCATACGGTTTCGAGGACACGCATCTCGCTGACGGGAACCTCGCGCCATGCGCGCGCTATTGGCTCGGCACCGACCATCTCGGACGCGACCTTCTGACCCGCATCATGTACGGCGGCCGCATTTCGCTGATGGTCGGCTTCGTCGCGACTCTCGTAAGCATTATCATAGGCGTGACCTACGGCGCTTTCGCCGGCTTTCGCGGCGGCAAGACCGATAACGCAATGATGCGCATCGTGGACGTGCTCTACGGGCTTCCATACATGTTTCTGGTAATACTTCTGATGGTGATTTTTCAGGGAGTGCCGGCGGATAAGAAAATATATCTGCTTTTCATCGGACTCGGCTGTGTGCAGTGGCTGACGATGAGCCGGATAACGCGAGGGCAAACGCTCTCGATAAAGGCGAAAGAATACATAATGGCGGCGCGCACATCGGGAGCCGGCTCCGCGCGCATAATTTTCAAGCACGTAATTCCGAATCTGCTTGGCCCGATTATCGTATACGCGACCCTGACAGTGCCGTCGATAATGCTCGAAGAGGCGTTTCTGAGTTTTCTCGGGCTTGGAGTGCAGGCGCCGATGGCGAGCTGGGGTTCGCTCGCTTCGGACGGGAGGCAGTCGCTTGATGTCTATCCGTGGCAACTGATCTTCCCGGGACTCGCGCTTGCCATAACGTTATTTTCTCTGAATTTCATAGGAGACGGTCTGCGAGACGCGCTCGATCCGCAGATGAAGGATCAAAAATAGGAATATGTCTGAACCGGTATTGTCGATAAGAGACCTGAAGACGCAGTTCCACACAACGGACGGGATCGTCCGCGCCGTGGACGGCATTTCGTTCGACCTGCAGGCGGGGAAAACGCTCGGCATAGTGGGCGAAAGCGGCTGCGGAAAGAGCGTCTCGCATTTGTCATATCTCGGCCTGATTCCCCAGCCGCCCGGAAAGATCGTCGGCGGGCAGGCGCTGTTCAACGGCCGCGAACTCATAGGCATGCCGCGCGGCGAGCTCCGCAAGATTCGCGGAAACGAGATCGCCGTGATATTTCAGGATCCGATGACGTCTTTGAATCCCGTGTTGCGGATCAGCCGCCAGATGACTGAGGGCCTTGAAATCCACAAGGGGATGCCGCACAAACAGGCGCTCGCGCGGGCGGTGGAGTTGCTTCACAGCGTCGGCATACCGTCGCCTGAAAAAAGAGTGCACGACTATCCGCACCAGTTCAGCGGCGGAATGAGGCAGCGGGTGATGATCGCCATGGCGCTCGCCTGCGGGCCGGCGATTCTTATCGCAGATGAGCCGACGACGGCGCTCGATGTCACAATTCAGGCCCAGATTCTCGAGCTGCTCAACAGGCTGCAGAAGGAAACCGGCTCGGCGATTATTTTAATCACGCACGATCTCGGCGTCGTGGCCGGCATGTGCGAGAAAACCATAGTGATGTACGCGGGGAGGATCGTCGAGAAGGCGACTACCGATCAACTCTTTAAAAGGCCGCTGCACCCATACACATTCGCGCTTTTGAAATCGTTGCCGCGTCTCGACGCGGAGAAAAAAGAGCGGCTTTATTCGATCGCGGGCCTGCCGCCCAATCTGATAAACAACCCGCCGGGCTGCAATTTCAATCCGCGTTGCTCGTTGGCCACGGAACGCTGCTTCAGGGAGGACCCTGCGCTGATTGAAGTCGAGCCGGGCCGCGAGATCGCATGCTGGATGAACATCGAGACGGGAGGGGCGCGCTGATCATGGCAGAAAATGTCCTTCTCTCCGTTCGCGATATCAAGGTCTATTTTCCTATTACGAGCGGGATACTTGTAAACAAGACAGTTGGTTACATTCGCGCCGTGAACGGAGTTTCGTTCGATCTGGCGAAGGGCGAAACTCTAGGCCTCGTCGGCGAAAGCGGTTGCGGGAAAAGCACGACGGCCAAAGCTATATTGCAACTAAACAGGCCGACGTCGGGCGATATTTTCTTTGAAGGGAAAAACCTCGCGAAGCTTGAAGGCGAAAGCCTCAGGCTTATATACCGCAAATTACAGGTGATATATCAGGATCCGTACGCATCTCTCAATCCCCGCATGACTGTCGGGCAGATTATCGCGGAGCCGATAGAATGTTTCGGGCTGATGCGCGGGCGCGAGATGCGCGTCCGGGTAGGGGAACTGCTCGAAACGGTAGGTTTGGACGAACGGTTCATCAACCGGTATCCGCATGAGTTCAGCGGCGGCCAGCGGCAGAGGATCGGAATCGCGCGCGCGCTTGCCGTCAATCCGGCGATAGTGATATGCGACGAGCCGGTAAGCGCCCTCGATGTTTCAATCCGCGCGCAGATCATCAATCTTCTCGACGATCTTCAGAATCAATTCGGATTCAGCTACCTGTTCATAGCGCACGACTTAAGCGTTGTGAAGCATATAAGCGACCGCGTTGCGGTTATGTACCTTGGGAAGATAGTGGAACTCGCGCCGTCTGCCGGGATTTACGATCACGCGCTGCATCCATATACGCTGGCGCTGCTTTCCGCGGTGCCGATTCCTGATCCTGAAGTTGAAGCAAAGCGGCGCCGCATCATACTTACGGGCGATGTGCCGAGCCCGGACACAGCGAATCCCGGATGCGATTTCGCCAAACGATGTTCGAAACGCGTTGACCGTTGCGATGTGGAGATTCCGGAATTGCGTGAAATAAGCCCCGGCCATTTCGCAGCCTGCCATTTGTGTTGAGGATATCCTTCCGGATATCAAACCAAATAAAATATCAAAAACAGCCATAATTGAAAACGGACGCTTATTACAACGATGAAAACTAAGAGTCAGCGCGGTCGGGTAATAATCATTGGATTAGACGGAGCGACGCCTGAGCTGGTGGAGCGGCTATGCGCGAAAGGCGTTCTGCCGGGAATAAGCGCGCTCATGGAAAAAGGGATATATATCCCTTTGAAATCGACAACGCCCGCGCATTCCGGTCCCGCGTGGACATCGTTTGCAACCGGCAAGAATCCGGGAAAGACAGGCGTTTACAGCTACCAGAGAAATGTGAAGGGGCAGTACAGGCAGGAACTCGTTTTTTCAACAGGAATGCTTGCAGAGCCGATCTGGCGGATCGCTAACAGACAGGGCTTTTCAGCAGGTTTGATTAATGTTATTTTTACATATCCGCCGGAGGAAATAGATGGCTACGTTCTTTCCGGACTTCCAACGCGCGACTACCATTTTTACCCCGAAAAGCGCTTCGCCGAGGCATTCAAAAATATACCTAAAAAGTTCAACCCGTCAAAAAAAGTCGCCCTGTGGAACAAATGCTATAGGGACGCTTTGATCAAAGACGCCAACCGTAAAAATATATTTTTATATATGAATAAGAATCATCCGGCTGATTTGCAGATCGTTATCTTTGAGTTGGCCGACAGGCTGCAACACAGATACTGGCACTGCATGGATGAAACGCATCCGGCGCACACGCCTGAACTCGCGTCGCGTCTCGGCGACGCGATTGAAACAGGCTATAAAATATTGGACGGATTTGTTTCCGAGATCGCAGGGGATCTGGAACCCGGCGATACGCTTTTTGTTGTCTCCGATCACGGACTGCGCGCCTGCGCTAAAACATTTCATCTGAACAACTTCCTCATGGAGAAAAAACTCCTGTATTTCAAACGGGGCTTCGACGCTTCGAAATTCAAGCCGGATACAGAAGAGACGTTCTACCACACCGCTCTTTATGAAAATATTGACTGGAAACGAACGAAGGCGTTTTTCACGCATGAAGACCTGATGGTCTGCGCGGGCTTGAGGATAAATGTTAAAGGCCGCGAGCCGTTGGGAATTGTTAATCCCGGCGCCGAATTCGATTCGCTAAGAGAAGAAATCAGGGCGGCGATTCTCGCACTTAGGGATCCGGAATCAGGCGAACGATTTATCGAAAATGTTTATTACGGTGAGGAATTGTACAGCGGCAAATATGCCAGTCTCGCCCCTGACCTTTTAGTTGAATCAAAATACCGGCTTAGCCCGATAGTCGCAAAAGACGCTTTGTTTACTGCGATAGAGCCGTTAGGAATCATGGAGAAAACGGAAGACTTTGCAGAGCGGAATTTGACAGGCCATCATTCAAAGAACGGTATATTTATCGCATTCGGGCCCGATATAAGAGGCCGATTGGAATCGGCGGATATTACGGATGTGGCGCCGACAGCTCTTTATGCGCTTGGCGCGACTATTCCGGATGACATGGACGGGAAAGTATTGCCGGCGTTTACAAAAATGCGTATGAAAAAGAGGCCGGTTTGCTATAAAGCGGCGATTGAAGCAAAGAACAACAACGAAGGAGCCCCGGGCATTTCTCCCGAGGATATGAAAAAAGCTGAGGAAACGCTAAAAGGCCTTGGCTATTTTGATTGATCTAAGCGATTTATTTCATAGATAATACATCAAACTGGTAGTTGATTTTTATTTTATCGAAATATGAATGAAGCTCAATCACCTTGTTTTTAGAAATTGTTTCGCCGGATTCAATAATATCATCTAAGAACGATTCCAGATGTGCCGCCTCGGCGCTGACGCTTGAATAGCCGTATGAGCCGGCCGAACCGTTGATTTTGTGCGCGCAGGAACGCAAATCAGCCAGACCGGCCGAGGTTTTCAGTTTCTCTTGAGAGACGCAGAGAAGCGTTTCAATCATTCGGAATCTTTCGAACAGGATGGCGATGTATTCAGCGCGTATTTCATCAGTGAAAAAATCGTCATCGGTTTCGCCGTCTTCATTCATGTCCACCGGTTCGGCAAGGCGGACAATATGTTCAACGAAGTCAATGGGATAACAGCGCGCATTTAACGCAAGATCGATGCCGACGTCTTCCGCCATGAGTTTGAACGAGTCAGTCGAGTCAAATGTTTCTGATACAAACACCAGTTTAAGAGAAGTGTTATTCGATTCGTTTTTAAGTGAGTTACAAAGCTCGGCGCCGTAAATATCCGGGGGATTATCTTCAATAATAGCTATAGCGTATTCATGATGTTTAACGTTTTCAATTCCGCCGGCGCCGGTCGCGATTATGTCGCAAGCGAAACCGGCTTTTTCGAGAGCGTCCGGCAAGCGGTTCATAAATGACGTTTGGCCGCCTATTAAAAGAATTCTTTTTTCAGTCGCCATTGTGTTAGCTCCTATGTCAGAAAAGCGGTTTTCAGAACTGTTTTGACCTTGTTAGGCGTAAACGGTTTCACAATATAATCGAAGGCGCCGGATACGACGCATTCCATGACTTTTTCCTTATCCTTGATAGCGGAGATCATGATGACTTTTGCGTTGTTCGACAATGCGCGAATTTCCTTGAGCGCAGCGATACCGTCCATGTTCACCATTGAAATGTCGCAGGTGACGAGACTCGGGCAAAGGCTTGCGAATTTTTCGACGCCCTCGCGTCCGTCCTCCGCCTCGCCGATGACCGTCAGGTCCATGCTTTCGCATATAAAACGCAAAAGGGACCTGATCTCTTTTGAATCGTCGATGATAAGCACAGTGTTTTGCGAGAGTATTTGCGATTCCGGGCCGCCTGTGTTGTTATCGTTATTTATGATCTGGGGTTTCTTGCCCATTGCGTTCCATTTGAACACAGTTTTGCCGATACGGTTTTTTACAGAATAATTAAAGTCGCCCAGCGATATCTGCGTGCATGATGCGATTGCGGTTTTCGCTTCGACCAAAGACATCGGATTGAATGTCCTGAGTTTTCTTATGGTCGGAATGTCGTCTTGAATCTTTTTGATTCTGTCGATTCTTGAAATGATCTTTTCCTTCAAGTTTTCCATAAGCGGCGTGATTTGCTTGGATCGTTTCGACGCGTCTTCATATTCCCGCTGGAATGCGGCGAGTTCCTTTTGCACAGCGCGAAGCTCGTCAATCGAACTCTTATAAGCTTTCTGGATTTTGTAGTGGAACCCCGCCATCAGGTCCGCGGACTGAGCGCCTTCGTTCTCGATGCATTCGGCGGCGATGCTTTCGCGGGCGATGATAGTGCCGCCGGCGATTTTTTTTGTCGCTACCCGGCCGTTCGCGCAAACAGAACTTCTAATAATTTGCTCTTCGGCCACGATGTCTTTCTGCGATTCAACGGAGGCATTGTTGATATTGTTGGCTATTATGAACCCGCCGGCGGTGATAGTTCTGTGTCCGCCGCCGATTATGTCTCCGCCGCAAACTATGTTGCCGGCTGCCCGAACGGATGAATTGTGTATCGAGCCGTTTACGATCACATCGCCGGTAGCTGTTATTGAGGACCTGTCATATACGTTTCCTTTTACAAGCACGATGCCGTCATGCTTAATTTTGCCTTGCTCCGGATACAGATCGCCATCAATCGTAAGAAGTGGCAATACGCTCAGAATATCTTCCCTCAATACCGGCACGCCATCCGTGAGCGCTATGAATTTCGTGTCGTCATCGGATAAGCCGACATTCGCTCCGTTTCTGATGCCGGCGTCCATTCCCCATTCGCCCTGAATTGTTTCGCCGAACACAGTGATTCCGCTCGCTCCTTTTTCCGGCAGCTTTCTTTCCGCAAGGGCTTCTCCTTTTGTAACAACAGTAGGCGCGTCGGGCAATGCGAGCGATCCGTTCCACGGCGTGAAATTTTCACCGAACCCTGATGCGCAACCGGGATGAAAATCCACTTTGAATTCGATTGCGCCGATAGCTCCGATAGTGAATGGATTGCCTTCCGCCACGATATATTCGAATCCATGACGCGCCGGCTCTTTAAGAAACGCTGCGATCTCGCTCACGGTTTTGACGCCCTGGATCACTTTCAACGTGTTTAGCGTCGTTATCACGTCTTCAACCGACGGCGTTTCCACCGGATTGAGTTTTAGTGTCGCCGACAAATGATCGCGGGAAATTTCCACGCTGTAAGTGTCGTTACGCATCACTGATTTGCTTAAGGTTAACATATTCGGCCTCCTATTATACGTTATGTGACAATATCTCAGATGGCAGCAGATATAACAGTTTCGCGCTCAGGAAGCAGGTCTAAGACCTGTTGAGAAATCAACATGGGATTGAAGGGTTTTTCAATGACGCCGCGAGCGCCGCGAGCGATGTATTTTTCCTTTTCCGTCGCCTGAACGCGGGCGGTGAGGAAAATAACCGGGATGTTTTTAGTCAGCGGGTCGGCTAATATTCTGTCAAAAACAGTCAGGCCGTCCATGCCCGGCATCATCATGTCCAGCAGCACCAGGTCCGGAGGGTCGGCTTTAATTTTCACAAGCCCTTCTTCGCCGTTTTCCGCTGTGGCAACCTCGAATTTGCCAACCCGCCGAAGGCTGAGTCCCGCCACGATTCTTATGTCGTGTTCATCGTCAATCAACAGGATTTTTTTCGGAGACATGGGTCACCTCGCCAATGAAGTTTTATTTTTGTAATCAACTAAGCTCTTAACCATTTGATGAATCTGGTTTGTGAATATATCTTCGGGTATTTTGAGTTTAGTGTAGAACTCGGTTTTGAACAGAGACAGCTTTTCTTTCTCCGCGGCTGACAGTTCTTTTGCGGAATATATGACTACCGGAATCTGAAAAAGTTCCGGTTTTTCGCGCATGGCGCCTGCCACAAAGAATCCGTCGCCGTTCGGCATCATTATGTCGAGTATTATCAAGTCGGGTCTGACGCTTTTAAGGATTTCGATTCCTTCGCGGCCGCTCGAAGCGGTTTTTACGCATATTCCTTTGGATTCGAAAGCGACTTTCAGGAATTTCTGAAGATCTATGTCATCGTCAATAACGAGCAACGTGGGTGTTTTATCAGTTCCGGCGGAGTTTTCGAGCGCCCTGAAAAGCCGGTCCATATCGACCGGCTTATACAGCCAGTCGAGAACCGGTGGCATCAGCACATGTTTGTAATCCTTAGGGCCTTTCGCGCTGAGTATTATTACAGGCACATCCCGGAAATTTTCGTTTTCTTTCAGTTGCATGAGCATGTCGAATCCGGACCGGTCGGGCAATTCGACGTCGAGTATAATCGTGTCAGGTTTATTTTCCTCCGCCAGTTTCATAGCGCTGAGCGCGTCATTGGCGATGTCGATTAGATACCCGCTTCTCGAAAGCACGCTTTTCAAAAGATGCAGAAATTCTTCATTGTCATTGATAAGAAGCAAACGTTTTTCTTTGGCGAAAGTCCCGCGTTCAGAGGCGGCGCATTCGTTTGATGAAGCCGTCGTTTTTACTGTTTCCAGAGTAAATTTAAAAGTCGTACCGCTTCCGGAAGCCGACTCATACCATATTTTTCCGCCATGTCCTTCAACAATGGCTTTGCAAATTGCAAGGCCAAGGCCGGTGCCGCCTTTTTGTTTTGTCAAAGATGAATCCGCCTGTTGGAATTTCTGGAATATACGCTGCTCGAATTCAGCGGGAATACCCGGGCCGCTGTCTTTGACACATAGCGTGACGCTTCCGTTGAGATGCTCGGCGTAGATATGCACTTCAGAATCAATCGGCGAGAATTTGACTGCGTTTGAAATCAGGTTGTCGAGAACCTGTATTGTTCGATCCGGGTCGGCGACCACTGAAAGCTTAGGTATGTCAGAAACGATTTTAACATTGTTGTCGTTCGCGAATGCCGACATTTCCTCGACACTTTTGAAAACGAGTTCTCCGAGGTCTGTGTTTCCGAATCTCATTTGAATGCGGCCGGATTCGATTTTTTGAAGGTCGAGCATATCTGTGATAAGCCGCACCAGCCGGTCTGTATTATTGTGGGCGATTTCGAGAAGGCCTTGAATTTCAGGCTCCATTACTCCCATCACCCCGCCGACAAGCAACCCGAGCGAGCCGCGCAGGGAAGTCAGCGGTGTGCGAAGTTCGTGGGATACGGTAGAGATGAACTCGTCTTTCATCCGTTCGAGTTTCTTTTTTTCTGAAATGTCGTGAGATATGGAAGATGCGCCGATGATAGCGCCTTCAGTGTCTTTAATTGGAGAAACTGTTAGAAGGACATCTACTATATCGCCTTCTTTAGTTTTGCGTTGCGTTTCATGTCGTTCGACTTTAACTCCGTTTTTGGTGTTATTTATGATTTCTTCAATTTTAGTTTTCTGCGCGTCAGGAACGATGATGGAAATGTTTTCGCCTTTTACTTCTTCTTCAGTGTAGCCGTAGAGTTTTTTCGCGCCGCTGTTCCAGCTTATAATCGTGCCGTCGACAGTTTCCCCTATTATGGCTTCATCCGTGTTTTCCACGATAGAGGCGAGATGGTTTTTCATTTCCTCCGCCCTATATTCGCTCGTGATGTCTTCAACGAACTCGATTACCGCTACAACGGCGCCCTCGTTGTTTTTTATCGGAGATGAGACGACTTTGAAATTCATTATGCCGTTTGGCGTTGGCGTGCTCGTCACCGACTTGTGAATTTCTCCATCTTTTAATGTTTTTACAGTCGGGCAATAAGGGCAGATGTCTTCGCGTGGAGGCTGGTTAAATGATTTATAACATACCGGTATTTCGGACAAAGTCACATTGGGATTCCATTCCTTCATTTGCTTATTCATCGTGACAATTTCCATTGCCGGGTTGATCATCGTCACGCCGACGCTGATATTTTCCATGAGATTCCTGTATTTCTCTTCCGATGCTTTCAACTCGATTTCGGCATTTTTACGATCAGTAATATCGCGCGCAAGACCAACAGCGCCCCAGCCGTTATCGAGATGTATCGCCGCCAGCGAAAGGTCAATCGGAAACTCGGATCCGTCTTTTCTTATTGCAGGAAGTTCAAGCGTTTGGCCGATGGCGGCTCCTTTTCCGCTTTTCTGAAAATGGGCGAATCCCATTTTGTGCGCCTCATAAAAGCGTTCGGGCGTGATTATCCTGTGCAATTCCCTGCCCATT